>NZ_JBHZBH010000020.1:0-159785 GCF_042754765.1 Nonomuraea sp. NPDC059194 | reverse complement strand
CACGACTACCGCGAACTCAATACCGGTCTCGGCCTCAAGCACTTCGAGGGCCGCAGCTTCTTCGGCTGGCACCGACACGTCACCCTCGCCGCAGTTGCGCAGGCATTCTGCACCGAACTGCGGTCGGACCCAAAAGCCCTTGCGCCGGCCTGACCTTGTATGAGGTCCTCGGCGAACTGCAGACTTTACTCGCCACCTGGACCGGCGCTTGTCACGTCTGCTGCCAGCCGTATTCGCCCCACAACACTTCGTAACCTAACGAAGTACTACTTGTGGCTTGACGTACGTGATCTCGCTTACGTAACTATCCGCACATCAGCGCGGTCGTCCCGTAATAAGTGAGACTCCCGCAGGCTCACGTCATCCGCACTATCCGCAGACCTCCGTAGGACGCCGCGATTTCCGGGTGTCCTCAGGTGTCGACTCCGTCTGACTCTCGGATGACCAGCTCTGAGCGGTCCCCTCGTAGCACTCGACGATGCTTACGCGGTCCAGGGAGGACCTCGAAGACGGGAATGCCTTCTGGCATTCCACCGAACTCCCGCAACTCCGTGGAAGTCGCAAGGTCGCGACGCTCATCCGGTGAGGGCATGCGAGTGACGACCTGTGCGCCTGGCGAAACCTCATACGGCTCTCGCTCAGGCTTGGCTGCTACGGACCCCCGCTTGCGTACCGTGTGGATTAGCGCTTCCGCTCGTAGGCTCGCGAGCGCATCTCTGACCGTGTCTCGCCCCACGTCGTAGGCGCCGAGGGAGCTTCGGCACAGCTTCGTCTCGCTCCTGTCCGACAGCGGGATTCCTCTTGAGGACATCTCCCGCCTGGTCGGCCACAGCAGCACCGCCGTGACCGAGGCCGTCTACCGCAAGCAGATCCGGCCTGTACTCCAAGGCGGGGCCGTGGCCATGGACCGCATCTTCGGAGATGAGTAGCCGCTTAACAGCGATGCCCCCGCCGGGACTCCCGGACGGGGGCATCGCTGTTTCTGGCTCGTGGTCCCTAGGACGGGGACGTGCTGCCGATTGCACCAACAACCGCCAGGAACACCCGAAGGGACGTGTACTTCATCGACTTCGTGAGCTTAGAGACCATCGCCTTCCCCCTCCTCCAGAGATCACGGAGTTCCGGAACCACCAGGAGACAGATGCAAGCGACGGCCCCGACCTGGGGAGCCACGGACTCGAACCGAGAACTTCCCCATGCTAGGAACCACGAACAAGGTCATCCTAGGAGGGCTGACGAGTCCGTTTGAACCGCTCGCCTCTTCGTCGGCGACGCGCGTCCGTCGGCACCCGTCCGCTGACCTGGGAGGCTTAGTCACGCAGTTAGTCACTCAGGAAAGCAGAAAGGGCACCTTCGATCTCTCGAAAGTGCCCTTGAACTGGGAAAACCCAGTCGGGGTGGCGGGATTTGAACCCACGGCCTCTTCGTCCCGAACGAAGCGCGCTGCCAAGCTGCGCTACACCCCGGTGCACGCCCGTCTTGTGCGTGCCTGCATGAGTCTAGCGGACTTCAGCAGTACATGTGACCCGTCAGCGTCGCGGGACCAACGTCAGCAGTGAAGCCTCAGGGAAACACGCGAACCGAACCGGCGCGTAAGGCGACGTCCCGAGCCCCGCCGAGACGTGGAGCCAGGCGGACGAGTGCCGGTGCAGCCCCTTCACACGCGCCCTGTCGATGCCGCAGTTGGTGACCAGCGCGCCGTAGAACGGGATGCAGAGCTGGCCGCCGTGCGTGTGGCCGGCGAGCAGGAGCTGGTAGCCGTCGGAGGCGAAGCGGCTCAGGTTGCGCGGCTCGGGGGAGTGCATGACGCCGAGGCGGAGGTCGGCGTCGCGGGGGGCGGGGCCGGCCACGAGGTCGTAGCGGTCGCGGTCGATGTGGGAGTCGTGGATGCCCGCGACGGCGATGTCGAGGTCGCCGACCTTGACGCGGGCGGTGGTGTTGTTCATGTCGAGCCAGCCCTCGGCGGCCATGCCCTCGCCGAGCTCACGCCACGGCAGGGAGGGGACGTGCTGGCGGCGGTCGTTCTTGGAGGTCCGCCAGAGGTAGCGAGCGGGGTTCTTGGGCTTGGGCGCGTAGAGGTCGTTCGAGCCGTACACGAACAGGCCGGGACGCGACAGCAGCGGCTCCAGCGCGTGCAGCAGGGAGGGGACGGCGTCGGCGTGGGCGATGGAGTCGCCGGTGTTGACGACCAGGTCGGGCTCGAGGGAGCCGAGGGAGCGCACCCAGTTGATGAGCATGCGGCGCCCGGGCGTGAGGTGGAGGTCGGACAGGTGCAGGATGCGCACGGGCCGCTGGCCGCGTTCGAGGACGGGCACGTCGAAGCGCCTGAGGCGGAAGCTGTTGCGCTCGATGACCGAGGCGTAGCCGAGCCCGGCCAGACCGAGGCCCATCAGGGACAGGGGGATTGCGACAGCTTTCCTCATCTCTTCATCATGCCTGAAAGGATGGAGCGCATGAGCGCATTGAAGGACAAGCTGAAGGCCGACCTGTCGGTGTCACTGAAGAGCAGGGACGAGGTACGGCTGCGGACGATCCGCATGGCCCTGGCCGCGATCAACGTGGAGGAGGTCGCGGGCAAGGAGGCCAGAGAGCTGTCCGACGACGAGATCATCAAGGTCCTCACCAAGGAGGCCAAGAAGCGGCGCGAGGCCGCGGAGGCGTTCGGCAACGCCGGCCGTGAGGAGCAGGCGAAGGCGGAGCTCGCCGAGCAGGCGGTGCTGGAGGAGTACCTGCCGGCGCAGTTGTCGGACGAGGAGCTGGGCCGCATCGTGGACGAGGCCGTCGCCGAGCTCGGGGTGTCGGGGCCGCAGGCGATGGGCCAGGTCATGAAGGTCGTCAACCCGAAGGTCGCGGGGCGCGCGGAGGGCGGCAGGGTGGCCCAGATCGTCCGCGCCAAGCTGGCCTAGGGTCCGCAGGGGGTCACGGGCGCGCCGCCGCGATGCGTGCGCGCCCTTTCCGTCTGTACGGCAAGCCGCCCCCAGCCCACCGTGGTCACCGCCGCCCGCCCGTCCATCACGCCGCTCCAGCGGCGCCGCCGACCCGCCGTAACATCGCCCGCGAAACCCGTACAAGCCGCGAAGCCGTACAAGCCGCGAAGCCGTACAAGCCGCGAAGCCGTACAAGCCGCGAAGCCGTACAAGCCGCGAAGCCGTACAGGCCCGCGAAGCCGTACCAGGACGGGAACGCGGGCCGTACCGGCGACCAGGGGTCAGTCCCTGTTGCCCCTGCCCCGCTGCCTGTCGCCATCCCCGTCGCCGTCGTTGTCGCCGTCGCCAGGGGTGATGGGGCCGTTGCCGCCGTTGTCGCCGGTGTCCCAGATGTCCAGCGGGCTCTGCTCGTCGTCGGCGTTGCCGAACGGGCTGTCGCCGCGGTCGCCCCTGTCGCGGTCCTTGTCCTTCTTCGGCGGCTTCGGCGCGCAGCTCTTGGTGCAGCCGCCGTACTTGGCGCTGTCGAAGGGGGTGAACGAGGCGGCCTCGATCCCCTTGAGCGCCTTCATCATCGAGTCCTTCCAGATCCGCCCGGAGATCGACGCGCCGTATACGTAGGCGTAGTAGCGCCCGCCGATCGTGACGCCGGTCAGGTCGTGGTTGAAGGCGCCGCGCGGGTCGCCGAGGCTGACGGCGGAGGCCAGGTTGGGGGTGTAGCCGGCGAACCAGGCGGCGGTGTAGCCGTCGGTGGTGCCGGTCTTGCCCGCCGCGTCGCGGCCGATGCCGCCGACCTCGGTCATGGTGCCCTTGGTGAAGACGCCGGACATGACCTCGTTGACCGCGTCGGCGACCTCCTCGTCGATGACCTGCTTGCACTTGGGCTTGGCGGCGGTGACCTTGCCGGTCCTGTCGCGGATCTCGGTGATGGCCATCGGCCTGCAGTACTGGCCGCGGCTGGCGAAGACGGCGAAGGCGTTGCCGACGGTCACGGGGTCCATCTCGTTGACGCCCAGCGTGAAGGTGGGCACCTGCTGGAGCTTGCCGCCGTCGGCGCGCTTGATGCCGAGCTTCTCGGCCATCTTGACGACCTTGCAGAGGCCGACCTGCTCCTCGAGCTTCATGAAGAACGTGTTGACCGAGCCCAGCGTGCCGGTGCGCAGGGTCTTGAAGCCGCCGCCGCCCTCGCTGGAGTTGAAGACCTCGTGCTGGGAGCCCACCCTGAGGCCCTTGCAGTCACGGAACGGGGTGTTCTCCACGGAGGGGACGCTGTAGGCCTTGCCGGTGGAGTTGCCGTCGTCGAGCTTCCAGCCGTTCTCGATCGCGGCGGCCAGCGTGAAGGCCTTGGCGGTGGAGCCCTGCTGGAACCCGACGCCGCCGCCGTGCTTGCTGTCGGCGGCCAGGTTGATCAGGGTCTCGTTCTTCTTCTTGTTGTCGCCGAACTTGCGGCTGGCGGCCAGCGCCTTGATCTCGCCGGTGCCGGGGACGACCATCGCCTGCGCGGCGGCGGGCTTGTCGGAGGCGAAGACGTACTTCTTGATCGCCTTCTCGGAGGCTTCCTGCATCTTCGGGTCGAGCGTCGTCTTGATGCGCAGGCCGCCCTGCTGGAGTCGCTTCTCCCGGTCTTCCGGCGTGGCGCCGAAGTCGGGGTTGGTGAGGATGTCGTGCTTGACGTAGAGGCAGAAGTACGGGTACTTGCTCTCCTCGCAGCCGCCGGGGATCGGGGTGCCCTTGAAGCCCAGCTTCTCCTTCTTGGCCGCGGCTGCCTCAGCCGGGGTGATCTTGTCCAGCTCGGCCATGCGGTCGAGGACGGTGTTGCGCCGGTTGAGCAGGTGGTCTCTGGCGGTCTTGCCCAGCGTCGGGTCGGTGCGCACGGGGTTCTGCACGGCCCCGGCCAGCGTCGCCGCCTCCGACAGGTCGAGCTCGGCGGCCGACTTGCCGAAGAAGCGCTTGGCCGCCGCCTGGATGCCGTAGGAGCTGGCGCCGAAGTAGGAGATGTTGAGGTACTTCTCGAGGATCTGGTTTTTGGTGTACTTCTCCTCGATGGCCATGGCGTAGCGCAGCTCGTTGAGCTTGCGGTTGACGGTCGGCGCGATGGCCGCCATCGCTTCCTTCTTCGTCTTGGCCTTGTTGAACTGCACCAGTTTGACGTACTGCTGGGTGATCGAGGAGCCACCCTGGACCACGCCGCCGCCTGAGAGGTTCTTGGCCAGGGCTCGGGCCGTGCCCTCCAGGTCGATGGCGCCGTGCTCGTAGAAGCGGAAGTCCTCGATCGAGATGATCGCGGTGTGCATGACCGGCGCGATCTGCTCGATCTTCACGGATTCGCGGTTCTGGTAGTAGAACTGGGCGATCCGGGTGCCGCCGGCGTCGTAGATCTCGGTGCGCTCAGGGAGGGGCGGCTCGTCGAGGTTCTCCGGCCGCAGCGCCAAGGTCTCGGTGGTCGACTTGGCGGTCAAACCCACGCCGCCCACGGCGGGCAGGGCGACGGCGGCGGCCAGCACTCCCGCGGCCGTGCCGGCGGCGAGAAGCCGCACGACGTTCACGAACGGGTTCGAGTGGTCTTTGCCCTGAGCTTGCACGGAACCAAGACTACGTCGAAAGTGAGGCGTAATCGGTAACCGGACCGCATTTCGCCTTGACTGATCGAGGTGACTAGTCATTCCCGGTCAAGGTGCTAGCGAGAAATTGGTCCTGCCGGGGTCTGTCGGCCCGATCGTCTCGTTGCGTACGTTCTCCTCTGCGGCAACAGAATACGGAGGCTCGGCGCCCGCGCCCGTCGGCCCCATACGGACGACTGACCACCTAAGGGGAGTGGGGTCGAAATGTGGATCACGGATTGGACCTCCCGTGCCGCCTGTCGGGGTGCGGACCCGGACGCGCTGTTCGTCCAGGGTGCCGCTCAGAACAGGGCGAAGCTCATCTGCCGAGGATGCCCGGTCCGTACCGAATGCCTCGCTGATGCGCTGGACAACCGCATCGAGTTCGGGGTGTGGGGCGGTATGACGGAACGGGAACGGCGAGCGCTGCTTCGGCGGCGGCCCGACGTGGACTCGTGGCGCGAGCTGCTCGAGTCCGCGAAGGAGGAGTACGAGCGGACGAACGAGCTGATCGCCGGCTGACGTCATGACAGTACGGCCGGCGGAGACCCCGCCGGCCGTACTGCTATCGAGGTGTCAGGCGCTGCGCGGGACTGCAGTGTCGGCGCCCGCGGCCAGCAGTTGCCCGATCGCGTGCAGACCGTCCAGATCGTGGACGTCCTGCGGCATCGCGGGGACCTCCACGACGGGCACGGTCGGGTGGGCCGAGACGAAGTGATCGCGCTCGCGGTGCTCACGGGCGGCGAGCTGCATCCGGCCGGCGTGCAGGCGCAGCACGGCGGCGGTCAGGTCGTGCTCGCCCCTGGCCTCCAGATCCTCGGCCGCGGCGGCGCTGCGGGCGGCCGACAGGCCCGCGGCTGGCGACAGGTGCACCCGGTTGATCACCAGCCCGGCCAGCGGCATGCGCTCCTCGGCGAGCCTCTCGACGAAGTAGGAGGCCTCGCGCATCGCGTCGCGCTCGGGCGCCGCGACGACCACGAAGGCCGTGCCGGGCGCCTGCAGCAGCTTGTAGGTCATCTCGGCGCGCTGCCTGAACCCGCCGAAGACCGCGTCGAGCGCCGAGACGAACGTCTGCAGATCCTTGATCACCTGGGCGCCGAGGAGCTTGGTCATCGCTCCGGCGACGAGCCCGAAACCGGCGTTGAGCAGCTTGAACGCGCTGCGCCCCCCGGCCTTGGCGGGGGCCATCAGCAGCCTGATGAAGCGTCCGTCGAGGAAGCGGCCCAGCCGTTCGGGCGCGTCGAGGAAGTCGAGCGCGGAGCGGGAGGGCGGCGTGTCGACGATGATCAGGTCCCACTCGTCGGAGCGGCGCAGCTGGCCCAGCTTCTCCATCGCCATGTACTCCTGCGTGCCCGCGAAGCTGGAGCTGAGCGACTGGTAGAAGGGGTTCGTCAGGATCTGGCGGGCCCGCTCGGGGTCGGCGTGGGCCTCGATGATCTCGTCGAAGGTCCGCTTCATGTCGAGCATCATGGCGAACAGCTGGCCCTCGCCGTCCGTGGCTGTGTGGACCAGGCGCGGGGTGTTGTCGAGCTCGGTGAGCCCCATCGACTGGGCCAGCCTGCGGGCCGGGTCGACGGTCAGCACGACCGCCCTCCGCCCGCGCTCGACGGCGCGCAGCCCCAGCGCGGCGGCGGTCGTGGTCTTGCCCACGCCGCCCGAGCCGCAGCAGACCACGATGCGAGTGTGGCTGTCGTCGAGGATCGCGTCGACGTCCAGAACCGGGGGAATCCTGGTCACGCTGCTCCCTTGGTGCAGATGGTCTCGGCCAGCTCGTACAGCCCCGCCAGGTCGACGCCGTCGGCCAGCAGCGGCAGCTCGTAGCACGGCAGCGCCGCTTCCTGCAGCGATGCCCGCTCGGTCTTCTCCAGTTCGGTACGGCGGGCGTGCTCGACGACCTCCTCGGCCAGAGCCTCCGCCACCGCCGCCGCGTTGCTCGCGCCGTCGGCCAGACCGGCCGCCTTGAGACCAAGCGCGATCTCCGCGGGGTCGAATCGGCCCTTGACAGCGGAGTCAAGAACGGTTTCGGGAAGCAGTGATTCACGCACCATGTTGATGAAGATGCCGCCCGCGGGAAGTCCGGCCGAACGCAATTCGGCAATGCCGTCGAGCGTTTCCTGGACCGGCATCTCCTCCAGGACCGTCACGAAGTGGACAGCCGTCTCGGGGGATTTCACCACGCCGCTCACGAGGTCCGAATGGTTCTTGATCGGGCCGACCCTGGCCAGGCCCGCGACCTCCTGGGTCACATTGAGGAAGCGGCTGACGCGACCTGTGGGCGGGGCGTCGAGCACCACGGCGTCGTAGACGCGCCTGCCGTTCTTGCCGCGCCGCCGTACCGCCTCGGTGGTCTTGCCGGTGACCAGCACGTCGCGGAAGCCCGGAGCCACGGTGGTGGCGAAGTCGACGACGCCCATCTTGGTCAGCGCGCGTCCGGCGCGGCGCATGCCGTAGAACATCTCGAGGTACTCGAGCATGGCCTCTTCGGGGTCGATGGCCAGCGCGTAGACGTCGCCCCCGCCGGGGGCGACGGCGATCTTGCGCTCCTCGTACGGCAGCGGCGGCAGGTCGAAGATCTGGGCGATGCCCTGCCTTCCCTCGACCTCGACGAGAAGGACCTTGCGACCGCCTGAGGCCAGGGCCAGGGCGAGCGAGGCGGCCACTGTCGTCTTGCCGGTGCCGCCCTTACCGGTCACGACGTGGAGTCGCACGCCGTCCCAATCGGTGTCCCTAGCAGTCACATCTGCCAGGCTACCGAACGGTTACTTGCCCTCCGCCTTGAGATTCATCACACTCGCCAGCCCTGGCGGGTCCCCGCGCGGCGGTCCGGGATGGGGCGGTTCACTACGCTGGCCCCCATGAAGAAATGGGAGTACCTCACCGCTCCGGTGCTGATCCACAGCACGAAGATGATCCTCGACAACTTCGGCGCGGACGGCTGGGAGCTGGTCCAGATCGTGCCGGGCCCCGACGGCCAGGGCCTGGTCGCCTACTTCAAGAGGGAGAAGGCATGACCCCCGAGGAGAAGCTGGCCGAGCTGGGCCTGACCCTGCCCGAGGTCGTCGCCCCGCTGGCCGCCTACGTCCCGGCCGTGCGCACCGGCGACTACGTCTACACCTCGGGCCAGGTCCCGATGGTCGACGGCAAGATGGCGCAGACCGGCAAGGTCGGCGCCGAGGTGAGCCTCGACGAGGGCCGCGAACTGGCGCGGATCTGCGCGCTCAACGCGCTGGCCGCGGTCAAGTCCCAGATCGGCGAGCTGTCCAAGGTCAAGCGGATCGTGAAGGTGGTCGTGTTCGTCGCCAGCGCGCCCGACTTCACCGCCCAGCCGCAGGTCGGCAATGGTGCCAGCGAGCTGCTGAGAGACGTGTTCGGCGACCTCGGCGTGCATGCGCGCAGCGCGGTCGGCGTGGCCGTCCTGCCGCTGGACGCGCCGGTCGAGGTCGAACTCATCGCGGAAGTTTAGTAGAAAGTCCATCATGACCGAGTGATGTTCTGGAGGAGGTCATGTGGACGACGGGATCCCGCTCCCCGGCGAGTTCGGTGAGCGAGCACGCGACATCCTGGCAGGACGTGTCCAGCCGGTCCCCGCGCGGGACGCCGCCACGGTGGTGATCCTGCGCGAGGGGCCGCAGGTCTACCTCCTCAGACGCAAGGCGACCATGGCCTTCGCCGCGGGCGCCTACGTCTTCCCTGGCGGGTCGGTCGACCCGCGTGACACCGACCACTCCGTCGCGTGGGCGGGCCCCTCGCCGAAGGAGTGGGGCCGGGTGTTCCACGCGGGGGAGAAGACCGCCAGGGGGCTGGTGTGCGCCGCCGTACGGGAGACCTTCGAGGAGTCGGGCGTACTGCTGGCGGGCCCGGGGCCTGACACGGTCGTCGCCGACACCACGGGCGACGACTGGGAGGCCGACCGGGTCGCGCTGATCGACAGGAGCCTGGCCTTCGCCGACTTCCTCGACCGGCGGGGCCTGGTGCTGCGCTCCGACCTGCTCAGGCCGTGGGCGCACTGGATCACGCCCGAGGTCGAGCACAAGAGGTTCGACACCCGCTTCTTCGTCGCCGCGCTCCCCGAGGGCCAGCGCACCCGCGACGTGGGAGGGGAGGCGGACAAGGTCGTCTGGCAGCGTCCCGCCGAGGCGATCGAGCGGGCGCGCAAGGGGGAGATCTTTCTCATGCCGCCCACCTACCGGACGCTCTCCGAGCTGGCCGAACACCCCGACGTCGACTCGATCCTCGCGACCGAGCGGGAGATCGTCACCATCATGCCCAGGGCCGTCGAACGCGACGGCAAGCTGTGGCTGACCACGACATGAGCGGCCTTTACGTCCCCCTCGCCGGGCCCGACGGGACCCGCACCGACCACGCCGAGAACGTCCTGGCGCCCAACCCGTCGGAGATGACGCTCGAAGGGACGAACACCTGGGTGATCGGCACGACCGACGTGGTCGTCGTCGACCCGGGGCCCGACGACGAGTCGCACCTGTGCAGGGTCGCCGAACACATCGGCGGGCGCAGGGTCACCGAGATCCTGCTCACCCACGGCCACCACGACCACAGCGGCGGCGCCAGGCGCTTCGCCGAGCTGGTCGGCGCGCCCGTGCGGGCGCTCGACCCGCGCCATACGCTCGGCGCCGAGGGGCTGTCCGACGGCGACGTGATCGAGGTCGGCGGCCTGGAGTTGAGGGTGTACGGCACGCCGGGGCACTCCTTCGACTCCCTGTGCTTCTGGCTGCCCGCCGACAGGGCCATGCTGACCGGCGACACCGTCCTCGGCAGGGGCACCACGGTCATCGCGCACGACGGGAACCTGGCCGACTACCTGCGCTCGCTCGACCTGCTGCGCGCCACGGCCGAGGAGCTCGAAGCGGAGACGCTGCTGCCGGGCCACGGGCCCGCGCTGGCCGACCCCGTCTTCGCGCTCGACGGCTACCTCGCCCACCGGCGCCAACGTCTCGACCAGATCAGGGCCGCGCGGGCAGCAGGAGCCAGGACGCCGCGCGAGATCGTGGAGATCGTCTACGCGGACGTCGACCAGGCGCTGTGGCACGCGGCCGAGATGTCGGTGCGTGCCCAGCTCGACTACCTGGACCGGTTGTAGAGCCGTTCCGGGTCGAGGATGACCACGGCCTTGGCCTCGATGCGCAGCCAGCCGCGCTGGGCGAAGTCGGCCAGGGCCTTGTTGACCGTCTCGCGCGAGGCGCCGACCAGCTGGGCGAGCTCCTCCTGCGTGAGGTCGTGGTGGACGCGCAGGCCGTCGTCGGTCTTGGTGCCGAACCGCTCGGCCAGGTCGAGCAGCGCCTTGGCCACCCGTCCTGGCACGTCGGTGAAGACCAGGTCGGCCAGCACGTCGTTGGTCCGGCGAAGCCGCTGGGCCAGCGCCCGCAGCAGGTGCAGCGCCACCTCCGGACGGCCGGTCAGCCACGGGCGCAGGTCGTCGTGGCCGAGCCCCGCCAGCCGCACGTCGGTCAGCGCGGAGGCGGTGGCCGTACGCGGCCGGGGGTCGAACAGCGACAGCTCGCCGAACATCTCGCTCGGCCCGAGCACGCTCAGCAGGTTCTCGCGGCCGTCGGGAGCCGTACGCGACAGCTTGATCTTGCCCTCGAGAACGACATAGAGCCGGTCACCCGTCTCGTTCTCGCTGAACAGGGTCTGTCCCTTGGACAGCTGAACCTCGGTGATGCTCGTGCGCAGCGCAGCCGCGCTCTCGCGGTCGAGCGCGGCGAACAGGGGGGCCTTGCCCAGCACGTCTTCGGTGTTCACTCTGCCTCCTCAGCAGCCATTGTGACGTACCCCACTGCAGAGGTCAGGAGTGACCCATGCGCAATGGCCTGAGGGGACGCCACCTGCTGGTCGCCACGAAGTTCCCAGGAGGGAGTTTACGGACTGAACCCCTCAAAGCGTTACTCAATGGATCGTTTCCCGGGAAGAACCGGCTGGCCATACGCTTGCGGGATGGCGACGAACCGTAAGTGGGGGTCGGAGACCCCGCTCGGTCGGGTACGGCGGGCGCGGCGGATGAACAGGATCCTCGCCGAGACCTACCCCGACGCTCACTGCGAGCTCGACTTCGCCAACCCGTTAGAGCTGCTCGTCGCCACGATCCTGTCGGCCCAGTGCACCGACAAGCGGGTCAACATGGTCACTCCCACCCTGTTCGCGAAATATCCCACCGTCGAGGACTATGCGGCGGCGGACCGCGACGAGATGGAAGGGTTCATCAAGTCCACCGGATTCTTCAGGGCGAAGACCAACAGCATCATCGGGATGGCCCAGGCAGTATGCGCCTCGCATGGCGGCGTGGTGCCAGGACGGCTCGCCGACCTGGTCAAACTGCCCGGAGTGGGGCGCAAGACAGCGAACGTGGTGCTCGGCAACGCCTTCGGGGTGCCGGGGCTGACCGTCGACACGCACTTCCAGCGGCTGGTGCGGCGCTTCGGGTGGACCGACGAGACGGACCCGGTGAAGATCGAGCACGTGGTGGCGGAGCTGATCCCCAAGCGGGAGTGGACGGTGTTCTCACACCGGGTGATCTGGCACGGGCGGCGCATCTGCCACGCTCGCCGGCCCGCGTGCGGGGTGTGCCCGCTGGCCGCCCTCTGCCCGTCGTACGGCACCGGCCCCACCGACGCCGCCGAGGCCGCCAAACTCGTCCGCCCCGGCCCGTTCTCGTAACCCGTCGCCCCTCGGGACCCGCTGCCCTCGCCTCTCGCCCCTCGCCCCTCGACCCTCGACCCTCGACCCCACGGGACCTCCAGGGACCTCCCGGAGCCCCTGGGACGTCCCAGGAGCCTCGGACTCCCGGACCTCCCCGAATCCCGGGACCTGGGGACCTCGGGGCCTTTCGGGACGTCCGTGACCCCCGGATCCCGCGCCTTCCGGCCCCTCGGGACGTCCGTGACCCCCGGAACCCGCGCCTTCCGGCCCCTCGGGACCTCCGTAACCCCGGGATCCCGCGCTTCCGGGACTTCGGGATCTCCGGCCTCGGGGACCGCCGCCGTCGGGACCCTCGGGACCCCCGAGCCTCCGGACCCCGGGATCCCCGGACCTCGGCTCGATGTCCGACCCCCGGGCGCCCCAGCCCCGGGCCTGCTGCCTCCGTCGCGGGCGGGAGGTGCCGTCTCCCTGCCTCCGAAGGGCCCCGGCCCGTGTGCTCGGGTTGGGTGGGGAGGGTTCGGGGCGTCGGCCGCCCCGCCGTCCCTCCGTAGGACGCCAGCCGTACCGACCTGGAAGACGCCCGGAAGGCCGGTGAGGCGCGACCGAAGCTGGCAGGGTGGCCGGGGAAGCTCGCGACGGCATGATGCGTTGGAGGTAGGCGTGACCGACGTCCCCGACTGGTTGGACAGGCTGGCCGCCCGAGCCGTCCACACCCCCGTCCCCCGAGGCCTGCGCCCACCCGCCAGAGGCGGCCGCCCCGCCGCCGTGCTGATGCTGTTCGGCGAGGGCCCCGACGGCCCCGACCTCCTGCTCATCCAGCGCAGCTCCCGCGGCCGCAGGCACGCAGGACAGCCCGCCTTCCCCGGCGGCGGCGTCGACCCCGAGGACGACGGTCCCGTGGGGGCGGCGCTCAGGGAGGCGGCGGAGGAGACGGGCATCGACCCCGAGGGCGTGAAGGTGCTGGCCACGCTGCCCGAGCTGTTCGTGTGGCACAGCGACAACCGGGTGATCCCGGTGATCGGCTGGTGGCACACCCCGTGCGCGGTGTACGCCGCGGCTCCCGACGAGGTGGAGTCCGTGGAGCGCGTCCCGCTGGCCGAGCTGGTCGACCCGGTCAATCGGATCCTGCTGCGCACTCCGACCGGGCACGTGGGCCCGGCGTTCAGGGTGCGGGGAATGCTGGTGTGGGGGTTCACCGCGATGGTGCTCGACGCGGTGCTGCGTGAGGGCGGTCTGGAGCGGCCGTGGGACGCCGGTCAGGTGGAGGATCTACCGCCCGATGTCCTCGACCTGGCCGCCCGTGGTTAGCGCAAGGCCGAGCGTCGCCCAGTCGGCCACGTCGTCGTCGGCGTCGAGGCTGAGCCTGCGCAGCGCGGCCAGCCCGGCGGGATCCGGCGGCCGTCCGAGGACGTTCGGGAGCGCGTAGGCGGCGCCGTACCTCACTCTGGCGTCGGGGCTGGCGGCCAGCTCGATCACCGACGGGAGCGCGCGCCGGTCCCCGAGGTGACCGAAGGCGATCAGGACGGAGAACAGCACCATGGGGTCGTCCTCGCTGGCGGCCAGGAAACGCAGCACCGGCAGCGCCCTGTCCTTGAACGTGGCCAGCTGGCCCATGATGTCGACGCCCAGCAGTCGTTCGGTGACGTCCTCGCCCGCGCACAGCCGACGCGCCTCCGTGAACGTCTCCAGGTCACCGCGCTCCTGCAGAGTGGAGATCACGTGCCAGCGCACCGGTCCGCCGGGATCGGTGTCGTCGAGTGCCGCCTCGATGAGATCGCGCATCATGGGCAGGGTATTGCCCACACGGAGCGGGTCGTAGCGGAAGACGTTCACGCTTGACCGTGTCGGTAGATACCTTTGAAGCGTGCGCGGTGATCTGCTCGACCTCATCCTGATCGTCCTCATGATCGCCTTCGGCATCTCCGGCTACCGGCAGGGCTTCGTCATCGGCGCCTTCAGTTTCGTGGGGTTCATCGGCGGGGCCTTCCTCGGCATCTTCATCGCGCCGCCGATCTCCAAGGCCGTGGTCGACGGCGAGACCGAGCAGGCGCTGCTCGCGATCGTGATCGTCTTCCTGACCGCCACGATCGGCCAGTTCGCCTCCTCCACCATCGGGGCGGTGGTCCGCAGCCACGTGACGTGGGAGCCGGCGCGGGTGGCCGACGCCGTGGGCGGCACGTTCGCCAGCGCGCTGTCGGTGCTGGTCATCGCCTGGCTCATCGGCTCGCTGATCGTCTCCACCTCCTTCGTCGTGCTCAGCACCCAGGTGAAAGACTCCCTGCTGCTCAACACCGTCGACGAGGCGTTGCCCGACGCGATGCGCAACTGGCAGCCGCCGTTCAAGGACTTCATCGACAGGTCGGAGTTCCCGCCCGTCTTCGACGCGATCGCCAACGGGCCGTTCGTCGAGGTGGCGCCGCCCGCGCCGCGCAGCCAGCTGCAGGGGCCGAAGCTGCAGAAGGCGCAGAAGGCGATCGTCAAGGTGCAGGGCACCGCGCCGAGCTGCAGCAAGCGCATCGAGGGCACCGGGTTCGTCTACGCGCCCGACCGCATCATGACCAACGCGCACGTGGTCGCGGGAGTCACCCGAGACCTCAGGGTCACCGACCAGCAGGGAAAGTCGCGCGAGGCTGAGGTCGTCGTCTACAACCCCAAGCGCGACATCGCCATCCTCCACGTGCCGAACCTGGGCATCCAGCCGCTCGCCTTCGACGGCACGGCGCAGAAGAACGACAACGCGATCATCGCGGGTTTCCCGAAGGGGCAGGGGTTCACCGCCGAGTCGGCCCGCATCCGCACCAAGCACATGGCCAAGGGGCCCGACATCTACCGGTCGAGCACGGTCGAGCGCGAGGTCTACGCGATCCGCGGCAAGGTCCTGCCCGGCAACTCGGGCGGCCCGCTGCTGACCGTCGACGGCAGGGTGTTCGGCGTCATCTTCGCCGCCGCGACCAACCAGGCCGAGACCGGCTACGTGCTGACCGCGGGCGAGGTCAGGCCCGACGCGATCAGGGGCGAGCACGACACGGTGCCCGCCGACACGATGGACTGCGACTAGCCGATCTCGCGGAGCGCGTCGAGGACGGCGGTGATCGCCGTCGCGGGGTCGCTGCGTTCCTCCAGCGTGAGCGCCACCGCGGCCACCTCGTCGTACGGCACGCGGTAGCGCTGGACGCGGGCCGCGCCGCGGGACAGCAGCGTGACGGCGCCGCGCCCGTTGCCGCGCTGCAGGTGGGTGAGCCCGACGCAGATCTGGGCGAGCCCCTGCCACAGCTCCCGCTCCTCGTCGGGGGCGCACTTCCAGCGACCCTCGAGGACCTCGTGGGCGTGGAAGGGACGGCCTTCCGCCAGGAAAGCGCGGGCGTCGGCGAGCGCCTGCTCGGTCGTGGGGGCGTAGTCGTCGGGCACCCTGGCGACGCCCTCGGCGCCGTGGGGGAGCGGCCTGCCGTACTCGTCGCGCGGTCTGGCGTTGCGCGGCCGTCCCTGCGGGTCTCTGTCTCTCATCGGTCCGGCCCTCATCTGTCCGGCTCGGGGTCGGCCAGCCAGACCAGCAGCTCGGCGTCGAACGTCTCTGGCGTCTCCTCGTGCGGGAAGTGCCCCGCCCCCTCCATCAGCCGCCACCGGTACGGCGCGGCGACGTAGCGGCCCGAGCCCTGCGCGGTGCGCGGCAGGACACAGGTGTCGAGCGCGCCGTGCAGGTGGAGGGTGGGCGCCTCGACCTCGGTGCGCATGGCTCGCGCGTAACGCATGCCGTCGGGACGCAGCTGGGAACGGCCGAACCAGCGGTGGTACTCCAGCGCGCAGTGGGCCACGGCCGGGATGCCGAACGCCTCGCGGTAGACGCGGGCGGTGTCGGCGTCGGGCCAGCCGGGACGCGACCAGTCGTCGAGCAGCCTGCCCACCATTGCCCCCTCGTGGCGGGTCAGCCGCCGCTCGGGCAGGAAGGGCAGCTGGAAGCCGAAGGCGTAGCCGCTGGCCTTGAGCTGGCCGAACGGGTCGGTGCGCAGGGCGCCGCGCAGCCGTACCGGATGGGGGGCCGACACCGCCACCAGGCGGTGCACGGACTTGGGGTCGGTGACGGCCATCGTCCAGGCCAGCAGCCCGCCCCAGTCGTGGCCGACCACGATCGCGCCCGTCTCGCCGAGCGCGCGGATCAGGCCCGTGGCGTCACCGGCCAGCGTCGGCAGGTCGTAGCCGCGCGGCGGCTTGTCGCTGCCGCCGTAGCCGCGCAGGTCGACGGCCACGGCGCGGTAGCCCGCCGCCGCCAGGCTCCTCAGCTGGTGGCGCCAGGTCCACCAGAACTGCGGGAAGCCGTGAAGCAGCAGCACGAGCGGGCCTTCTCCGGCCTCCACGATGTGGAAACGCGTGCCGCCCGCGTGCACGCTCCGATGCGTCCACGGCCCTTCGAGCTGGACGTAACTCTCGTCAGGCATCCGGTTTCACCAGCTCGCCCTCCGGTGTGGCGATCTCCTTCAGGCCCTTCAGCGACCTGGTGGTGCGCTTCATCGCGGCCAGGCCCTTCAGCCTGCGCACGCCGACGAACACCAGCACCCCCGCCACCAGCAAGTAGAACACCGTCACGATGGCGAAGGCGAGCCACTGCGGCAGGCCGACCTCCACGAGCACGTAGGCGATCGCGAAGGAGGCAAGGATCAGGCACAGGTGCGCCATGAAGGCGGCGGCCGCGAACAGCCCGGCGGCGGTTCCGACCCGCTTGGCGTCGAACCTGAGCTCGGCCTTGGCGAGCTCGATCTCCGAGCGGACCAGGGTCGAGATGTGGTCGCTCGCCTGAGCGACCAGCGCGCCCAGGGATTCTTCCTCGGAAGTCTGCGGCATGAACGTCTCCTATCGGGGCCAGGTGCCCGTGTCAAACATCATCCAGTTCGTAACGACGCCTGCGCACGCGGAGGTGGAGCAGCGCCGCCGCCAGCACCGATGCGACCAGGCTGGCGGCGAGGATCCCCGTCGTCACGGCCGTGGCCCGCGACTGGTCCGCGCCGAACGCGAGGTCGCCGATGAGCAGCGACACCGTGAAGCCGATGCCGCCGAGCAACGAGACCGCCGCCATGTCCCGCCATCGCAGCTCCTTCGACAGCCTCGCGATGCCCAGCCGTACCGACAGCCACGAACCGCCGAACACGCCAAGGAACTTACCGATGACCAGTCCTGCCATCACTCCCAGGACTACCCGATCGCTGAAGATCATGCTCAGGCTGTTGCCGTCCAGCCGTACACCGGCCGAAAGGAACGCGAACACCGGCACCGCGAAGCCCGCCGAGAGCGGCCTGAGGTGGTGGTCGGCCCGCTCGGCGGGCGAGCTGTCCTCGCCGCCGTTGGTCGTGACCCTGGTCAGCAGGCCGAGCGCGACGCCCGCCACCGTCGCGTGCACGCCGCTGACCTCGATGAAGTACCAGGCGAGTACGGCGAGCGGCAGGTGGATCCACACGCTTCTGACGCCTTTGCGCTGGAGCAGGCCGTACAGGGCGAGGACGGCGGCTCCGGCCAGCAGCATGACGGTGTTCAGGTGGTCGGTGTAGAAGAGCGCGATGATCAGGATGGCGCCGAGGTCGTCGACGACCGCGCAGGTGAGCAGGAACGCGCGCAGCGCGGTGGGCATCGCGCTGGCCGTCACGGCGAGCACCGCGAGGGCGAAGGCGATGTCGGTGGCGGTCGGGATCGCCCACCCTCGGGTGGCGTTCTCGGCGCCCCAGCTCACGGCGAGGTAGACGACCGCAGGGACGATCATGCCGGAGATGGCGGCGATGATGGGGAGGGCGGCCTTGCGCAGGTTGGCGAGCTCGCCGTGGACGAACTCCTCCTTCACCTCCAGGCCCGCGACGAAAAAGAAGATCGTGAGCAGGCCGTTCTGGGCCCACTTGTAGAGCTCCATGTCGAGGTGGAGGCTCGCGGGGCCGAACGTGGTCGTGCGCAGGGCCGCGTAGGAGTCGTACGAGAGGTTGGCCCAGATGAGGGCGGCGACCGTGGCGAGGAGCATGATCACGCCGCCGATGGTCTCCGTGCGCAGGGCCTCGGCGAGGGTACGGGCATAGCGGACGGTCGGTCGGAACGGCCACACTTCGGCGGCTCGGCGCACGGTCTCCCCCTTGGCGGTACGAGTGCGATCAGTTCATTCCGCCGACCAGACTTCCCGGCACACCTAGGCATGATTTTACCCAGACCTCGCCAGGTGACCCCACAACGACCAGCCCCGGGGGTGGGGCTGGACGGGGCTGGGGTGCTGGAGGGGGTCCAGCCAAGGTAAGCCACAATCGCGATCTTGAAGGTGGTGTGGGTTGCGGTTTGGTGCCTTTGAGGTGGGTGGGTGAGATCGGGGGTTGAGGCCGGCTTCGGGGAGAAGGGCGGCGGCGGGTGACCTCGATCGAGCGGTCGGCGTATCCGCGGTTCAAGCGGCAGATCACGGCGCGTGAGCTGCATCGGGCGTTGATCCGCCAGCGCGTCGGGCTCACCTACGATCGGGCGCAGGCCCGCAAGGTCGCCGGCGAGGTGATCCGGACGCTCGAAGAACAACCCGGCGGACCTGATCAGCGCGGCGTTGGAGAAGCTGGTTGAGACCGGGCTGGAGCTGCCGGCGTTCTCGACGCTGGATGCGATGGCCTCGGCCCTGCGCGCCGAGGTGAACACGGTGATGGCTGCACTTCGGCCAGCGCGAGGTGATCGCCAACAACGACCCCACGGCTGCCTGGTCAACCACCACCACGAGCTGAGCCTGGCCAAGGTGTCCGGCGGCGG
The DNA here is from genome assembly GCF_042754765.1 of Nonomuraea sp. NPDC059194. Taxonomy (NCBI): domain Bacteria; kingdom Bacillati; phylum Actinomycetota; class Actinomycetes; order Streptosporangiales; family Streptosporangiaceae; genus Nonomuraea; species Nonomuraea sp. NPDC059194. The sequence continues at coordinate 140,857 of NZ_JBHZBH010000020.1, read as the reverse complement.
CGCCAAGATCATCGTGCCGAACGCTCGGGAGGCGCACTTCGTGCTGGACGGCTTGGGGTCCCGGTAGTATCGGTATGCAGGTCAGAGCCCCCAGGGGACTTTCGGGCGCAGCTTGCGAGGGTGGCCGCTGACCTGTGTTGACGTTGTTTCCTGCGCCGTTGCTACTGGGACCCCGATCTACATCAAAACGCCATCAAAGATCCACGGGACCTAGCACCGGTTGTGCCACATCAGCGCCGCGCGGACACGCCGGTTGTGCTCGGCATCAGGCGGCAGATCGAGCTTGGCCAGGATCGAGCCGAGGTGGGATTCGACGGTGCGCTCCGACAGGAACAGCCGCTGGGCGATGGCGAGGTTGCTGAGCCCCTGCGCCAGGAGTCCGAGCACATCACGCTCGCGCGAGCTGAGCGCCGACAGGGCGGTCCCGCCCATGAAATGGTCGATCACCTGTGCGCCGGCTGGCGTGTGCAAGATGTCGCGGCGCACCTGACTCTCGCCCACATGGGCCTGCTTCCCGCGACACTGGCGACGCTCCGAACCCGCTGAAACGTCAACCGCATGATCCATGACACCGCCGTGCGACAGGCCGAGCTGCCCGTCGAGCAGTACGCCCTCCTGCTCCGCGGCATGGTCGGATCACGCAGGAAGGCGCCCGGCGTGACCTACCTCGAACCGCTCATCGACGTCCTCGTGCACGGACAGGACATCGCCGTACCACTGGCCCGCTCCCGGCCCATGCCGACACAGGCCGCGGCCACCGCCGCGGCCCGGGTCTGGCCCATGCTGTGGCCCTTCCGCGCACAGCGGAAGCTGAACGGATTCAGACTCGTCGCCGGCTGTCCCCTCTGCCCAATCTGACCTGACGGTCTACTGCAAGCTCGGCTGCTCGCCGTCACGGGCGGCCGGATCCTGCCCCAAGCCGTTTCTGGCACGGCGTCGACGCTCAAAAACAGGTATTAAGTCCAAAACCCACATTGGGATGACTGCCCCGTTATCCAGGAATACGACCATTGCTCTGGAATGCACGCGATCGTGGCGTCAAAATTTGTGGACAGAAGCAGGTGAATGCCGAAAACTGTATCCGGCCGCACATGGATGCTGCGGCCGGACTCCGTTGCCCGTCCGGAGGAAACATCGTGTCGACCCGAGGTGTGGCCATTACCGCGGCTCTGATTGCCGCTTGTGCGACGATCACAGCCGCGTTGATCACTTCCGGGCAGATAAAGATCGGCGGCGATCCAGCGAGCTCTGATACGAAGCGCGGGGGCATGACCGAAACTCGGCCACGAGGGCCGAAAAAGGCGCCCAATATCGCCGTAACACCGAAATCCCTGAATCTATGCGCCAGCGTGAACTGCGCAGAAGAAGTACGTATTCTCAGCACGGGTACCGCCACGCTGAAGATCTTGGAAATCGAGTTTGAAGGAGAGTCCCCCGGGAGTTTTCAGCACGACGGCGCCTGCGCGAATCAGGACCTTGACGTCGATGACGAGTGCGTCCTAAGAGTCTGGTTCGAGCCGGCGACCGCTGGAGCGAGCGGCTCGGCCGTTCTGGTAATTCACCAGAACCTCCCCGGCAAACCCACCTACGTCAGGCTTAGCGGGCAGGATGACCAGCAGCCCACGACGGAGCCGACCGGGTAGCCTCCTGGGGCATCCTTCCACCGGGCGTGACGATGGCGAAGTCCGGCGTGGGGCTCCCCAGGGCGCGCACATACGATGGCTGCATGTCAGAGCGCGATCACTCCTCACCTTCAGCCGTCCATCGACACCTGCGAACCCCCGACCGGGAGCAGTTGGAGACGGCGAGTTCGGTGTTCGCCCTTATGGCAGATCCGACCCGGCTGCATCTGCTGTGGCTGCTGGCCGAGGGAGAGGCGGACGTGACCAAGCTGACCACGGCCAGCGGTGCAGCCAGGCCCGCCGTCAGCCAGCATCTGGCCAAACTCCGCCTGGCCGGCCTGGTCCAGTTCCGCAAGGAGGGGCAGCATGTTGTGTACTCGCTGCGCGACGGACACCTGCGCAGGCTGGTCGTCGAGGCGCTGAGCCACGCCGAGCATCAGGTGACCGGCGAGCCCTGGCACTCCTGAACCCCGCTCCCCGTGCGGGAATACGGGCATGCGGATGTACGCCTCGATCGCCGCTTTGCTCTCGAAGTGCTCGATCCCGGTGCGCCGCTCGGCGCCGCCGACCGAGCTGTAGACCAGGTGCCCGACCCCGGCGTCCAGTACGGCGTCGGCGACGCGCATGCCCTGCCGTACCTCGGCCTTGAGGGTTTCCGGCTGGTAGGCCAGGGCCTGCATGCTGAACACCGCGTTCACGCCGCGCATGGCCCGAGCCAGGGAGTCTTCCACGTCGCCGACAGTGAGCTCGGCGCCGGCCAGCCGGGCGACGGCGGGGCTTTCCGGATCGCGGACCAGGGCGCGGACCTGCCAGCCGCGGCTCAGCAGGTGACGTGCGTGGCGCCGCCTTGCTGGCCGGTGGCGCCGATGACCAGCGCGACACTCATGACCTCACCACCGGGGTGGTCTGGGCCAGCGCGATCCGCCAGGTGCCGTCGTCTTTGACCATCACGAACGTCAGCGCTCCGGTCCGGCCGTCGTTGACGTGCTTGACGAGGTTGGCCAGGGCCACGTCCGGCCGCAGGAACGTGACATCGAGCAGTTCGTTCGTGGTCAGCACATCCTTCAGCGGGGTCGTCAGTGCTTTGGACATGACCTCCTTGACCTGGTCGCGTCCGCGTAGCCGGATGCCGGTGAAGTTGACCAGGGACACCTCCTCGGTCAGCAGTCCGGTGAAACCGGCGACGTCGTTCTGCAGCTCTTCAGCTTCGCGGACGACCTGCTTGATCGCCTCAATCTCAAGGTTCATGTCACCCATCTCCTCAAGTGCCGGAGCGATTCGCTCCGTCAGTTGAGGTTACGGCGGAGCGAATCACTCCGCAACTGATAGAGTCTGTGACGATGACCACACGCAACGACATCGCAGAACGCAACGACCGCGCACTGCTCCAGGCCGCCCGCGACGTACTCGCCGAAGACGGCGCACACGCGTCCGTCGCCGCCATCGCAGCCCGTGCGGGTGTCGGCATCGGAAGCCTCTACCGCCGTTTCAAGACGAAAGAGGAGCTGTTCCAGCAGCTCAGCGTGATGTCCCTCGACCACTGGAACCAAGCGGCCGAGCAGGGACTGGCCGATCCCGATCCGTGGGTGGGACTGACGGCGTTCGTCCGCGGCTGCGCCGAGTTCGGGCAGGGCTCACTGGGCCCCATTGCCGGCACCATCGAGGTGACCCAGGAGATGAGCGCCAAGTCCCGGCGCGGTGATGAGCTGCTCAATGAGCTGGTACGGCGAGCACACCAGTCCGGCGTCCTGCGCGCCGATGTGAGCGCGGTCGACATCTCCCTGCTCATCGAGCAGCTCGGCCGCTCCCCGGTGGTGGAACAGCTTCGCAAGCAGGGCAGGGACGATCTTCTCCCCGCCGCTGCCGAGGCTCGCCGCCGGCTGATCGCGATAGCGCTCGAGGGGCTCCGGCCGGGACATGACCCCTTGCCCGGTTCGCCACCGGACGACGAACTCTTTACAGGCCGCTGGTCGAGCTAGGAGAGCCGCGAACGATTACACAGAGCTACTTTTCCTCTGGTGGTACCGACCCGAGAGGAGGGCCCTCGTGGCGGCCACCGTCGTCGACTGGCTGGAACGCGTCGCGGACGACGCCGAGGCCGCCGCCGCCCTGGCCGCACTCATCCAGGCAGAAGGAGATGTGCACCCCGACGTCACGCTCGCCCCCAGCGCCCGGACCTCAGAGGGCAACGCCCGCTGGCTCCCCTTCGTCCTGCCCGACCTCACCACTCAGGACCGCCCCCTCCGCGCCTAAGGAACGGCACTCCCCCTATTCGCCTTCGTCCTTCTCGTCATCGGACACAGCCGGGTCACGCAGGGGCCGAAGCCCGTCGCGGGGCTGGGAGGCGGTGAAGCTGTAGCGGCCCAACGGGTGATGTGCTTGTGGCCGAGCGGTGAAAGCCGGGCGACGTCCTCATCCAGCACCTGGCGGTCCTTGGGCGGATGCAGGCGGAGGTGCGCGCCGGTGGCGTCGGCGTAGCGGGTGTTCCACCTCGCTCGCACGGGCCAGGTTCGGCGTCTTACTCCCCAGCTCGTAGCGGGCCAGCGCCGACAGTCGGTTCGGTGGCACATGCGCCAGTATCGGTCAGAAACTCCACCGGCACGGCGCGGACGATAGCGACAAACCCAATCAACCAACCCCGACTTCACCAAACCGTAGCCGCGGCGGGCCTCCTGGCAGTCAAGATCCCGGAATACCTCGCTACCCCCATCGGTTAATGTGTGCGCAAATGCGCACATATGCGCACTGGGTTTCGCGCACCGAGAGGGCAGGGTCATGTTCTTCGTCCTACGCAACCGCACCTACCGGCACCTGTTCACCGCGCAGGCCGTCGCCCTGGTAGGCACCGGGCTGGCCACTGTGGCGCTGAGCCTGCTCGCCTACGACCTCGCCGGAGGGAACGATGCCTCAGCGGTGCTCGGCACCGCCATGGCCATCAAAATGGTCGCCTACGTCGGCATCGCCCCGATGATCGGCGCGATTGCCGACCGCATCCCGCGCCGGACCCTGATGGTGGCCACCGACCTCATCCGCGCCGGCGTCGCGCTCGCCCTGCCGTTCGTCACCGAGGTATGGCATGTCTACGTCCTGATCTTCCTGCTGCAGGCCGCCTCGGCAGCCTTCACCCCGACCTTCCAGGCGACCATCCCCGAAGTGCTCCCGGCCGAGCGCGACTACACCCGGGCACTGTCGATGTCCCGGCTCGCCTATGACCTGGAAAGCCTGTTCAGCCCGGTTCTCGCCGCCGCACTGCTCACCCAGATCAGCTACAACTGGCTGTTCCTGGGAACCGTTCTCGGATTCCTCGCCTCCGCGGCACTCGTCGTATCCGTCGTCCTCCCCAAGCCGACACCGGTTCAGCGCAGCGGCGGCGCCTTCGCCAAAGCCGGCTACGGCATCCGGCTGTTCGGAACCACCCCGCAACTGCGCGCCCTGCTCGCCCTGAACCTGGCCGTCGCAGCCGCCGGCGCCATGGTCATCGTCAACACCGTGGTCCTGGTCCGCGATCACCTGGACCGCGCCGCCGGCGACGTCTCATTCGCGCTGGGCGCGTTCGGCGCCGGGTCGATGGCCGTGGCCCTGCTGCTTCCCCGAATGCTGGAGAGGTTCAGCGACCGGACGGCGATGCTGCCCGCCGCTTTCGTTCTCATCATGGTCCTTGCCGTACTCACCGCCGGCCTGGCCGCGGGCGTCCGGTCCTGGCCGTCGCTGCTGATCGCGTGGGCAGTGCTGGGTGCCGCCACCTCTGCGGTGCTGACCCCGATCGGCCGCCTGATCCGACGCTCGGTATCGCCTGCCGACCTCCCTGCCGCCTTCGCCGCACAGTTCTCCCTCTCCCACGCCGCCTGGTTGCTCACCTACCCGCTCGCCGGATGGCTGGCTTCTGGAGCCGGAATGACCACGGCTGCCGGAGTGCTCACCGCGATCGGGTTCACCGCCGCCGCGGCGGCCTGGGCACTGTGGCCGGCCGACACGACAGCCCGGTCCGCCACTATCCGCACCATCGCGCGTGACCATCAGCCCACCCGAGACGGCCATGGCGCCGTTGCCGCCCGCCCGTATGCGATGGCGACGACGAGCCACGAAGAGAGAACGGATCAGATGGCGGCCTGAAGCACGGCCGCGCAGTGCAACCGCCCAGCCAGATCGCTGAAGTTCACGGCGATCTGGCTTCGGTGGCTCGGCGATCGCGGAGCTCGCTGTTCAACGGGCTTGGTGCGAGCGCACACCCGGCGCCCCTACCGCGGAGACCTGCTGCAGTTCGTCGCCCACCACGGCAGCGAGATCGCCGAGCTGACCGCGACGCCGATCCGGGCCTACCCGGCCGAGATCGCCGAGCTGCCGCCGACGTCGCCAAGGTGCTGGCCGCGATCTGCACCCGGCGGCCGCGCAAGGACCTCCCGCTGGACCGGCTGCTGTTCGAGACCGCCTACGTCTGCGGCGCCCGCGCCTTGGAGGTGTGCGGCCTGTACGTCGAAGACCCGGCCCGCGCCGGCTACCCCACTGCTCCGCGCCAGCATCAACGGCGCTGGTGGGCCGCTGTCCCACGCCGCCGCCCACCACCGCTGGCAAACCTACTGCGCCGCCGCCGGAGTCGAAATCGACATCCACCAGCTGCGCTGGGGTCAGTCCTCCGACTTGGCGCTGGGCAGCTTCTCCGAGATCAGGTTCATCACCGTGCTGTCGGCCAGCGTCGTGACGTCGCCGATGCTCCGGTTCTCCGCCACGTCACGCAGCAGTCGCCGCATGATCTTGCCCGACCGCGTCTTCGGCAGTTCGGGCACCACCAGGATCTGGCGCGGCTTGGCGATGGGCCCGAGCGTCTTGGCCACGTGGTTGCGCAGGTCGGCCGCGATGTCGTCGCTCTCCTCCGCGCTGCCCCGCAGGATGACGAACGACACGATCGCCTGCCCCGTCACCGGGTCGGTCGCGCCCACGACCGCCGCCTCGGCGACCTTCGGGTGCGATACCAGCGCCGACTCCACCTCGGTCGTCGAGATATTGTGGCCCGACACGAGCATGACGTCGTCGACCCGGCCGAGCAGCCACAGGTCGCCGTCGTCGTCCTTCTTCGCGCCGTCGCCGGGGAAGTACATGCCCTCGAACCGCGACCAGTAGGTGTCGATGTAGCGCTGGTCGTCACCCCAGATCGTGCGGAGCATCGCGGGCCACGGCTCGCGCACGACGAGGAAGCCGCCGCCGCCGTTCGGGACGCTCTGGCCCTGGTCGTCGACGACGTCGGCGACGATGCCCGGCAGGGGGCGCATCGCCGCGCCCGGCTTGCCGGAGGTCACGCCGGGCAGCGGGCTGATCATGATGGCGCCCGTCTCGGTCTGCCACCAGGTGTCGACGACGGGGCAGCGCTCGCCGCCGATGTGCTCGCGGTACCAGACGTACGCCTCGGGGTTGATCGGCTCGCCGACCGAGCCCAGGATGCGCAGGGACGACATGTCGTACTTGGCGGGGATGTCGTCGCCCCACTTCATGAACGTCCTGATCGCCGTGGGCGCGGTGTAGAGGATCGTGATCTTGTACTTCTGGATGATCTCCCAGAAGCGGCCGCGGTGCGGGGTGTCGGGCGTGCCCTCGTAGATGACGCTGGTCGCGCCGTTGGCGAGCGGGCCGTACACGATGTAGGAGTGTCCGGTCACCCACCCGATGTCGGCCGTGCACCAGTAGATGTCGGTCTCGGGCTTGAGGTCGAAGACGGCATGGTGCGTCCAGGCGGTCTGCGTCAGGTAGCCGCCGGTGGTGTGCAGGATGCCCTTCGGCCGTCCGGTGGTGCCGCTGGTGTAGAGGATGTAGAGCGGGTGCTCGGCGTCGTGCGGCTGCGGCTCGTGCTGGTCGCTCTGCCGTTCGACCAGGTCGTGCCACCAGACGTCGCGCTCCTGCACGGCGACGTCCTGGCCGGTGCGCCGGACCACCAGCACGTGCTCCACGCCGGGGGTCTTGGCGACGGCCTCGTCCACAGTCGGCTTGAGCGCGGACGGCGCGCCGCGGCGGTAACCGCCGTCGGCGGTGATGACGAGCTTGGCGTCGGCGTCCTCGATCCGGCTCTGCAACGCGCTGGCGGAGAAGCCGCCGAAGACCACCGAGTGGACGGCGCCGATGCGGGCGCACGCCAGCATCGCGACGGGCAGCTCGGGGATCATCGGCATGTAGATCGCGACCCGGTCGCCCTCGGTCACGCCCAGCTCGGTGAGGGCGTTGGCGGCCTTGTTGACCTCCCGCTGGAGGTCGGCGTAGGTGATGGTACGGCTGTCGCCCTCGGGCTCGCCTTCCCAGTAGTAGGCGACCTTGTCGCCGTTGCCAGCCTCCACGTGCCTGTCGACGCAGTTGTAGGCGACGTTGAGCTCGCCGCCGATGAACCACTTGGCGAACGGCGGGTTCCATTCGAGCGTGTTGTCCCAGCGCCTGGCCCAGGTCAGCCGGTCGGCGGCGCTCTCCCAGAACGCCAGCCGGTCCGCCTCGGCCTCGGTGTAGGCGGCGGCGGTCACGTTCGCGGCCGCGGCCAGGTCGGCGGGTGGTGCGAACCGCCGGTTCTCCTGCAGCAGGTTGGACAGCGCCTGAGGCTCGGTGCCAGGGTTCTCCGGGGCCACTTCATGCTCCTTCATATGGCCAGATTGAGTGTTGCTGTCCCACTTCACCAGGCAACCCAGGGCCACCACAAGAGGTCTAGACAGGTCTGTACCAAGAGCCTGCCGCTGACCTGGGCCGCTGACAACCGCTATTAAAACGTTGTCATCCTGAAATCTCAGAATTACGGAATGGGCCGAACGAATTGCTGGCTACTGGCGGGTAAGGTCGGATCCTGTGAGTGACCCATTGGCGATCATTGCCGGGCTTCCCGGTGTTCCAGAAGCCGTCGAAGAGGCGCGCGAGGCCGTCGACCGGCTCTACCGGCATCGCGTTCTGCGCCGCCGTAGCCCCGAGGTTTCGGCCGAGGCCGCGCTGCGCGGCGCGCGGGCGTCGGCGGCGCTGTCGGGTGACGACGTGCCGCTGGACGTGCTGCGCAGGGGAGAGGCGTCCTCGCCCGTCGTCCAGGGGGCGCTGAGGGCGTCGGCCGAGCTGGGGAGGCTGGGCTCCACCTGGAGAAGCGCGCCACGGCAGGTGCTCGCCAGGCTCCACACCTTGGCCGCCGTCGGACTCGCCGCCCAGGAGGACCTCGGCCGTCCCCGCCACGGCTCCGCCGACTTCGCACCCGATCCGCTCGGTCTCGGTCCCGTCCCGAGCGTCGAGGAGACCGCGGCCAGGATGGACGCCCTCACCTCGCTCATCGGCAGCCCGACCAAGGCGCCTGCCCTGGTCATGGCCGCGATCGTGCACGCCGAGCTGGCCGTCCTGCGCCCCTTCGGGGTGGCGGACGGCGTGGTCGCGCGCGCGGCCGAGCGGCTGACGCTGGTGGAGTACGGCCTCGACCCCAAGTCGCTGGTCCCTGCCGAGGTCGGGCACCTGGAGCTGCCGTACGCCGAGGGGCTGCGCGCCTACCTGTCGGGCACGTCCGAGGGGGTCTCCGCTTGGGTACGGCAATGTGCCGCCGCGGTGACATGGGGGGTCAAGGAGACGACGGCGATCTGCGAGGCGATGCAGCGCTAGTGCCCAATAGCTGACGGCGCCTCATGAGCGAGACGCCGTCTGCCGGCGCGTCACACCGGGTTACCAAGCGTGCACCTGTATTCGTCGGAGCGGGTCAAGCCCGTCACGACGCGCCTCCCGCGGCTGGTCGCGCGTGGGTGCCCGGCTGACGCACCCGGACATGTCGTCCGTGTCACCTTTCTACGTCGAATCAGGGGCGATGTGAAGCCCTTGGACCAAGACCTTTACCCCGGTCTGGTGATCACGGAGAGTGATCTAGCGGTCTGTAGTCGTTCAACTACGCCCCAAAAAAACTGGCGAAAATTGGAGATTGCTCCTCGACGAAACTCGAGTTGATCGGGCAGCATACGGGGGTATCTCCCGAAACTGGAGCGACTGTGCACGGGATTGCTATGCAAGTCCCTTGCCATGCTCTGGTTAACTGTTGAAAGCTTTCTTCTGAAACGGGACCGGCTCTACCCCCCCGGAGCCGGACCGGTCAGGCGACCCCCGCTCTCCCCCCCGGCGGGGGTCGCCGCTTTTTATCCACAGAATCTCGTTCGGTCCCGCGTGCCGTACGCCTCCTCGCCCATGCTGTGCCTCCGCCCGTCCCCTTCGGCAGGAGGCACCCATGACCCGACCCCTCGTCATCACCGAGGACCGCGAGCTGCTCGACGACCTGGTGCGCGTCGCCGCCGCGGCAGGCTCCCAGCTCGACGTCGCCCACACCCCCGCGCTCGCCCGCCCCTTCTGGGCGCAGGCGCCGATCGTGGTGGTCGGCGACGACCAGGCCGACGCCGTCGCCGCGACCGGCCCACCCCGCAGACCCAGGGTGTTCCTGGCCACCCGGCAGCCCGGCGAACCCGACAGCTGGCGGCGCTGCGTCGCCGTCGGCGGCCACGCGGTGGTCGAGCTGCCCGAAGGCGAGCTGCGGCTGGTGGAGGAGTTCGCCGACGCCCTCGACCCCTCACCGCGGGCGGGAGTCGTCGTCTGCGTCGTCGGCGGCAACGGCGGCTCAGGCGCCAGCCTGCTGTCGGCCTGCCTCGCGCTGGCCGGAGCCCGCCGCAAACTCCGCACGCTGCTGGTCGACGCCGACCCCCTCGGCGGCGGCATCGACGTCCTGCTCGGCCAGGAGGAGTCGCAGGGAGCGCGCTGGGCCGACTTCGTCTCCCGCGAGGGCCGCGTCAGCTCCACGGCGCTGCGGGCCGCGCTGCCCGCCTTCGGCGACCTGACCGTGCTCGCCTTCCACCGGGGCGAGGTCGCCGCCATCCCCGCCGAGGCGATGAGATCGGTGCTGGAGGCGGGCCGGCGCGGCTTCGACCTCGTCGTCGTCGACCTGCCCCGCCACCTCGACCCCGCCGCGGCCGAGGCGCTGAGCAGGGCCTCGGCCACCCTGCTGCTGGTAACCGCCGACGTCAGAGGCGTCCTCGCGGCCGCCCAGGTGCTCGGTGAGGTCAGACGGCACACCGGCGAGGTGAGCATGGTGCTGCGGCCAGGCGTGCTGGAGGAGCCGGTCGTGGCCACCACCCTCGACCTGCCGTGCGCCGGTCACCTCGCCGACCAGCCCCGCCTGGCAGGCGCCCTCAACAAGGGCGACCTGAGCCTCATCGACGGCCGCTCGGTGCTCGGACACTTCTGCGCCACGCTGCTGACCGATCTCATGGCCGCATGAGCGGCGTGTCCCAGGAGCTGGTCGAGGCGGTCAGGGTCCGCCTCGCCCGCGCCGGGGTCGAGCCGAGCGCGGCCCAGGTGGCCGTGGCCCTGCGCGCCGAGAAGTCCGTGTACGGCGACGCCGAGATCCTGGCCGTGGCCCGCGCCCTGTGCGCCGACCTCATCGGCGCGGGGCCGCTGGAGCCGCTGCTGGCCGCGCCCGACGTCACCGACGTCCTGGTCAACGGGCCGCGCGAGGTATGGATCGACGACGGACGCGGGCTGCGCCGCACCACCGTCACCTTCCCCGACGACGGGGCGGTCCGGCGTCTGGCCCAGCGCCTGGCCGCCGCTGCGGGGCGCCGACTCGACGACGCCTCCCCGCACGTCGACGCCCGGCTCGCCGGTGGCGTGCGCCTCCACGCGATCCTGCCGCCCATCGCCGCCGAGGGCACGTGCGTGTCGCTACGGCTGCCGCCCCGCCGTACCTTCACCCTCACCGACCTGGTCGCCGCGGGCACCATCCCGCCGGAGGCGGTCGCCGTCCTGTCGGCCGTCGTCGAGGCCCGGTTGGCCTTCCTGGTCACCGGCGGCACCGGCACCGGCAAGACCACCCTGCTGAGCGCCCTGCTGTCCCTGGCCGATCCCGGCGAACGCCTGCTCCTCGTGGAAGACTCCGCCGAGCTGCGCCCCCTCCACCCCCACGTGGTCCGCCTCGAAACCCGCCCAGCCAACCTGGAGGGCGCCGGCGGCGTCGGCCTGCGCGATCTCGTACGGCAGGCGCTGCGCATGCGGCCCGACCGGCTGGTGGTCGGAGAGGTACGCGGTGCCGAGGTCGTCGACCTGCTCGCCGCCCTCAACACGGGGCACGAGGGCGGCTGCGGCACCCTCCACGCGAACACCGCGGCCGACGTGCCGCCACGGCTGGAGGCGCTGGCCTGCGCGGCGGGGCTCAGCCGCGAGGCGGTCCACAGCCAGCTGGCGGCGGCCCTCGACGTGGTGATCCACCTGTCCCGGCGGCGGTCCGACGGACGGCGACGGGTGTCGGAGATCTGCCTGTTGTCCCGCCGGGAGTCGGGGTTCGTGGAGGGGGACCCGGCGCTGACCTTCGACGACCAGGGGCGCCTTCATATCGGGCCCGCCTTTCCAGCCCTGACCGCCAGAGCCCCCTCCCGGCCCGCGCCTCCTCCGCCCGAGCTTTGACGGCCTCTCAGCGGGTCCGCGTTATCTCCGCCCGAGCCCTAACCGCCTTTCAGCCGCCGCGTTGTCTCCGCCCGAGCCCTAACCGCCTTTCAGCTGCCCCGTTGTCTCCGCCCGAGCTTTGATCGCCTCTCAGCCGCCCAGTCCTCTCCACCCGAGCCCTAACCGCCCCTCAGCCGCCCGCGCCCTGCCCGTCGGAGCCGCGCCTCCCCCGCGCGCGCCTGTCGGGTAGAGCCTCCTCGCCCGCGCCTCGGGACGGTTGGACCCCTGCCCGCCCTGTCCGCCCGCGGGACCCTCTGCCCGCTCCCCGAGAGACCCCTGTCCGCCCGCGGGATCCCCTGCCTGCCCCCTGAGAGACCCGCTGTCCGCCCGCGACCGACAGCCCCAGCCCGCCCACGCACTGACACGCCAGGACCAGCCCGTCCCTCGACTACGGAAATCCACATGACCATCACCGCCGCACTCTGCGGGGCGCTCGCCGTCTGGCTATGGACCGGCCCCACCCACGCCCGGCTCCGCCTCGACCGCCTCTTCGGCGCCCGACCATCACTGCCGTGGCCCTCCTCCTTCTGGGCCAGGGTCAAACGCCCGTCCGCCGCCCGCCAAGCCGAGTCCTGGCGCGTGGCCTCCATCGAGCTGTGCCAAGCGCTCTCCGCCGAGCTGGCCGCCGGCCGTACCCCAGGAGAGGCCCTCACCCGCGCCCTGGCCGCAGTCGACCTCCCCGGCCCGCTGAACCCTCCGGCCTCACCCCCCGGCCCGCTGAGCCCCGTGACCGCACTCTCCGGTCCACTGAGCCCCCAAGCCGCACTCTCCGACCCGCTGAGCCCCGCGATCACGCGCCCCCGCCTGCTGAGCTATAGGGGCGCGCTCCCCGGCGCGCTGAGCCCCGTGACCACGCTCCCTGGCTCGCTCAACCCCATGGCCGCACTCTCCAGCCCGCTGAGCCCCCTGGTGGCAGCCGCGCGGGACGGTGGCGACGTCGCGGCGGCCCTTCGCGAGGTGGCCCCGAAGCAAGGCGGCGAAGGACTGCGACGGCTGGCCGCCTGCTGGGAAGTCAGCGTGTCAGTGGGCGCGGGCCTGTCCGGGCTGGTCGACCGCGTCGGCAGCTCGCTGCGCGCCGCTCAGTCCCACCGAGGCGAGGTGTCCGCCCAGCTCGCCGGCCCCCGAGCCACCGCCAGGATGCTCGCCGCCCTGCCCGCGCTCGGTCTCCTCATGGCCGCGGGCCTGGGCATGAACCCGCTGGGCTTCCTGTTCGGCAGCCTCCCGGGACTGGGCTGTCTGATCGTCGGCGTGGCCCTCGACGCCTGCGGACTGTGGTGGACCCATCGGATGTCGTCCCGAGCGGAGTCCGCGTGATCGTCGCGATCGCCTGCGCTTTCCTGGCGGTCTGGCTGTCGTTCCCCTCGCGAACCCCGGCAGACCGCCTCGCCGCTCTCCGCCCCGCCATCCCACTCGATCGCCTGGCCACCTCACCAGACGGCCTGGCCACCTCACCAGATGGCCCCGCTGCCTCACTCGGTGGCAGACCGCATCCCTCGGCCGCCGACTGGTTTCCCCGGCATGCCGTCGCCGCGAGACGACGTCCCGGTCGCCGGGCCATCATGTCCGGCTGCGGCGTCGCGGTCATCACCATGCTGCTGGTCGGCGGTGTCGCGGGCGTCATGGCGGGCCCGGTCGTCGGGGCGCTGGCCACCGTACTCGTCCACAAACAGGCGGCAGACCAGTCCCGTGGTGACCGCGAGCGCATCACGGCCGACCTGCCGTTCGCGATGGACCTGATGGTGGCCTGCCTCCAGGCGGGCCAGCCCGTCAGCGCCGCCACCGAGATCGCCGCCACGGCCGTCGGCGGGCCCCTCGGACAGCGCCTCGCCTGGGTGAGCGGTCAGCTCCGCCTCGGCGCCGACCCCGAACCCGCCTGGATGGCCCTCGCTCGCGAACCCTCCATGGGACCGCTCGCCCGCGCCATGTCCCGGGCGGCCCAGAGCGGCGCCCCGATTGCCGACGTGCTGACCCGACTCGCGGACGACGCCCGACAAGCCTCCCGTACGGCTTCGCTCGCCGCCGCCCGCAGAGTCGGCGTCCAGGCCGTCGCTCCTCTGGGCCTGTGCTTTCTGCCCGCTTTCGTCCTCCTCGGCGTCATCCCCGTCGTCGCGGGCCTGGCCGCCGGCGTCCTCATCCCCTGAAGACACGGTCAGCGTCAGGCGTGGCCGACCACGGTGTCGGCCACTCGTTGGGCCGAGGTCGTGAAGTTATCCACAACCCCGCCGGTCCTTTTCCTGCTTATCCACAGAACCGCACTCGGCCCCTCCCGACCCCCAACCGCTCAGCGAATCTGGACCCCCGATCGCCGGACTCCACCCGGCCCCACCCTGGGAGGCAACGATGCGACACCCCCGCTCCATCACCCCGTTCGCCAAGCGTGCCCGCGCCGCCGTCCACAGGCTGTGGACCACCCGCACCGCCCAAGCCGCCCGCCTCGGCCTCGACCGCGGCATGTCGACCGCCGAGTACGCCGTCGGCACCATCGCCGCCTGCGGCTTCGCAGCCCTGCTCTTCAAGGTCGTCACCAGCACCGAAGTCCAGGAAATGCTCACCACGCTGGTCAACCGCGCCCTCAACACGGCCGGCTGACCCTCCTCCACACCGCCATGCCTGCCTGACACACCGCCATCTCGGATGAGCCGCCTCGGGGGCCGCAGCTTGAACCCCGGCCCCCGAGATCCCCTTCGTCGTCCACAGCGGAGCCCCACAGATGCCGAGATCGTCGCCCCACCACCACACCATCGCGGGCCGTGCGCTGGTCGCGTGCTCGCCGGGGCTCGCGTCGCGTGGCCCGTCTATGAGCTCGGGACCCGATTGTCCAGCCGACGCACGATCCGCTCGGCCTGCGGCCCGGCCGATGGCCAGTACCGCACCAAGCCACGCCAGCCCGCCACCCGCACCGAGTCCACGTTCAAGAGGCTCCGTGACAGCGGAGACCGCCGCGGTACTGCCAGCCCTCATGGTCGTCCTGGCCGCTGCCTTGTGGGCGGTCACCGTGGTCAACACCCACCTGCGCTGCGTCGACGCCGCGCGCACAGGTGCCCGAGCCGCCGCCCGAGGAGAACCACTCGCCCAAGTCCGCGAGCGCACCAAGGCAATCGCTCCCCGGGGCGCCCACATAGACATCACCAGAGGTGCCGAGGTCACCCGCGTCGACATCACGACTCAGGCTCGCCCGTCCTGGGCCTCCGCACTGCCGCCCGTGGAGGTCAAAGCCTCAGCGGTCACGGCAACAGAACCCGGCGCCGCCCAACCCTGACCGCACACCAACGCCCCCAGACACCCGCACAACCACCGGCACCTCGAGCGGTGGACGGACGACGAGTTCGACAGATCCACTGTGCGTTCCCAGCGCTCGGACCAGGCCCGAGGGAGAAGAGCAGCATGAGATGCCCAACCGCAGTCTGCGGTCCAAGAAGACCACCCGCCCCGCTCGCAGGGCCAGCCGTACCGTCTGGCACTCGGCGGCGGCTTCTCCAACGTGAGGTCGCACCGCCAGCGACGCCAGTCGACTCTCATCGGCCATCCGCCCCGCGTGACCTCGAACGCCCATCCGTAGCGCATGGTGTCCGACGGCAGCTTCCGCCAGAGGAACCGCCATCGACGTCGCTGGACCCTCGTCGACCACCCGCGCCGCATGACACCGAACGGCGGGCCGTATCGGGTGGCGCTTGGTGGTGGCTTCTGGCACGTGGCGTTGAACGACGAGCGGCGTCGATTGACACTCAGCGACCGCCGGCGCGCCATGAGCGACCCACGCCACGTGGCCCTCGACGGCGGGGAGTCGTCGAACGGTCCCCGGCGTCTCGTGGCAGCCGGCGAGCCGCCATACCGCCGGACAGGGGTTCCGCGACGTTGTGGTGTGTGGCCCTGTCGGCGGTGCTGTTCACGGTCGCGACGGCCTTCGCGTTGCTCGGGACGGTTCGAGTCGCCCACCATCGCGCACAGAGCACAGCGGACCTGAGCGCCCTCGTGGCCGCCAGATGGGCGCTCGCCTCCCCCGAGAACGCGTGTGAACGCGCATCCCGCCTGGCCGTCCAGAACGGTGCCCGGCTGGTCCGCTGCGCTCTCACCGAGGCAACGGCCGACGTGACGGTCGCTGTCGGACTCTCACTCCCCGGAGTCGGCGAACGCACCGTCCATGCACGCGCTCGCGCCGGTCCAGCCGCCGCAACCCCTGCGCTGCCCACACCCTCAAGGCGGCAAACAGCCCCAGCCCCGGAGTCAAGTCCGCAGACAGCCCCAGCCCCGGAGTCAAGTCCGCAGACAGCCCCAGCCCGGGAATCAAGTCCGCGAACACCCAGCCCCTGAGTGGCCATGGTCGCTCGCCGCACGATAGCCGAGCGGGCTGGGCGTCAGCGGAAGAACAAATACACCGCCGCATCACGAGCCAGGAGGAAGCCCACGATGGCGAGGGCCCAGCTGACAGCCGATGCCGAATGCTTGGCCATCCAGGCGCGCAATCGCTCCAGCTTGGGCTCCAGCCACCCTCTCGCGACGCCGCGGAGCCCGACGAGCACGAGCGGCGGCAAGATCATGATGAGCACGTACGCCACGAGGAGCGGCACCCACTGCGCGACAGGCAGGCTCGAGGTCGTCATCATTCCGATGGCGGCGAGGTACGGCACCATGGTCGCCACCTCGAGCAGCCCTGCGGTGAGCCCGAGCATCACCATCACCCGCGGCCCGCCGATGCGCGGCTCGAAGCGGTGCTCGGGCTTGCCGAGCTTCCTACGCCGCTTGGGGTCGAACCGGAAGCTCAACGCGAACAGGCCGACTCCGAGGGCGAGCTGAATCATGTAGGCGGTACGGCTGCGCAGCACATCACCGAAGTTCTCCAGCAATGTGGACAGGCCCAGCATGAGCGCCACACCGACCAGAAAATAGAAGATCGCGACAGTGGCGAGATAGACCATCAGGCGCGACACCTGTGACCGCTGGGAGGACAGCAACAGGAAGATGGGGATGCCGAGGGTGCCGAAGCTCGTGCTGTCGACGATCGCCAGCGCGGCGAGGGTCAGCAACAGGGCGATTGTCATGATGCGATCCTTCAGGCGGGAGGACCGGCTGGCCTCCTCCCGCGGACCCAACGCTGTGTACACCTTTGTGCCCACTCGACGGTGCTCGCTCGGCGGTGCTCGCTCGGCGGTGGTGGCTCGGCGGTGGTGGCTCGACGGTGCTCGCCCGACGGTGTTCGCCCGACGGTGTTCGTCCGTCGGTATTCGTTCGATGGCGCTCGTGCGTCGGTGTTCGTCCGACGGCGCTCATCCGATGGTCGGGTGTGGTGCTCCAAGACCAGTCGAGTGCCGTCCGCTTTGTCGGTGGCGATCTCGACGACGCCCTCGGCCGTCAGGTCGGTACCCTCGACGCGCTGGTGGTAGACCACCAGGTTCGGCTGGCGAGGCCGCTCGAAGGTGAGACCGCAGTCAGTGATGGTCAGCATGCCCACCCCGAGATCCTTGTCTTTCCTGGCGTGTACTTGCTCATCTCGTCACTCATGGCCAGGCCGAACTGGGCGTACCTGATGTCGTTCGCGTTGCTGATGCCGATGGCGTCGCGGTAGGTGGCGCGCTCGTACGGCTGGGGGGCCTTCGACTTCAGCCAGCGCACCCTCGCGGTCTCGGCAGCGAACACGAGGTCACTCGGACGCAGGGGGATCGTGGTCGTCGGCCGAGGAAGGTCGGGGTCGCCCGGATGCTTGAAGAAGCGCACGGCGATGATCTGACAGGTCTGCCATAAGCGGGCTTCGAAGGGGCTGAATACGCTCCAGTTCACCATGTTGATCATTAAGACAGGTGGGTTGCTGTACGGCGGCGACACCGACTCCTGAGGGCTTAACCACCCAGCAACGAGGGCGGCTACTCCCCGGTTAGTCCGTCCACCGACTCTCGGAGGAGGTCGGCGTGGCCGTTGTGCCGGGCGTACTCCTCGATCATGTGGACGAGGATCCACCGCAGGCTAGGGGCTCGACCGTCGGGCCAGGTGCGCCGGGCGGGCCGTTCCAGGCCGCCGTCGGCCAGCGCCTCCGCGACCAGGGTGCGGGAGCGGGCCACGGCTTCCCGCCAGAGGGCATGAAGTTGCTCGGGTGTGTCCTCGGCGGCCGAGTTCCAGTCCCAGTCGGGGTCGGCCTTCCAGTCCACGGTGTCCCATGGGGGCTGCCGGTTTCGATCGTGCAGCCATCGGGAGAACCAGCTGTCCTCGACGTACGCCAGGTGCTTGAGCATCCCGCCGAGGGTCATCGACGAGGCGCCGACGGTCGCTCGAAGGCCGGACGCGTCCAGACCCGCGCACTTCCACGCCAGGGTGGCGCGCTGGTAGTCCAGGAAGCCCAGGAGGGTGGCGGCCTCGTCCGAGGCAAGAGGAGGCTCCGGTCGGCCCTGCTCGTCCAGGTCGGTCATGGGCGGTGATTGTAGGCGGTGAAGAGACCGATGGCACTGCCATGCAAGCGACCGCTGTCCGAGCCCCTGTCAATTCTCAACCCGACCCCATCGAGGGACCCTCGTCGCGACGGAGACCCGTGAGCAAGACACCGCGATCAAGCCTGCTGGCGGGGGTGCACAGCCGTCGGGGAGGCTCGCCGAGACCGTCCCCCTTCAGCTCGCCGATGTGCCCTCTGGTGAGGTCGGGGCGGCGGCTCAAGTCGCTGAACCTGGGGGAGTCGCGATATCGACGGTGGTGACGGGAGAGGCCAGAGGGGCAATGTCGCAATCGAATCACGACTTCTTGGACGGCGTGTCCAAGAGCGGGAATTCTCCCATAAGGTCGCGCTTACTTCGGTCCATGCCGTCTGGTGGTGAGGTCTGTAATATCGCGGACCTTTCTCGCTAGGCTGCACGACACCGTCGAGGCTGACGGTTGCGGATTCGAGGAACTGGCACTTCCGGTCGCCGTTTGGTCGCTCGTCGGGGGCGAGGGGTCGGGCGGTGCGAGGCTCTCGATGAAGGGAAGCGTCGTGACGGCACTTCGCAGGCTGATGGCCGCAGGCGTGGTGATGCCGATCGTGATCGGAGCCGCGGTGTTCGGCGTGGCGACGCCGGCGCAGGCCCGAGCGGATATCGACATGCCGTCACGGGTGACGACGAACGCGCCCGTCACCATCCAGGGCACCGTCGACCTGGCCTTCGACGCCATCCTCTACGTCGACGGCACCGAGGTCGCCAAGGGCAACCAGCGCGTCACCTACACCTGGAACCCCGCCGAGCACGCCAACGGCAGCTACCAGGTCCGGCTGGTCCAGAAGGGCAAGCTGCTCGGCGGCAAGTGGGACGAGAGCACCTCGACGTTGCGCCAGGCGATCCCCGCCGAGCCGCCGTCGGGGGTGGCCGCCACGCTGTCGGGTGGCGACAAGATCGTGGTGACGTGGAGCAAGGGGTCCGAGCCCGACCTTCAGTCCTACGAGATCTCCACCAGCCAGTCGGGTTCGGTGGGCAAGGTGTCGGCCGACAGCGCGTGCCCGGGCGGCTCGTGCAAGGCGACGCTCGCCGTACCGGGCAAGGCCGCAGGCCAGCAGGTGGGCTTCACGGTCAAGGCCTACAGGAGCGACGGCGAGGGCGGGATGCTCGGCTCGGGCAACTCGAACACGGCCTACGTGAACATCCCCGCGCCGTCCCCACCCGCGCAGCCGAAGGCGGCGCAGACCAAGCAGGCGCAGACGGGCGGCACCGAGCAGGCCAAGAAGACGCGGACGGGCGTGGAGCCGCTGCCGTCGATCCCGCCGAAGAAGCGGGTGACGCCGACGGTCAAACCGCAGCAGACCGTGCCGAAGAGCGTGAGCAAGATGCCCGCGCTGCCCGCCACGGAAACGGACAAGAAGGGCGAGTACCGGCTCCCCACGGCCAAGCCGAAGAAGGCGGACGATGAGGTGCTGGTGCCGTCCGCCGAGGATGAGCCAGCGAAGGAGTCCGAGGCGGCGACGGTCGACACGGGTGTCAAGGCGCAGTCGTCCGAGTCGTCGATCGGCAACATCGGACAGTACGGGATCTATGTGGCAGGCGGCCTCCTTCTCCTGCTGCTGGCCGCGCACGGCGGCGCGTGGGCGCGCAGGCGAGCGCTCGCCTCCGCGGGCGGTGGTCCGCAGGCCGCGCCCGTGCCGCCGACGGCCGACGCGCCGCAGCCTGGCGACAGCATCCCGCCGACCGCCGCCGCGCCGCGCCGACCTGCCGTGGTGCTGGCGGTGGCCAAGACCCGCAAGCCCCAGCCGCACGTTCCCGAGCAGCCGGGGCCGGAGAGCGCGGGGTTGCGGCTGCCGATGTATGTGAGCGCGGAGGAGGCGAAGCAGGCCGAGCCTCCGGTACGGCCCGAGCCGATCCGCCTCGCGCTGCCCAGCTCGGCGGTGACGACCGTGGCGGCCGAGCCTGAGATCCCGCCGGTACGGCCGACGGCGGCCCGGATCGAGGACCGCTGGGACGACTACCTGCCACCGGCGCCGCGCTCGATGGAGGACAGCGGGTTCTGGGAGCGTCCGCAGCCCGGGGCGGGCGACTTCTGGGCGGCGGACGACGACGAGGCGGCATACATCGGGCGGCGCCACCTGGGCGGCGAGAGCTGACCCACCACCTGTCGGTACGGCCCGCGTCCTCCGGTGTCTGGTGAGGCGTGTGCCATCCGGTTCGGGTGCGGCCCACGTCCTCCGGTCCTGGGTGCGTCCCGCGCCCCGACCTCGGGTGTGGCGCGCGCGTCCTCTGTTGTCGGATGCGGTACGCGCTCCGGTCACGGGTGTGGCGCGCGTCCTCCGGTCACGGGTGTGGCCCGTGTCCGTTCGATCTTGCGTACGGCTTGCTTTTCCTTGAGTTCGTCCGGTGCGGCTCGCGGTCCCATGACCTCGGGTGCGGCCCGCGATCCAGTACGGCCCGTGTCTTCCGGACGAGCCGTATCACAGGTGGGGTCAAGGTTCGGTGGTGAGGAGGGTGTCGAGGAGGCGGATGGCGCCGGCCTTGTCGAGCGGCTCGTTGCCGTTGCCGCACTTGGGCGACTGGATGCACGAGGGGCACCCCCGCTCGCACTCGCACGACGCGATCGCCTCGCGGGTCGCGGTGAGCCAGTCGGTGGCGCGGGCGTAGCCGCGTTCGGCGAACCCCGCTCCGCCCTCGTGCCCGTCATACACGAACACTGTCAGCAGCCCCGTGTCGGCGTGCAGCTCGGTGGACACGCCGCCGATGTCCCAGCGGTCGCAGGTGGCGAACAGGGGGAGCAACCCGATCGAGGCGTGTTCGGCCGCGTGTGCAGCGCCGCCGAGGTCGATGCCCTCCTCGGCCAGCGGGGCCACCTGGGAGGCGGGCAGAGTCCACCAGACGGCGCGGGTGCGCAGCGTGCGTGGCGGCAGGTCGAGCGGTTCGTCGCCGAGCATCTCGCCGGTCTGGAGGCGGCGCTTGAGATAGGAGACGACCTGGCGGGTGACCTCGACCTCGCCGAAGTTCAGGCGGGCCGTACCGAGGTCGTGGGAGCGGAGGGTGGACAGCACGGAGATGTCGGTGACATCGCGGGCGAACGTGCTGTATTCCGGCTCGGCGGACGACACCAGGGCGATGCCCGCCTCCAGGTCGAGGAGTTCGACGAGGAACGTCTCGCCCTGGTGCAGGTAGACGGCGCCGGTGTGGACGGTGGAGTGCGCGGAGGGCTCGTCGACGGTGCCGAGCAGGCGTCCCGTGGACGACTCCACGACCTGGACGGGCGCGCCACCTGAGCCGCGGATGTCGGCGAGGTCGGTGGCGCGTTCGCGGCGGGTCCAGAAATATCCGGCGGGACGCTGCCGGAGCATGCCCTGCTCGACGAGGTCGGCCGCCAGGCTCTCGGCGGTCGGGCCGAACAGCGAGAGGTCGTCGTCGGTGAGGGGGATCTCGGCGGCGGCGGCGCACAGGTGCGGGCCGAGGACGTAGGGGTTGTCGGGGTCGAGCACGATCGCCTCCACCGGGCGGCCGAACAGCGCCTCGGGGTGGTGGACGAGGTAGGTGTCGAGAGGGTCGTCGCGGGCGATGAGGACGGCGAGCGCGTCCTGGCCGGCGCGTCCTGCCCTGCCCGCCTGCTGCCAGAGGGAGGCCCTGGTGCCCGGCCAGCCCGCGATCAGGACCGCGTCGAGGCCGGAGACGTCGACGCCGAGTTCGAGGGCGTTGGTGGTGGCCAGGCCGAGGAGCTCGCCGGTGCGCAGGGCCTTCTCCAGGACCCTGCGGTCCTCCGAGAGGTAACCGGCGCGGTAGGCGGCGACCCGGTCGGCGAGAGTGCCCTTCGGAGCGCGCGGGCTGGTCCCGTCGTCGGCCGCGGGAGAGGGAGCCGGTACGGCGGAGCCGGACGGGGCGGGGGCGGAGGACGGCGCGGAGCCGGGCGGCGGGACGGCGGACGAGGCGGAATCGCACGGTGCGGCGGCGGATGGCGTGGGGTCCCCGAGGCCGGTGTCCTCCGCGATCGTGTGTTGGGGTTCCGATCGCGTGAGGTCGGTCGGGAGGGGGAAGGTGTGGGCGAAGTGGCGGGGGGTGCCGAAGGTGACGTCCTCCAGCCGGGCCCGGGCCGTCAACGCCACCGTCTCGGCTCCCCGGCGCGACCGGACGAAGGCGAGTGTCCTGACCTCCGCCAGCACCAGGTCCGCCAGCAGGTCGGCCGTCTCGGCCGCGGCCGTCCGCCGTACGGGAGCCCCGCCCTCGCCCCGCAGGTCGGTCAGGGGCGGCTCCCACAGCGCGAACGTGGTCGCACCCTTGGGAGAGGCGTCAGAGGTCACCTCGTCCATCTCAAGGCCGGTCAGCCGGGTCCCGAACGCTGCGGGCTCGCTGGCCGTGGCGGAGGCCAGCACGAACACCGGCGTCGTGCCGTACCGCGAACACACCCTGCGCAGCCTGCGCAGGATCTGCGCCACGTGGGAGCCGA
Organism: Nonomuraea sp. NPDC059194; assembly: GCF_042754765.1. Classification (NCBI taxonomy): domain Bacteria; kingdom Bacillati; phylum Actinomycetota; class Actinomycetes; order Streptosporangiales; family Streptosporangiaceae; genus Nonomuraea; species Nonomuraea sp. NPDC059194. Next base: position 117,914 of record NZ_JBHZBH010000020.1, on the reverse strand, counting down.
AGACCCCGCGGTAGCCGTGGCACTCGTCCACGACGACCAGCCGCAGCCGCCGGAAGAACGACGACCAGCGCGAATGCTGCGGCAGCAGGGCACGGTGCAACATGTCGGGATTGGTGAGGACGTAGTTGGCGTGCTGGCGCACCCACGCCCGCTCCTCGAACGGGGTGTCGCCGTCGAAGGTCGCCGCGCGGAGCTGGGCGATCCGCAGCTCCCTCAGTCCGCGCAGCTGGTCGGCCGCGAGCGCCTTGGTGGGGGTGAGGTAGAGGATCGTGCCGCCCTCGATGGCGGCCGTGACGGCGGGAGCGAGGTAGGCGAGCGACTTGCCCGACGCCGTGCCTGTGGAAATGATCACGTTTCGGCCACGACGTGCCAGATCGGCGGCCTCATATTGGTGCGACCAAAGCCCCGAGATCCCCTGGTTCGCCAAGCGCGTAATCAGAAGGTCATGAACCCACTCCGGCCAGCGAACATTACCCGCCTGACGTGCAGGAACGTGCTCCACATGGGTGACCCGATCATGGCGTGCGGGAACGCCGAGCAGGTGATGGAGGAGTGGACCGACTCGGTGTGGGGAGGAAGCGGAGGAACTCACTGGTTTCCAGTCTGACATCCATGGGCAAAGTGGCCGGGAATCGTGATTTCGTATAGACACAAGCAGCGACCGTGGTTGAATGCCGCGCGTCGGGGTCGGGCAGTTCCACACTGCCAGGCCCGCAAGGGTACTTTCGCAGGCGAGGCGCTGGAGGATCTGTGGATCTGAAGTTGGATCACCACCAGGACGACCGACTCACCATCGTTGAGGTCGAGGGTGAGATCGATGTCTACACCGCGCCAAGGCTGCGTGAGCTTCTGATCGACCTGGTGAACAAGGGGAGCTACCACCTCCTCGTGAACATGGAGAAGGTCGACTTCCTCGACTCGACGGGGCTGGGCGTCCTGGTCGGCGGGCTCAAGCGGGTTCGGGCGCACGACGGCTCCCTCGAGCTGGTGTGCACGCAGGAGCGCATCCTGAAGATCTTCAGGATCACCGGTCTGACCAAGGTGTTCGGCATCTACGCTTCGGTCGACGAGGCCAAGGAAGCTCACGGCCGAGACAAGTAGTCATGGCTACCGTCGAGCTGACGTTCAGCGCTCTCCCCGCGCACGTGCGGACCGCACGGCTGGTCGCCACGGCGATCGCCCGCCGCACGGGCGTGGAGGAGTCGCTTCTTGACGAGGTCAGGCTCGCCGTCGGTGAGGCATGCTCCCGGGCCGTGGAGGCGCACCGCGCCCACTGCCCGGGGGAGCCGATCCGCATCGAGCTCAAGGACGACTCGGGGCGGTTCGAGGTCACGGTCAGCGATCAGGCCCCGAGCGACGAGATCAAACAGGAGCAGCCGCTCGACCTCGGGTCGCTGTCCGATTCCTTCATGTCCGGCTTCGGGATCGCGGTGATCGCGGGCCTCGCCGACGACGTCGAGGTCTTCCCCAGCCCCAAGGGCATGCGCATCCGCATGAGCTGGCCCGCCCCCAGCCGTGTCAGTCCCTGAGGGATTGTTCGGTGTGGGCTGGCCGTATCCCGGGGGTGCGGGTTTGCTCCGGTGTGCAGGTCGGTCTTCTGTACGGCAAGCCGGTCTGGCCCCACCCGATGCGCGGGGCGGGCGTCCCTCCAGGGAGACGCTCCTCCAGCGCGCGGGGCTGGGCACCGTGACGCGGCAGGCGACCACGTTCCCAGCCTGGCCGCCTGACCGCGCGGCTGGCCTGACAGCATGCCCGGCCCGACCGCCTAACCGCGTGCCCGGCCTGGCCGCCTGACCGTAGGAGTAAGCCCTTCGGGCCGCATGCCGTCCGTTCGGGCCGCATGCCGTTCGGGCCGCATGCCGTTCGGGCCGCATGTCCTTCGGGCTGCATGCCGTCCGGACCAGGTGCCCGCACGGCCGCATGCTCCTCCGGTCGCGTGGAGCGCGAGCGGATGTTCGGTCCGGCCACATGCGGAACTCGACCGCGTGTTCGCTCGGACCCTGCCGTAGTCGGTCTGCCTGTATTTCGGTCTGGTCATAATTGGTGCTCGGCGGTGGCCGTAACCGACACGAAATTCTTCCCTGTCAATACCAAATCGGCCCACTGTCAGGGACTTAGTGGACGCGCCGATAATTGGCGACCCCAAGAGCCTTCATATCCGCGGAACCCGTGCGTAGACTCCCGGCACCGGCCAAGGTGATCCGGCACAACAGCGGGACTCAACCGGAAGCGGCAGCCCATAACCCGGACGCCGCTGACCAGGCCCTCCGCATACCGCAGCGCCGTCCGGGCAGGACGTACCCGTCTTGCCGAGGAGAACGGATGTCTAGCCTCTATCTGGCCGCCGAGCCAGCCTCAGCGCTGTCCCTGAGCGGAAACAACATCACCATCGTCGTCGTGGTCGCCGCCGTGGCCCTGATCGCGCTAGCCGTGGCCGGCGGCCTCGTGCGCGAGGTCCTGGCCGCCGACCAGGGCACCGAACGCATGCAGAACATCGCGCGCGCCGTACAGGAAGGCGCGGCGGCGTATCTCACCCGTCAGTTCAGGACACTCGCGATCTTCGTGATCCTGATTCCGATCGTGCTCTGGTTCCTTCCTGGAGCGACCGATGTGAAAATCGGGCGCTCCATCTTTTTCATCGTCGGCGCGGGCTTTTCCGCGTTGACCGGTTTCATGGGCATGTGGCTGGCCGTACGAGGAAATGTGCGCGTCGCCGCTGCCGCCCGCACGTCCGGTGAGAAGAAGGCGATGCGCATCGCCTTCCGCACCGGTGGTGTGGCGGGCATGTTCACCGTCGGCCTCGGCCTGCTGGGCGCGGCGGTCGTCGTCCTGCTGTACCAGGGCGACGCGCCCGGCGTGCTCGAAGGCTTCGGCTTCGGCGCGGCGCTGCTCGCGATGTTCATGCGAGTCGGCGGCGGCATCTTCACCAAGGCCGCCGACGTCGGCGCCGACCTGGTCGGCAAGGTCGAGCAGGGCATTCCCGAGGACGACCCGCGCAACGCGGCGACGATCGCCGACAACGTGGGCGACAACGTCGGCGACTGCGCGGGCATGGCGGCCGACCTGTTCGAGTCCTACGCGGTCATGCTGGTGGCCAGCCTCATCCTGGGCAAGGTCGCCTTCGGCGAGCAGGGCCTGATCTTCCCGCTCATCGTCCCGATGATCGGTGTCGTCACCGCCATCATCGGCATCTTCGTCACCGGCCTGCGCGACAAGGACCGCAACGGCATGGCGGCCATCAACCGCAGCTTCTTCATCTCCGCCGCGATCTCCGCGGTGCTGGTGGCGGGCGCGGCCTACTGGTACCTGCCGGCCACCTTCAGCGAGCTGTCGGGCGCGACGGTGCAGTCCGACGCCAACCCGCGGATCATCGCGATCGGCGCGGTGCTGATCGGCCTGGTGCTGGCCAGCGCCATCCAGATCCTCACCGGCTACTTCACCGAGACCAACAGGCGCCCGGTGAAGGAGATCGGCGAGAGCTCGCTCACCGGCCCTGCGACGGTCATCCTGTCCGGTATCAGCGTCGGCCTCGAGTCGGCGGTCTACTCGGCGTTGATCATCGGTGGTGCGGTCTACGGCGCGTTCCTGCTGGGCTTCGGCAACGTGACGATCGCGCTGTTCGCGGTCGCGCTGGCGGGCACCGGCCTGCTGACCACGGTGGGCGTCATCGTCTCCATGGACACCTTCGGCCCCGTCTCCGACAACGCGCAGGGCATCGCCGAGATGTCGGGCGACGTCGACGGGGAGGGCGCACGCGTCCTGACCAGCCTCGACGCGGTCGGCAACACCACCAAGGCCATCACCAAGGGCATCGCGATCGCCACGGCCGTGCTGGCGGCGACCGCGCTGTTCGGCGCGTTCCGCACCGCCGTCGAGGCCGAGCTGGCGACGGCCAGCGCGTCGGTCAAGAGCGCGCTCGGCGCGTTCCAGACCTTCGACCTCGGCATCGACCAGCCGAACGTCCTGGTCGGTCTGGTGATCGGCGCCGCCGTCGTGTTCCTGTTCTCCGGACTGGCGATCATGGCGGTGGGCCGGGCGGCGATGCGCGTGGTGTTCGAGGTGCGCGACCAGTTCCGCAACAACCCGGGCATCATGGACGGCAGCGTCAAGCCCGAGTACGGCCGCGTCGTCGACATCTGCACCCGCGACTCGCTGCGCGAGCTGGCCACGCCCGGCCTGCTGGCCGTGATGACGCCGATCGCGGTCGGCTTCGCCTTCGGGTACGCGCCGCTGGGCGCGTTCCTGGCGGGCGCGATCGCGTGCGGCACGCTGATGGCGGTCTTCCTCGCCAACTCCGGTGGTGCGTGGGACAACGCCAAGAAGCTGGTCGAGGACGGGCACCACGGCGGCAAGGGCTCCGAGGCGCACGCGGCGACCGTCATCGGCGACACCGTCGGCGACCCGTTCAAGGACACGGCCGGTCCCGCGATCAACCCGCTGATCAAGGTGATGAACCTGGTGGCGCTGCTGATCGCACCCGCCGTGGTGGTCTACGCGGACAACGTCGCCCTCCGGATCGGCGTCACGGCGGTGGCCGTGGTCGTCGTGGTGGTGGCGATCGTCATCTCCAAGCGTCGAAGGGTGAGCGTCGCGCCCGCGGAGAGCACCCCGAAGAAGGCGGAGACCGTCAGGTCCTGACCCGTCGCTCTGGTACGGCCCGCGCCCTCCGTTGGCGCGGGCCGTCCCCATGTCCGGGACCCGCCCGGCGGGAGGCGGTCACGGGCGAGCTGGGCTCGGGCGGGAGGCGCGTGTCCTGCCAGAGGGTCGGTGTCCGGGTGGGGCGGGAAGCGGCTGCCGTGCCCGCGGTCTGTGCCTGGGACGGCGGGAGGCGCATGCTGTCCCGAGGGTCGGTGTTCCGGATGGGGGGAGCCGGGTGCAGTGGCCGAAGGTCGGTCCCCGGTTGGGCGGGCGGCGGGCGCCGTACCCGGCGGTCGGTGATTGGGGGTTTTGCGGGAAGGTCGCCGTGGGAAGGGTGTTTGCGGGGGCGCGCCTTCGAGGTGGAAGACTGGGAGGCATGGGAGAGCCTGCCAACTCCGGCGCGAAGGCGCTGGTGATCATCCTGCTCGCCATGCTGGCGATCCTCGCGGTCATCGCCGGTCTGGCCGTGTGGGCGTCGAACGGAGGCTGAGCGAGTGCGCACGCTGATCGTGCTGCGGCACGCCAAAGCCGTCCACGTGCCGGGGCTGGCCGACCGCGAGCGTTCCCTCACCGACAGGGGTGAGCGCGACGCCGTCAGGGCGGGCGAGGCGGTCAAGGCGCTCGGCCTGGCTCCCGAGCTGGTCCTGTGCTCACCCGCACGCCGTACCACCAGGACGGCCGAGCTCGCCTTCCCCACGGTGGAGACCAGCTTCGAGGGCGACATCTACGGGGCCTATCCCGAAGACCTCTACGAGCTGATCCGCCGCCTCGACCCCGACGTCGAGACGCTGGTCCTGTGCGGGCACAATCCCTCCGTGCACGAGATGGCGATGAGCCTGACCGGCGGCGACTTCACCTTCAAACCGGGCGCGTTCGCCGTAGTCGAGGTCGACGCGCCGTGGGTGGAGCTGTGGCCAGGGGAGGGACGCCTGGTCACCCACTGGGACCCCAAGGAGCAGTCGGCTTCTCGGCCGTGAACGACCGAGCGTGCGGCTCATCGCCGTCGATGGATTCGACGGGTCAGGCCGCGTCGTCGGCAGCGTGACTCACCGATCACCTGCTGGGCGATCCGTGCGCCCAGCCAGCTCGCGTTCCTTGAACGTCGCGTAGATGTGCTTACGCAGGGCGTATTTGCGAGTGGTGCCGGTGGCAAGCGCGGTTTGCGAGGCGAGGTTGGCGGCTTGGTTGACCGCGTGCGGGGTCGCCTCCCGCGCCGCCTGCGAAGGCGTGGGCAGAGCCGTACCTGCACCGCCAGCTCCGAGGCGTCGTCTCCAGCCTCATGCCGGGTATGAACATCCGGGGTTCTCGCTGGTCGGCGCTGTGAGGGGGATCGGATGCGGGGGGCGATCACCGCGCTGCGCGACGGGTTCCTCTCGCTGCCCGCCAAGCCACCCTGGCGGTATGGCCTGCTGTGCGGTGTGGCCGTGGCGCTTCCGCTGGCGGTCGGCGCGCTGGCCGGGCGGCCGCAGGAGGGCGCGGTCGTCGCGCTCGGCGCCTATTTCACCGCTTTCGGCGACACGTACGGCCAGCCGTACGGCACGCGGGCCACGACCCTGTTGCGTACGGTGCCGCTGGTGGCGGTGGGCTTCTGGCTCGGCGCCTTCCTGACGGTGAACCCGTGGGTCGCCGCGCTGTGCGTGGGGCTGGCCGCGGCGGCGAGCGGGCAGTGGAAGGCGATCGGGATGCCGCCGGTGCTGGCCATGGTGGCCGGCTTCTACAGCGGCCTGCCGCCGGGGGTGGGCCCGCTGCTGCTGATGGGGCTCGGCGGGGTCCTCTACTGCGTGATCGCCCTGGCGCCGTGGCCGGTGCGCAGGCTCGATCCGCTGAGGCAGGCCCTGGGGGCGGCGAGTACGGCGATAGCCGACCTGCTGGACGGGTTCGACGAGAAGCCGGAGGAGTGGGCGGAGCTGCGCCTGAAGGCGTCGGAGGCGCTGGGTGAGGCGCGGACCGCCTCGGCCGCCTTCCAGAGCCCTGAGGAGAGCGACCGTTCGCCCGACGCCGTCATCTCGTCCCTGACCAGGGTCTTCCACGAGAGCGTCGCGCTGCGGTCGCTGCGCCACCAGGCGGTGAAGGCGGAGGCGACACCGCCTGAGCTGACCGAGGCGGTCGCCGCCCTCTCCAAGGCGCTGCGGACGGCGGGCCTCCTGGGCGGCAGGCCCGACAGCGAGGCGGCGCTGGCGGCGGTGGCGCGCTTCGCCGAGGGGGTGGCGGCCGTGCGCGAGCAGCTGACGCCCGTCCAGCGGGCGGTGCTCGGCCAGGTTCGCCGGTGCATGGACCGGATCGGCGTGGCGGTGCGGGCCATCTCGGCGCAGGCCACCGAGGGCGTGCGGGCACCGGCCACGCTGCCGAACCTGACCTGGCAGGCGCCCTCACTCAGCGCCGACGCGACCGCGCACGCGATCAGGTCGGGGATCGCGGTCGCGTTCTCGATGGCGCTGATGGTCGGCCTGCACGAGCACTACGGCAGATGGCTGGTGTTCACGGTGCTGGTGGCGCTGCGTCCCACCTACGGCGACACCATCGACAGGGTGGCGCTGCGCGTGGGCGGCACGGTGATCGGCTCCACGATGGCCGCGCTGCTGCTGGCCGCCGTGCCGGGCCCGGTGACGCTGGTGGTGGTCGTGTGGGCGTTCGCGGCGGTGGGGTTCGCGGTGCGCGAGGTCAGCTACGCCTACTGGTCGGTGTTCGCCACGCCGCTCGCGCTCATGCTGTCCGACTTCTCCGTCACGCTCGACTGGAACGCGGCCTGGTTCAGGGTGCTGCTGACGGTCGCCGGCGGCGCGCTCGCGCTGCTGGCGGGCAGGCTCATGTGGCCGAGAGGAGAGGAGGCCAAACTCAGGGATCGGGTGGTCGACCTGCTGAGAGAGCACGCGGGCATGGTGCGGACGCTGGCCGAGCACGGCCTCGACGAGCTGCCCGAGCACACCGAGGCGGCGGGCCAGGCGGCCGCTCGGCTGGACGAGTCGCTCGACAAGGTGGACAAGGAGCCGGGCGGCCAGGCGCCCGAACGGCTGCGGCAGGCCGTGACCGACGCCCGCAAGCTGCGTGACGACACGATCCTGCTGGCGGCCGTCATGCGGGGCGCGCCCGACGGGACGGACGCGACCGTCGCGGTGCTCGACGCGGTGGCCGACCGGATGGAGGCGGTGGCGCATGCCGTACGGCACGACACGGCGACACCGGAGACCGACGAGCTGGACGCCAGCCTCGCCGAGATGGCGACCAGGGTGGACGCGCTCATCGAGGAGGCGTCCGCCACGGACGACACGGCGGTCAAACGCCAGCTGCGCCACGCGGCCACAGCGCACCCGGCGCTGCGGACGCTGACAGCCGACGCGCTACGCCTGACCGCCGACGTCACGGGCTGACCGCCGCCGCGCCACCCCGACGCCCACCCGTCGCTCTCCGAGGGGGCGGAGGTGTCGGGGGTCGCCGAGGATCAGCGCGGGGTCGCGTCCTCGGCGTCGGCGGCCTCGATCTCGTCGCGGGAGATGCCGAGCAGGTACAGGATCGAGTCGAGGTAGGGCGTGTTGACCGCGGTGTCGGCGGCCTGCCGTACGACGGGCTTGGCGTTGAAGGCCACCCCGAGACCAGCGGCGGCGATCATGTCGAGGTCGTTGGCGCCGTCGCCGATGGCGACGGTCTGGCTGATCGGCACCATCGCCTCGCGGGCGAACCGCTCCAGGGCGCGGGCCTTGCCGGGGCGGTCGACGATCTCCCCGACGACCCGGCCGGTCAGCCTGCCGTCGACGACCTCCAGCGTATTGGCCGCCGAGTAGTCGATGCCGAGGTCGCTCACCAGCGCGTCGGTGATCTGGGTGAAGCCGCCGCTGACGATGGCGAACTTGTAGTCGAGCCGCTTCAGCGTCCGCACCAGCGTGCGCGCGCCCGGCGTGAGCACGACCTCCTCGCGCACCTTGCGGAAGGTCTCCTCGGGCAGGCCCTCCAGCAGCTTGACCCTGCGGCGCAGCGACTCGGCGAAGTCGAGCTCGCCGCGCATCGCCTCCTCGGTCACCTTCGCCACCTCGTCGAGGCAGCCCGCGTGGGCCGCCAGCAGCTCGATCACCTCACCCTGGATGAGCGTGGAGTCGACGTCCATGACGATCAGGCGCTTGGCCCTGCGGGACAGCCCGGTGCGCTGCACGGCCACGTCGACCTGCTGGGCGGCGGCCTCGGCGGCCAGCGCCACCCGCAGGGCGTCGGGGTCGGCGCCGGAGACCGACAGCTCGATGCAGGTCACCGGCCACTGGGCGAGGCGTTCGATGCGGTCGATGTTGGCGCCCGCGGCGGCGATGCGTCCCGCGATGCCGCCGATCGCGGCGGGCGGCAGGGCCGCGCCGAGCACGCTCACCGACAGGCGGCCGCGGCGGCGCTTCTCCTTGGTCATGGAGCCGGTGGCGAGGTCGATCTCCATGCCGAGGTCTTCGGCCACCCGCTCGACGGCCGTCCACAGGGCGCCGATCGTGCCGCCGGTGCCGGTCGAGGGGCCTCCGGCGTACGCGACGAGGACGCCGAGGGTGAGGCGGCCGCGGATGACGACCTGCTCGATGTCGGCCACGGTCACGGGGAAGCCCGCGAGAACCGAGAAGAGCCGGGAGGTGACACCGGGCCGGTCGGGCCCGGTGAGAGTGATCAGGAGCGTGCGCTGGTCCACATCAGGCCACGCTACTGGCACAACCCCCGTGCTCTGTATCGAGGTTCACCATTCGGACGGCTGACCGTGGGCGGGTGGCCATCATGGGCTGCCTTCATGGGTACATGCACCGCTACACCGTGGGACTGGCCCGCACGCCCGCCGACCTGCAGGCCGCCCAGCGCCTGCGCTACCGCGTGTTCGCCGAGGAGCTCGGCGCGCGGCTCGACTCGCCCGTCACGGGGTTGGACGCCGACCCCTTCGACGCCTACTGCGACCACCTGCTCGTCCGCTCGGGCGACGAGGTGGTCGGCACCTACCGGCTGCTGCCGCCGAAGCGGAAGGACCGCCTCTACTCGGACACCGAGTTCGATCTGGCGGCCCTGTCTCATCTGCGGGACGACCTGGTCGAGGTCGGGCGTTCCTGCGTGCATCCCGAGCATCGCGCGGGCGCGGTCATCGGGCTGATGTGGGCGGGGATCGCCCGCTACATGACCGAGGGCGGGTACGGCTGGCTGGTCGGCTGCTGCTCGGTGCCGCTGGAGGAGGCCGCGCACGTCATGGAGAAGGCGCCGCTGGCTCCCGAGGAGTACCGGGTCAAGCCGCTGCTGCCGTGGTCGGATCTCGGGGAGGGCTCGCCGACGTTCGCGATGCCGCCGCTGCTGCGCGGCTACCTCAGGGTCGGCGCGTGGATCTGCGGCGAGCCCGCCTACGATCCGGCGTTCGGGTGCGCGGACTTCCTCGTGCTGCTGTCGATGGACCGGGTGGACCGGCGCTACCTGCGGCACTTCCTCGGGGAGCCGTCATGAGCCCGTGGGTGCCTGTCTCGCCGTGCACGACCGCCAGGTGCGTGGACGTGCCGATGCGGTCCGCCGGTGCGCTGCGCATGGTGTTGCGCGGGCTGGCCGCCGTCCTGGTGGTGCTGGTGGGTGTGCCGCTGGCCCGCCTGGTCAGGGGTACGGCCCGGCGCCGCGTGACGCTGACGTGGTCGCGTGCGCTGCTGAGGGCGCTGGGTGTGAGGGTGGAGGTACGGCAGGGCTTCGCGTTCTTCGCCGGAGCCGTGCCGTCCGCTGAAGGAGCGCGGCCGGGGAGCGTGGGACCTGCTGAAGGGGCGCGGCCGGGCGCCGTGGGACCTGCTGAAGGGGCGCGGCCGGGGAGCGTGGGAACGCGGCCGGGGGAGACGCGGGCGGCCCGGCTGGTCGTGGCCAACCACATCTCGTGGCTCGACCCGCTGGTGGTCGCCTCCACGATGCCGTGCAGGCTGGTGGCCAAGAGCGAGGTGTCGACCTGGCCGGTGGTCGGTGGCCTGGCGGCGGGGTCGGGCGCGCTGCCCATCGTCCGCGACTCGCTGCTCGACCTGCCGGGCGCGGTGGCCAGGATCGCCGACGCGCTGCGTTCGGGTGAGACGGTCGCCGCCTTCCCCGAAGGCACGACCTGGTGCGGCAGGGGGAGCGGGACCTTCAGACCCGCGGTCTTCCAGGCGGCGGTGGACGCGGGGGTGAGCGTCACGCCCGTCGCCATCGCCTACAGGGAGGCGGACGGGCCGAGGACCACCGCCCCCGCGTACGTCGGGGACGACACGCTGGCCGCGTCCCTGCTGCGGGTGATCGCGGTGCGTCGACTCGTCGTGGAGGTCACCGTTCTGCCGCCGGTGAACGCCGCGGACAGGAGGGAGCTGGCGGGCCTGGCCGAGGCCGCTGTCGCCTCCGCCACGGGCCGCCTGCCCCTGCCCCGCCATACCCCGGCCTCCGCCCCCGCCCTCGTCTGAGCCGCAGGGCCTGCGGGCACGAGCATCTGAGCCGCAGGTCCCGCGGGCGCGAGTGCGCACGCTCCGGTCCGCGGGCGCGAAAACGCCCGCTCCTGGCTGAGCGGGAGCGGGCGTCAGTAGCGCGGTGTCAGCGCGAGGGTCAGCGAACGACCTTGGTCGTGGCCTGCTTGACGAAGCCGAAGCCGGGCACGCCGAGGCGGTCGAGCTCCTCCTTGCTGAGGTTCTCCATGCCGGTCTCGACGTTGTAGGAGACGACGCCGAGAACGGCCTTCTGCGACCCCGACGCCTTCTTCGTCAGCCTGCCGTCGAAGACCATGGCGATCGACTCGCCCTTCTTCACGGTGGCGGGAAGGACGCAGAACAGCTCACGCTTGATCAGCTCGCAGGCCGTGTCGTCGACGCTGGTCCGGTAGGTGATCTTGCGCAGGTCGACGCCCTTGGGGAACAGGCCGCCGACGAACCAGGTGCCCGCGGTCGCCTCGTGCGGGCCGGTGTTGACGGCGGTGATCGTGTAGCGGATCTTGCCGCCGCGCTTCGCCTTCTTGGTCGCGGTGAGCTTGACGTCGAAGACGGAGAACGGGTCGGCGGCGGCCGACTTGGCGGCCACGACGGTGGCGGCGGGCGCCGTGGGCGCGGCCGCGACCGGCGCGGCGCTGAAGATCAGTGCGCCCGCGACCGGGGCGGCGATCATGAAAGAAGCGATGCGGCGCATTCACGTCTCCGATGAGGAAGAGGACGAGGATGCCCAGAAAGTGAGCCCCCGTTAAGACCGCAGATTTTTACCACGTTTTGCCAGGAAAGATCTACCTTTTATCGGCAAGAAGGAGGTGCGAGTCGCCGAATTCATGCCACAAATAGCCCCCTTCCAGGGCCGCCGCGTAGGAACGTGCCAACGTCTCCTCTCCCGCGATCGCCGTCAGCATCATCAGATGGGTCGAGCGCGGCTCGTGGAGACCGGTGATGAGCCCGGTGACCGACGCCACGCCCTTCGCGGGCGTGACGATGTGGTCGGTCCAGCCGGAGGCCGCGTGCACCAGCCCGTCGGCGCACACCGCGCTCTCCAGCGCGCGCACGACCGTCGTGCCCGCCGCGATGATCCGGCCGCCTTCGGAGCGGGTCAGGTTCACCAGGTGCGCGGTCGTCTCGGGTACGGCGAAGCGCTCGGCGTAGGGCGGCTCGTCCTTCTCCACGGAGGCGACGCCGGTGTGCAGGGTGACGGGCGCGACCCTGACGCCGCGGGCGACCAGCTCGGTCACCAGCGAGGTCGTGAACGGCCGTCCCGCGCTCGGCATCTCGGCGCTGCCCGGCACGGTGGCGAACACCGTCTGGTAGTCGGCGAGCGGCCAGTCCTTGTCGACGTACGAGTAGCGGATCGGCACGCCGTACGACATCAGGTACTTCTCCACGTCGCGGTCGAGCGTGGCCCGCCAGAGGCGGGGCGTCTCCCGCGCGATGAGCCGCAGGGTGGCGCCGCCGGGCAGCGGCAGCCACTCGCCCGGCGCGCCGCCGGAGTAGGGCTCGAAGGACGGGCGGCGCAGCTCCACCAGCCACGTGCCGTCCTCGCGCGCGGTGGAGAAGTGCACGGCCAGCCGGTCGAGCCTGACGGCAGCGGGCAGGGTGGCGGAGTTGTTGACCACCACGAGGTCGCCGGGAGCCAGGAGGGAGGGCAGGTCCGCGAACGTGTGGTGGGAGTCGCCGTCCGCGTCGGACACCAGCAGCCGTACGGCGTCGCGCGCCATCCCCCTCGCCTCGGGCGGCTCGTGCGCCGACAGCGCGTCGGGGAGGGCGAAGTCGAAGTCGAAGTCGGTGTCGATGGTCATGGGAGGCTCACTTTGCCGCTGGCGGGGCGGCTCCTGATCAGCTCGTGCAGGGCCTGCGCGACGGCCGCGGGGTCCGCTGCGTTCGCGGCCTCCTCGGCGCCCACGGCGTCGGCGAACATGCGGGTGTTCATCTCGCCCGGATCCAGCCACCAGACCGCCACGTCGGGCTCCTCCACGGCCAGCACGTTCGACAGCTGTTCGAGGGCCGCCTTCGTCGCGCCGTACCCACCCCATCCCTCGTAGGCGCCGGTGGCGGCGTCGGAGGAGATGTTCACCACAGACCCGCGGCGGCGGCGCAGCGCGGGCAGCGTCGCCTGCGTCAGCCCGAGCGGCGCGACCACGTTGGTCGTCAGCAGGGAGTCGAAGACGTCGAGGGGATAGTCGGCCAGGCGTGGCAGCGGCGTGGCACCCAGGGCACTGGCGTTGTTGACCAGCAGGTCGAGCTCGGGTACGGCCTGCGCCAGCCTGTCCCGGTGCGCCGGGTCGGCCACGTCGCCCGCGATGGCCGTCGCGCCCAGCTCGGCGGCGGCCTTCTCCAGCTCGTCGGCGCCCCTGGCGGTCAGGACGAGCCGCCATCCGGCGGCCGCCAGCGATCGAGCGAGCGCGAGTCCGAGCCCGCGGGAAGCGCCGGTGATGAGTGCGGTGTTCGTCATGACCACGACGGTAGGAAGCGGGCGCTTTCCCGACATCGGGCCCGCGGCCGAGACGGTGGTGAGCACTTCGACCTAGGACCGTAGGCTGAGCCTCGTGAGTCCCGAATCCGACATCCTGCGAGCGGTGAGTTCGGCCGTGCTGGCCGTGACCCGGCACCTGTCGGTGCGCGAGGTGCTGCAGGTGATCGTCCGCTCGGCGCAGCAGCTGCTCAACGCCAGATACGCGGCGCTCGGCGTGCCCGACGAGGACGGCTCGTTCGCCGAGTTCGTCGCCGAGGGGATCACCGACAAGCAGTGGGACGCCATCGGGCCGCTGCCCCGCCAGCATGGCATGCTCGGCGCGATGCTGCGCGAGGGGGTCCCCGTCCGGATCCCCGACCTGCCGAAGGACCCCAGGTTCGAGTACTGGCCCAAGGCCCACCCCGTCATGCACGACTTCCTCGGCGTGCCGATCCTCGACGGCGGTGAGGTGCTCGGCATCATCTTCCTGGCCAACAAGAAGGTGCCCGGCGGGTTCACCGCGGACGACGAGAAGCTGCTGACGATGTTCGCGGCGCACGCCGCGCTCGCGCTGACCAACGCCCGCCTCTACGAGCGCGGTCGCGAGCTCGCCATGCTGGAGGAACGCAACAGGATGGCCCGCGAGCTGCACGACGCGGTCACCCAGAAGCTGTTCTCGCTCCGGCTGACCGCCCAGGCCGCCAACGCCCTGCTGCCCGTCGACCCCGCCCGCGCCGCCGTCGAACTCGACCGCGTCCAGCGCCTGGCCGGAGAGGCGCTGGCCGAGCTGCGCGCCGTCATCGTCGAGCTGCGCCCGGCCGAGCTCGACCGGCACGGCCTGGCCGAGACGCTGCGCAAGCACGTGCGGCTGCTCGACCGGCTCCAGCCGTGCCAGGTGACCTTCGAGGGCGACGAGCTGCCGGCCGTACCCGCCGAGGTCGAAGTGGCCGTCCTGCGCGTGGCCCAGGAGGCGCTCCACAACGCGCTGCGCCACTCCGGCGCCGAACGGGTCGACGTACGGCTCACGCACGCCTCTGGCAAGCTGACGCTGCTGGTGCGCGACGAGGGCGCAGGGTTCGACGACTCCGATCAACTGCGGGGGCTGGGGCTGGTGTCGATGGGCGACCGCGCCGAGTCGGTCGGCGGCAAGATGACCGTGACGTCCGTGCCGGACCAGGGCACGACGGTGCGCATGGAGGTGGGCGTGTGATCCAGGTGTTGATCGCTGACGATCATCCTGTTGTACGGCAGGGCCTGCGCACCTTCCTCGACCTGCAGGACGACATCACGGTCGTCGGCGAGGCGGGCGACGGCCAGGAGGCGGTCACGCTGGTGGAGGCGCTGCGCCCCGACGTGCTGCTGCTGGATCTCAAGATGCCGGTGCTCGACGGCCTCGGCACGCTCGAACGGCTCGGCGGCTCCTCCACCAGGATCCTCGTGCTGACCTCGGTGAGCGACCGGTCTGACGTGGGGCCCGCGATGCGGGCGGGGGCGGCCGGGTTCCTGTACAAGGACGTCGACCCGAACGCGCTCGTCCAGGCGGTGCGGGCGGTACACGGAGGGCAGGTGCTGCTGGCTCCCGAGGCGGCCTCGGCGATGATGACGGCCGAGGCGTCGCCGGTGCCGTTGACCGAGCGGGAGCGGGAGGTGCTCCGCCTGATCGCGGCCGGACGGTCGAACAAGGAGATCGCCAGGGACCTGGCGGTGGCGGAGAAGACGGTCAAGACCCACGTCTCGAACGTGCTGATGAAGCTCGGCGTCCAGGACCGCACCCAGGCCGCCCTCTACGCCGTCCGCCACGGCCTGGCCTGACCACATTCTCAGCCCGGGGCTGGTGGTTCATCCTGACATTCGCGCACGCTCTGAACGCGCCGCAGGCTACCGTCATGGACGTCAAGCGGATATCATAGAACACACATTCGATGCCCAGGTGGGCGGGAGGTGCTGGTCATGGCGCAGCCGGTCCCTACACTGGACATTGTGTCGGCCTCTGCGCCTCTCCGTGGCCCTGCGGCGGCCATCGCCTACTTGCTGGCGACCGCTCGTGCCAGCGGCATGCGCATCAACCGCACCAAAATGGCCAAGCTTCTCTATCTGGCCGACCTCCGTGCCGTCGAGCACGGCCTCCCTCCGGGATCTGGCGTCGAATGGCGCTGGCGCCACTATGGCCCGCACAGCCTTCGCCTCGCGGAGGTCGAACGTGATCTGTCCGAAGCGGGTGTCATTCAGGTCGAGGAGAGCGCTGACCCCTTCGCCGGTTATCGCGAATGCGCCATCCATCTGATCGATGCGCCACAAACGATCATCGATGCCGAATTTGCCAAGATCGTTGATGGTGTCCTGGCGGAGTACGGGCGATGGTCCGCGGGTCAGTTGCGCAATCTCACCTACCAGACGCCTCCCATGCAAGAGGCGATCAAGCAGAATCGGCGCGAGGTGCGACTCGATCTGGCCGGCGGGCCGCCGCTGCCCGACCTGGGTTCAGGCCTGGATCGGCTCCGCAGATGGGCCAAGCGCAACCCCCTGCCCGATGACGAACCCGGCGGCGTCGACGATCTGGTGGAGGAGAGCTCATACCTCGCAGATCACCGTACTGAGGCGACCCGGCAACTTCTGGAGGAATAGTGCCGGGTCCCTATGTGGCTGGCGGCGTTTACCTCGTCAGCGACAAGGCAGTTCGCTTGATCCCAGAGGAAGATCGTGTCGTCCACGATGAGCGTCGCCCAGTCGTGGTGGTCACAAGTGGGGAGTCGAATGGCGATCCCGGCTGGCCATTCGTCCTGGCCTGCCCGATCTCAGGCTCGACGTCGCGTCGCACCCGCTTCGATGTCCAACTCGCCAGGGGCCAAGGCGGAGTCGTCAAGAAATGCTGGATTCGAATCCCCGCGGTCCAGCCTCTGATGAAGTCAGCCTTGGAAGACCGAACCGGCACCCTCGACGAGGACCTGCTGACACAGGTGCAGGGACGTCTCGCCCAGTACCTTGGCCTCCTGGACTGAGTGCATAACGGGACCGTCGGCTCGTCATCTTCGGCCGACTGGGCCCAGGAAAAACCCGAGCCCCCGGACGCGTCCGGGGGCTCGGGAGGACGTCAGGTGTCCTTCTTCTCGTTCCGCTCCACCCGCGTGGGGGACGGCGGGTTCCACTTCGGCGGCGGAGGCGGCGGGGGAGGCGTGTAGGTGCCGTTACCCGTGCGCCGCTTCTTCTGCGGCCAGACGATCTTCGTCTTGGTGTTCTTCATGTACAGGTGGCCCTTGAGGCCCATCCGGGCGAGCTCCTCCTGATCGAGGTTCTCCGCGCCGGTCGGCAGGTCGTAGGCCACGACGCCGAGCTTGGCCTTGGCCGACCCCTTGGTGTTCTTCTTCAGCGTCAGCTGGAAGTTGAGCCAGGTCGTGCCGCCCACCTTCACCTGGTAGCGCGGCATGCACAGGAAGATCTGGTCCTGCCAGACGCACTTGGTGCCCTTCGGCCCGCCCCACTTCAGCGTCGGCACGACGCCCTTGGGCACGAACCCGCCGATGCCGAAGTAGTCGGCGGCGTAGGGCCCGAGGTTCTTGGCCTTGATGTAGTACGTGATCTTGCCGCCGCGCTTGGTCGCCTTGGTGTACGAGACGCTCACACGGAACTTGGAGAACGGATCCTTCTTGGCCGCTGCCACCACAGGGGCGGCCACGGGCGCGACCTGCGCCGCCGCGGGCACCGCCGCGGCCAGCGGGGCCAGTGGCGCTACCAGGCCAACCCCTAAGAACATGCCGACTGCTCGGCGCATCGTGCAGCTCCCCCTCATTACGGAACTGGAAATCCCCCATTCTCTAGGCGATTATTACTCAGAGCAAAGATTTCGCAAAGAGTGATGATCTATCGTGATATGACGTTGCTTGCGCACTGCGCAGCGAGCCGGTCACTCTGGCGGACTGGGGGAATCGCACGAGGGGGAGGCCGCAGGTGCCTGACAAGCACCCGTTACAACCAGGAGACCCAGCGGAGCTGGGCCCGTACCGGTTGCTCGGGCGGCTGGGCAAAGGCGCGCAGGGGATCGTCTACAAGGCCGAGGGCCCCGACGGCGAACTGGTCGCGATCAAGCTCCTCAACACCAGGCTCGACGCCCCTGGCATCGACGCCGAACGCTTCATGCGCGAGGTCGCGGCCGCCAGGCGGGTGGCGCAGTTCTGCACCGCGCAGGTGCTCGGCGCGAACATGGACGGCGAGCTGCCGTACATCGTCAGCGAGTTGGTCGAGGGCGTCTCCCTCCAGCGCGTGGTGCAGATGGACGGCGCGCGTTCCGGCGGCGCCCTCTACCGCCTGGCCGTCGGTACGGTCACCGCGCTCGCGGCCATCCACCGCGCGGGCATCGTCCACCGTGACTTCAAGCCGAGCAACGTGATGCTGGGCCCCGACGGCCCACGAGTGATCGACTTCGGCATCGCCAGGGCGCTCGACTCATCCATGACGCTCAGCAGCGGGGTCGTGGGCACGCCCGCCTACATGTCCCCCGAGCAGATCTCGGGCGAGCGGGTCGGGCCCGCGAGCGACATGTTCAGCTGGGCGCTCACGATGACGTACGCGGCCACCGGCGCGCCCGCGTTCGGCCAGGACAGCCTGCCCGCGGTCATCTACCGGGTGATGAACGACGAGCCGGATCTCTCGGCGTTCCCCGACAACCTGCGGCCGCTGGTGCAGTCGTGCCTGAGCAAGCGGGCCGAGGAACGGCCTTCGGCGGCCGAGGCGCTGTTCTCGCTGCTGGAGAACCAGGGGGCGGCGGCCGAACGGGACGCCGAGGTGGCGATGACCACGGGGTCGCAGGTGGCGGCCGAGGAGGCGATCCCGCCGGGGCTGTTCGAGTCCCTGCCCGAGGGCTGGGCGAAGCCGCAGGAGCCCGCTCCCAACCGCTGGGCCGCCCCCACCTCCCCGAACCCCGCCCACCCCGGTACCGCCCAGCCCAACACGGCTCTCCCCGACGCCGGTCACCCCGGTGCCGCTCATCCCGGTGCCGCTCATCCCGGTGCCGCTCATCCCGGTGCCGGTCACCCCGGTGGCGCTCACCCTGGCGCCGGTCATCCCAGTGCTGCTCAGCCCAGCTCCGGCCACCCTGGTGCTGCTCACCCGGGCGCTGCCCAGCCCAACGCGGCGGTCGACCCTCCGGCCTCGCCTCCTGCGCAGTCGAACCCCGGTGGCTGGGTGAATCCCTCGGACTCCCATCCGGGCGGCTGGGTGAATCCGTCGGATTCCCATCCCGGCAGTTGGGCCAACCCGTCGGACTTCCGCCCTGGGGGCTGGGCCAATCCCTCGGGGACGCCCGCCTACGTTCCGCCGCAGCCCGCCTCGCCCTATGGCCCGCCGCCCCAGGCCTTCGTGCCGCCCCAGCCGGGCCCCTCCCACCAGGGCCCGGACCACCAGGGCCCGAACCACCAAGGCACGCCCCACCAGGGCCCGCAGTATCCAGGCCCGCAGTACCCAAGCCCACCGCATCAGGGCCCGCAGTACCAGGGGCCCTCGCACCAGGGCCCGCCCCGCGAGGTCCATCCGCGCCAGGGATCGACTCCCCAAGGGCCGCAGCAGGGCACCCCTCAGCAGGGCCCACCGCAGGGGGACGCGGGTCCGTCGCGTGCGGGCTCGCCGTACCCGGGCAAGGCGGCCGGGAGCACGCCGTCGGACGCGGGCTTGCCGTACCCGGGGCGAGGGGCCGGGAGCGCGCCGTCGGACGGGGGCTCGCCGTACCCAGGGCGAGGGGTTGGGAGCGCGCCGCCGGATGCGGGCTCGCCGTACCCAGGGCAGGGAGCCGGGAGCGCGCCGCCGGATGCGGGCGGGCATCCGGGCGTCGGGTCGTCCGGGGGACGCCCGCGACGGGCCGGAGCGTCCGGGAAGGCGCCCGCCAGCGACAACGACAACGACGCGTTCTTCAGGGACACCAAGCCCGAGGAGCTGCGCGCGGAGGAGACGTCGCGCCGTCGTAGGGCGGCGATGGTCGGCGGCGCGCTGGTTCTGGCGCTTGCGCTGGCGGCGGGCGTGCTGCTGTTCGTGCCGCGAGCGTTCGAGCGCCCCGTGGAGCCGCCGCCGACCCCGCTCGCGAACGGAACCCCCACGGTCCAGCCGACTCCGTCCCCCTCGCCATCGCCCTCGGCGGCGGGCTCCGTGCCGCCGACCCCCGCCCCGACGGTTCCGCCCGTCACAACGCCGCAGGCGCTGCCCGTGCTCGGCAAGCAGGACGGCAAGTCGCTGTCCGGCCACAGCAAGGCCGTCCAGTCGCTGTCGGCGATCAAGATCGACGGCAAGCAGCGGTTCGTGTCCGGCGGGCAGGACGGCGTGCTGCGCGTCTGGGACCCCGCCAACCGTAAAACCGTCGCCAAGCTGCGCGGCCACGACAACGACGTCTACGCGGTCGCCGGCGTGACCGTCGGCTCCACCCCGATGGCCGTGACCGGCGGCTACGACCACACGGTCCGCCTGTGGAACCTCAAGTCCGGCAAGGGCACGATCCTCGGCAGGCATCCGATCGCGGTGTTCGCGGTCGCGGTCGGCAAGGTGGGCGGCAAGTACGTCGCGGTCACCGGCGACGGCGACGGCATGCTGCGGTTCTGGGACGTGAAGAAGCGCAGGCAGCTCGGCTCGGTCAAGGCCCACAGCAAGGACGTCAACTGGCTGAGCGTCGGCCGCGTGGGCGACCGTCCCGTGGTCGTCTCGGCGAGCGAGGACGAGACACTGCGGGTGTGGGACCTGGCCAAGCGCAAGGCGTACGGCAAGACGTACAAGGGGCACAGCAAGGCGGTGTTCTCCGTCGCGGTCGGCCAGGTGGACGGCAGGGCCGTGGTGGCCTCGGGCGGCAAGGACGAGAAGATCCGCCTCTGGGACCCGAAGACCGGGCGCTCGATCGGCAAGCCCATGTCGGGGCACTCGAGCAACGTCTACTCGCTGTCGTTCGGGTCGGTGGACGGCAAGGCGGTGCTGGCGTCGGGGAGCACGGACGGGACGATCCGGCTCTGGGACCCCGAGACCCAGAAGGCGCTGGGCCGCTCGGTGAAGGCGCACGGCGGCGGGGTCTACTCGGTGGCGGTCACCACGGTGAAGGACGCGCCCGCGGTGGTCTCGGCAGGCAAGGACAAACGCATCAAGATCTGGCGCTTCGATTCGACCCCCTGACCCCCACCTGAAAGACCTGCCCGGCCAAGGATCCAGGGAGGACGAGGGGCGGACGACCCCTGGGAAGGCCGGGCCGGGGTGAGGTGTCCCAGGAAGGCGGGAAGAGGGAAGAGTCGGGCGGGGAATCCGAGTTTCCGGGGCCGCGTAACGGCGGCCGACCCCGTGAGCTGGAGGAGCGTCTCCCTGGACGGAGGCCGGCCGGTGACCTGGGTGGGCTGTCGGGTGCTTGCCGTACCGGATGAGAGATCAGCGCGGCTCGAAGATCGCGTGGTGGGCGGAGACCAGCGCGCGGCGGGCGGTCGTGTTGAGGGTGCGCAGCGCCACCGACCTGGTGGCGATCTGCGCGGACGTCAGCCCGCGCTCGTCGGCCAGCCGCAGCGCCGTCAGCAGCCGCGCGGCCAGCGTCGACACCCGGTGGGCGCGCGGCGGGTACCCCGGCGCCAGCTCGCCGCCCCAGCCCCGCACCCGTCCTGGGTGCCCCTGCGCCGGCCCCTCCACGCCTGCCAGCGCCTCGGTGGCCTCCCGCATCGCGGCGGTCAGCTCCCGCTCGGCCTCCGCGAGCGACGGCAGGTCGGCGCGCGGCGGCCCGGACTCGTGGACGGCCAGCCGCACCCCCACGTAGGACGATCCGCGCAGGTCGGGCGCGGGCACGAGCCCGACGGCCCGGTCCTTCAGTACGGCGATCGCCGCCTCTTCCGCCTCCACGGCGGCCGCGTTGAAGGCCGGCGGCCCGGAAAGTCCGAGCGGATCGCCCGGAGCGGGCAGCGCGAGGCGCAGTTCGGTGAGACCGTCGACTCGTAGGTCGGCCAGATATCCGCGCAGCGGCATCGACCCGGCGACGACCGGTCCCGACAGCTTCTCCACCTGGTCGGCGGCCTCGTCGAGGCCGACGTGGCCGGTCAGCCAGGCGTTGCCCCACGCGACGAGCGGCGGTGAGATGGGCGGTTGAGGGCGCACCGGTCCACGATATGCGCTCGCCCTGCAATAGGTTTGGTCTCGAGCGTTCCACAGGGAGGTATCAGCGATGGGTGGTCAGGTGCTGCGGCTCCAGGACGTCGGTGTCCGGCGGGACGGGGCGGCCCTGATACGCGGCATCGACTGGGCGGTCAACGAGGACGAGCGCTGGGTCGTCATCGGGCCCAACGGTGCGGGCAAGACGACGTTGCTGCAGGTCGCCGCCACGTTGCTGTTCCCCAGCGAGGGCGCGGTCGAGGTGCTGGGCGAGCGGATCGGCCAGACCGACGTGTTCGACCTGCGTCCGCGCATCGGGCTGGCCAGTTCGGCGCTGGCGGAGAAGGTGCCCGCGGAGGAGAAGGTCATCGACCTGGTGCTGACCGCGTCCTACGCGATCCTCGGCCGCTGGACGGAGGAGTACGACTCCCACGACGTCACCCGCGCCGTCGAGCTGATCGACATGATGGGCGTCGCGCACCTGATCAGGCGGCGCTTCGGCACCCTGTCAGAGGGGGAGCGCAAGCGCGTCCAGATCGCCCGCGCCCTCATGCCCGACCCCGAGCTGCTGCTGCTCGACGAGCCCGCCGCGGGCCTCGACCTGGGCGGCCGCGAGGATCTCGTACGGCGGCTCGCGGGGCTGGCCATCGACCACCGTTCGCCCACGATGGTGCTGGTCACCCACCACGTGGAGGAGATTCCGGCCGGGTTCACCCACGCGTTGCTGCTGCGCCACGGCTCCGTCGTCGCGCAGGGCCCGCTCGAGCACGTGATGACCGCCGACAACCTCTCGCGGACGTTCGGGGTGCCGCTGGTGCTCGAACGCAGCTCCCTGGGTCGTTGGTACGCCAGACCTCAATAGCTTTTGTACGGTTAACGGCTTCCACAAGGGAAAACCAAATATCATCTGCGGAGTCGGCCCCTACGACCTCGGAGTGTGGCCATGGGCACCGAGCAGCTGATCGTCGCGCTTGTCGTGGTCGCGGTGGTGGGGTTCGCGCTGGCCAGGACGGTCCGGATCATCCCGCAGGCCACCGCGGCGATCATCGAACGGCTGGGCCGCTACCACCGCACGCTCGACCCGGGCCTCAACCTCGTCGTGCCGTTCATCGACAGCATCAAGGAGATGATCGATCTGCGGGAGCAGGTCGTGTCGTTCCCTCCGCAGCCGGTGATCACCTCGGACAACCTCGTGGTCAGCATCGACACGGTCATCTACTTCCAGGTGACCAACCCCAAGGCGGCCACCTACGAGATCGCGAACTTCCTCGTCGGCGTCGAGCAGCTGACGGTCACGACGCTGCGCAACGTGGTCGGCGGGATGGACCTGGAGCGGACCCTCACCTCCCGCGAGGAGATCAACACCGAGCTGCGCGGGGTGCTCGACGAGGCGACGGGCAAGTGGGGGATCAGGGTCAACCGCGTCGAGCTGAAGGCGATCGACCCGCCCGCGTCGATCCAGGATTCGATGGAGAAGCAGATGCGGGCCGACCGTGACAAGCGGGCCGCGGTGCTGACGGCCGAGGGGCAGAAGCAGGCGGCGATCCTGACGGCCGAGGGCGAGAAGCAGGCGGCGGTGCTGCGGGCCAGGGGCGAGGCCGAGGCAGCGGTGCTGCGCGCGCAGGCCGAGGCGGAGGCGGCGGCGATGCGGGCCAAGGGGCAGGCCGACGCGATCGGGATGGTGTTCAGAGCGATCCACGAGGGCAAGCCCGACGAGCGGCTGCTGGCCTACCAGTACCTGCAGGTGCTGCCGGAGATCGCCAAGGGCGACGCGAACAAGGTGTGGATCGTGCCTTCGGAGATGGGCAAGGCGCTGGAGAACCTGGGCGGCCTGTTCGGCGGCCCGAAGGACCAGCCCCCAGCGGATCGCTCTGACGGCTAACGGCTGTTGGCGGCGGAGAGCTGGCCGACCAGGACGGCGAACGGCATGTCGAGGTCGGCGTACAGGTCTCCCGCGAGCGGATGCGCGTTGTCGGCGAGCATCTCGACGGCGAGGCTGGCGTAGTCGCTCACGATCACTCCTGCCTGCTGGAGCCGCAGGAGGCCGGTTTCCCTCTTGGTCGCGGAGAAGGTGCCTGAGGCGTCGACGGCGACGTAGGCGTCGTAGCCCGCCGCGGTCGCGGAGATCGCGGGGAAGGCCGCGCACACTTCGAGCGAGACTCCGGCGATGATGAGCTTCGTGCGTCCGGTGGCCTCGACGGCGTTCCGGACCCGGTCGTCGTTCCACGCGTTCACGGTGCTTCGGTCGATCACCTCGAGCTTGTCCGGCAGCACAGCCTGCAGCTCGGGGATGAGCGGCCCCCACAGGCTGTCCGCGGCGGTGGTGGTGACCACGATGGGCAGGTTCAGCCGCGAGGCCGCCTTCGCCAGGGCGGTGACGTTGTGCTTGAGCTCGCCGACGGTGATGTCGCGGACGCCGGTGAAGAGCCCGATCTGGTGATCCACCAGCAGGAGGGCGGCGTTGTCCGTGGTGAGGGCGGTGTTGTTCATTGTCATCTTTCCGTTCTCTTGATGGGTTGGGTGGTTGAGGTGCGTAGGCGGACAGGTCCTGCGATGAGGAGGACGCCCAGGGCCGAGGCGGTGCCGAGGAGGCCGAGGCCGGTCCACAGCACCACGGGCCCCAGCGGGAGCAGCGCGGTGCCGATCACCGGCGCGAGCGCCGCGCCGGCCGCCCAGCTCATGCCGGAGACCCCGGCGTAGGTGCCCTGGAGGTCCTCGGGCGCCAGTGCCGCCACGATCGTGGGGAGTGCGCCCCCGACGACGATCTCTCCGACGGTCCAGACCGCCACCGTGAGCGCCAGCCCGCCCGCGTCGTGGACGAACGCGGTGAGCGCGAAGCCCGCCGCCACGACCGCGGTTCCGGTCGCGAGCACGCGGCTGGGGTCCCGCCGCGCCAGCCACGCCCCGGTCAGCGGCTGGACGGCGACGATCAGCACGCCGTTGAGCGCCATGGCCAGGCCGAACTGCGTCCGGTTGACGCCCTGCTCGGCCATGGCCAGCGGAAGGGTGGTGAACGCCTGGGCGTACACCGCGCCGTACGCCGCGGTGGCGGCGCAGACGGCGAGCATCAGCCGGTCCCGCAGCACCGCCCGCGGCCCCGCCCCCACGGGCGGCCCCTCTTCCGGCCTGGATTCGGGTACGGCACGCCACACCACGGCGGCGAAGGCCACCGCGACGGCCGCGTTCACGCCGAACATCGCCTGCGCGCCGTGGTCGGCGAGCCGGCCTCCCGCGACCATCGCGACCGAGTAGCCGAGGTTCATTCCCCAGAACAGCAGCCCGTAGGCCCTCGGCCGCAGCGCGGGCGGGACGAGGTCGGCGACCATCGCCTGGGAGGCCGGTCGGTAGAACTCGATGGTGAGCCCGAGCAGGAACGCGGTCGCCGCCACCGCGGGCAACCCGCTGGCCGCACCCAGCACGACCATCGCGGCCGAGGTGGCGAGCATGCCGCCGGTGAGGGTGAGCCGGCGGCCGAGCCGGTCGGCCAGCCACCCGGCCAGCAGGTGCGAGAGCAGCGAGCCGAGGCCGAAGGCGGTCATGACGGCGCCGGCCTGCGGGAGGGTGAAGCCCTGCACCTGGACCAGGTACACCGACAGGAACGGCTGCACGAGCGCGCCGGTCCTGTTGATGACGGTGCCGAGCCAGAGCATCCAGAACGGGCGCGGCAACGACCGTGAGGTGAGGACTGTCATGCGGATCATGTTTGACCAGCGGCCCCGCAAGCCCTAAATGTTTCATCTGTGGCTGAATCCTCGTTCGCCGAGTTCGACTTCTCCTCCGCCGACCTGGCTCGGCTGCGGTTCGCCTTCTCGCCGGTGTCCGAGGCGGTCGCAAGCCTGCGCATGCTGCAGGATCCCGACCGGCACGCACTGCACCTGCCGTGGATCCGTGCCGTCCGACCGCGGCTCGCGGCGCTGGACCTGCGGCTGCTGTTCGCGCTGGTCCCGCTAGGGCCGTACTTCGCCGACTTCCTGACGCCGCCGCCGACCAGCCCGCTGCCGGACGTCACCGCCGAACTGGAGCTGGTCGCCGCGGCCGACCTGGACGAGGCGGTGTCCGAGGTGTCCAGGCTGCCAGGCGCCGACACACCCGTGGTGCGGGAGTTCCTCGACGACCCGGCGGCCGGGGTCGCCCGCGTGGCGGCCGAGCTGCGCCTGTACTGGGACACGGCGTTGGACCGGTTCTGGCCGCAGATCCGCGGCCTGTTCGAGTCGGAGGTGCTGCGCCGGTCCAGGCAGCTGGCGCGCGACGGGGCCGGTGCGATGTTCAACGACCTGCACCCGAACATCACCTGGAACCAGGGCAGGCTTCGGGTGCGGACCCGTGCCTGGCGGCGTAGCGGGCCGCTCGGCGGCGACGGCATGATCCTGGTCCCGAGCGTCTTCCACTGGCCGGACACGATCGTGATGGCCGAGCCGTACCAGCCGAATCTGGTCTATCCGGTGCCCGGCGTCGGCACGGTCTGGTCGCACGGGGCCGTCCCCACCCCCGACGCGCTCGACGCGCTCATCGGGCGGACCCGCGCCCGGGTGCTCGTGACGCTGAGCGACGCGGCCACGACGAGCATCCTCGCGCGGCGGCTGTCCATGGCGCCCGGCGCGGTCAGCCAGCACCTGAAGGTGCTGCTGGAGAGCGGTTTGGTCAGCAGGCGGCGCAGCGGTCGTGAGGTGTTCTACGAGCGCTCCCAGTTGGGCGACACGCTGTGCGCGGCCTCGTGACCTGTCAGGAGGGGCGGATGAGCCCCCTCCTGATGGCCGCGGCGACCGCCGCCGTGCGCGAGTCGACGCCGAGCTTGGCGTAGATGTGCACCAGGTGGGTCTTGACGGTGGTCTCGCTCAGGAACATCGTCCTGCTGATCTGCCGGTTGGCCAGCCCGGCGGCGACATGGCCGAGCACCTCCAGCTCGCGCGGGGTGAGGGTGGTGTCGGGGGCGCGCACCCTGCCCAGCAGGCGGGAGGCGACGCTGGGCGCCAGCGCGCTGCTTCCGGCCGCGGCCGAGCGGATCGCGGCGTGGAGTTCGTCGGAAGGGGCGTCCTTGAGGAGGTAGCCGGTCGCGCCCGCGTCGATCGCGGCCAGGATGTCGGCGTCGGTGTCGAAGGTGGTGAGCACCAGCACCCGGGGGCCGCCCAGGGCGACGATCCGCCTGGTCGCCTCGCTGCCGTGGATTCCCGCGCCGAGCTGGAGGTCCATCAGGACCACGTCGGGTTCGAGCCGCCGGGCCAGCTCGACGCCGTCCTCGCCGGTGGCGGCCTCGCCCACCAGCTCGACGTCGGGTTGCCCGGCGAGCATGGCGCGGATGCCCGAACGCACCACTGGATGGTCGTCCACCAGGACGATGCGGATCACCGTACCTCCCTCGGGGGCAACGGCAGCGTGGCAGCGACGGCGGTTCCCTCGCCTGGGGCCGACTCGACGGTCAGGGTGCCGCCCAGGGCGGTCACCCGGTCGCGCATGACCCGCAGACCGTAGCCGGTGCCCGCCTGCGGGTCGGCGGTCCGGTGCGGGTCGAAGCCGCGCCCGTCGTCGTAGACGTCCAGTACGACCAGGTCGTCCAGGTAGGTGAGGGTCACCCGGGCGTTGTCGGCCGCGGAGTGGCGGCTGACGTTGCCCAGCGCGCCCTGGGCGACCCGCAGCAGCACCAGGTCGTAGTCGGCGGGCAACGGCACCGGCACGCCTGACACCTCGAACCGCACCCGCGCGGCGCTGCCGGCGACGGCCGAGTCGCTGATCCTGCGCAGCGCGGCGGTCAGCGAGGAGTGCTGCAGGGCGGGCGGGGCCAGCGCCCTGACGAAGTTGCGCGCCTCCTCCAGGTTCTCCTGCGCGGCGTGCTCCGCCTCGGCGATGCGCAGGGCCGCCTCATGCGGGCGCTCGGCGAGATCGCGGCGGGCGGCGCGCAACAGCAGGATGATGCTGGACATGCCCTGCGCCA
The DNA here is from genome assembly GCF_042754765.1 of Nonomuraea sp. NPDC059194. Classification (NCBI taxonomy): domain Bacteria; kingdom Bacillati; phylum Actinomycetota; class Actinomycetes; order Streptosporangiales; family Streptosporangiaceae; genus Nonomuraea; species Nonomuraea sp. NPDC059194. Next base: position 90,385 of record NZ_JBHZBH010000020.1, on the reverse strand, counting down.
GCGTGTCATGGATCTCCCTGGCCAGGCGTTCGCGCTCGGTCAGCCGGGCCGCGTCGCTCTCGGCCTCGACGAGCTTGCCGCGGGTGCGGACCAGGTCGTCGATCAGTATGCGACGCTGCTCGCTCTCGGCGTACAGCGCCTTGTAGACCAGTGCCAGCAGCGTGGCCACGGCCGCGCCGATCGTGGGCCCGATCACCTGGGCCGCGGTCATCGCGCCGGTGTGCCAGCCGGCCGCCCCGATGGCCGCCACGGTCAGCACGGCCACCCCGGGCAGCGCGACGGCCAGCGGCAGCAGGTGCAGGTAGGCGAAGAAGAGCGGGAAGGCCAGCCAGACGAACTGCGGCGCGGCCAGCGCCAGCGCCGCCCAGCCGAGGGTGACCACCACCAGCCAGGTCCGGCCCAGCAGCAGGTGCGTGCGCCCGCCGAAGTGCGGCAGCCGCCCCTCGACGACGATCCCCGCCGCGTAGAGGACTCCCAGCAGCCCGCCGCCCGCCACCAGGGCGCTGCTTCCCTCTCGGGCGACTCCGGCGACCGCGATCACCAGGAGGATCGCGAACGTGCCGTGGATGGCCCACCTGAGCAGCCGGAGTGCGGGCGGGAACGGAAAGTCCATCATTTCTCGCTCAGCGTAGGCGAGGGCGCGTCGTGCGCGGCATCGTTCAAAAGGTGTATTCCGGCCGACCGAAGAGGCGAAGCGCGGGCCCGACCGGCTGACCCAACCTTGGGAGGTCCGTGTCAACCCACACTCCAACGGAGGGCTGCGCCGTGTTCGTGGCGCTCAGAGACCTGCGTTTCGCCAAGGGGCGCTTCGCCCTCATGGGCGGGGTCGTCTTCCTCATCACGCTGCTGGTGACCATGCTGTCCGGCCTGACCGCCGGGCTGGCCCAGGAGAACATCTCGGCGGTGGAGAACCTGTCCGCCGACCACATCGTCTTCGACGGCGGGGACAAGCCCGCCTTCGCCGACAGCCGCATCACCGACCAGACCTGGCAGGAATGGCGGAAGGTGGGCGGAGTCACCGCCGAGCGGCTCGGCGTTTCCATGGGACGGCTCAGCTACGGCGACGCCGGCGCCGCGGCGGCCGTCTTCGGCGTCCAGCCCGGCGGCAGGCTTTCGCCGCCATCGGTCGACACGGGCAAGGTCGTGCTGTCGGCCGCGCTCGCCGCCGACAGCGGCCTCGCGGCCGGTGACAAGGTACGGCTCGCCGGCCGGGACTTCACCGTCTCCGGCACCGGTGGCGAGGCCTCCTACAGTCACGCGCCGGTCGCGTGGATCAGCATCGACGACTGGGAGTCGCTGGGCGGCGCCGACACCGTGGCGACGGTTCTCGCTCTGCTCACCGACGGCACGCCCGACCTCGCGGGGGCCGACGAACGGCTGGGCACCATGACGGTCCCGCTGGCCGACGCGCCCGCCGCCATCGGCTCCTTCTCGTCGGAGAACGGCTCGCTCCAACTCATGCGCGGCTTCCTGTTCGCGATCTCCGCGCTGGTCATCGGCGCGTTCTTCACCGTCTGGACGATCCAGCGGCGCGGTGACGTCGCCGTGCTCAAGGCGCTCGGCGCGAGCACCGGCTACCTGCTGCGTGACGCGCTTGCCCAGGCCGTCATCGTCCTGCTCCTCGGGGCGGGCCTCGGCGGCGCGCTCGGTGCGGGGCTCGGCGCGCTGGCGGAGGGCACGGTCCCGTTCGTGCTGTCGGTGACCACCACCGTCGTGCCGGTCGCCGTCATGATCGTCCTCGGTGCGCTCGGGGCGGCGCTGGCCATCCGCAAGATCACCTCCGTCGACCCGCTGACCGCCCTGGGAGCCTCCCGATGACCGATCCGCTGACCGCCCTGGGAGCCTCCCGATGACCGATCCACTGACTGCCCCGGGAGCCTCCCGGTGACCCTTTCGCTGACTGCCCTGGGAGTCTTCCGATGACCCTCAAGCTCGCCGACATCGTCCTGACCTACCCCGACGGCGACCGGACGCTCACCGCGCTCGACCACGTCGACCTGGCCGTCGCTCCGGGCGAGTTCACCGCCGTCGTCGGACCGTCAGGCTCGGGCAAGTCGAGTCTGCTGGCCGTCGCCGCCACCCTGGTCACCCCCACCTCCGGCACCGTGGCCGTGGCCGGGCACGAGGTGTCGGCCATGGGCCAGGCGGCCAGGACCCGCGTCCGCCGCGACCACGTCGGGATCGTGTTCCAGCAGGCGAACCTGCTGCCCTCCCTCACCGCCCTCGACCAGCTCCTGGTCGTGGCGCACCTGGCTGGCGGCTCACCTCGCGCGGCGGTCGCCCGGGCCCGTGAGCTGCTGCTGGCCGTGGACCTGGCGGGCAAGGAGCACAAACGCCCCCACCAGCTGTCGGGCGGCGAGCGGCAGCGGGTCAACATCGCCCGCGCTCTGATGAACGAGCCCGAGGTGCTGCTCGTCGACGAACCCACCAGCGCGCTCGACCATGAGCGCGGCGAGCGGGTCGTCTCCCTCCTGGCTGAGCTGACCAGGCGCAACGACCTGGCCACCGTGATGGTCACGCACGACCTGGCCGCCCTGTCGGCCGTGGACACCGTACTGACCATGACCGACGGCAGGCTCGCCTCGGTCAGTAGTAGTGGCGCATGATCTCGGTTGCCCAGGCGGGCTGGGTGGTGGGGTCGAGGGGGCCGAACTCGGTCATGTACGGCTTGATGTCGAGCACGGGAGTGCCGTCCACCGCGTCCAGACCCTGCACGTGCACCTCCAGCCCGTCGACCTTGACCAGGCGGCAGCGGGCGAGGCCGAGTCGGTTGGGGCGGTTCTTGCCGCGCTGGGCGAAGATCCCCACCAGCGGCCAGTCGGTGTTGCCCCGGGGATGGCGGGCTCCGGTCTCGATCTTCTCGACGGGCACCCGGTCGAAGAAGTAGATGACCTCCAGGTGCGAGAACCCGTCCAAGCCGGCCAGCGCGTCAGGAGCGAACTGCGTCGCATCCAACCGGATGACCGCGGTGACCGTACCCCAGTCGTCGTCGAAGACCTCCTCCCGCCCGCCGACTACCTGACCGATCGGCCGCGAAACCACCTCATCGAGCATGTGCCCCCCTTTCGTCGTGAGTGCACACTACTGGCCCGCGTCCTTGACAAGATCACCGTCAGTTGATGACGGTGGGGAGCCTGGGGTTCCCCGCCGAAAGGACACCATGGACCTATCGCTTCGCGTCGGAAAAGGCAGGCTCATCCTGGGCGCGGCCGACGGAGCGCCGCTGCGCTTCGAGCACCCCGACCTGCCAGGGCACGGATTCCTCCTGGACGAGGCCACCGAACGCTGGCACACCGCCGAGAACCGATGGGGCACCGGCTTCCTGGTCAGCGATCTGGGTACCTGCCGCTGGAATCGGCCACGCCGGGTCGAGGCCGACACCGACCAGGTCACGGTCGTCCACGACCTGCTGCCCGGGCTCGAGTTGGAGGTCACCAGGACTGGCGGTGAGGTTCTGGTCGAGTCCTATCGGCTGGTCAACGCCCTGGACCGGGACGTACAGGTGACCGGGCTCGGCATCCAGACGCCGCTGCGCGACATCTACCCCAGCGCTGAGGAGAGCCTGGCCGGCGCCTGCCACGCCCATGTATGGACCGGCGGCTCCTGGTCGTGGGTGCTCGCCCAGCCGATGTCCGGCCAGACGCCGTTGCTGGGGCTGATCCTGCGCGAGGGCGCGCTCTGGTCGTACTCGATCGAGTCACGCAACCACGCCTCCGGCTCCAATGTGCGCGGGCACGTGGTCCTCCAGGCGACCGACCTCGCCCGCAATCCCGCTGCCTTCGGCGGTCAGCCCACGGTGACCGTGCCCGCCCATGGCACCTTCGAGCTCACCTGGGAGCTGGCCTGGTACGACTCGGTGCCGGCGTTCCTCGATTCCTCCGCGCCTCCGGTACGGCTCCCGCGCCTGCACGCCGAACTCGGCCAACCACTTCTCACCGAAGGAGCGGTCTCCTCCAGCGACGCCGACGTGGTCGGCGACTCGGTGTACGGGCGGCGACATGGCATCGCCTACCTGGAGATCGGAGCGCACGCGCGCACCGCCGTGCTCTTCCACCTGCCACGGCGTGAACTCGTCGAGCGGCGCATCCGTTACATCCTCGACCACCAGCGGCCCGTCGAGCGAGGCGAGCCCTTCCGGCATGCCTTCGTCCCGGTGGACTCGGCCACCCGCATACGGCAACTGACCAGCGGCTGGGCCGACTGGTCCGACGGGGCGGAAAGGCTGGCCATGCCGCTGCTCCTCCAGCAGGCCAGACGCCGGGGCTGGGGTCCGCTCGACGAGATCGACAGCGCTCTGGAGGGCTTCGCGACCTTCGCCAGATCGTGCCTCATCGCCACCGACGGATCGGTGACATGGGGCAGCGACACCACCGTCGACAAGCCCCGCCTCTACAACATCCCGTGGCTGGCCCAGTTCTTCGCCGACCAGCACGTGCTCTACGACCGGAGCGAGGATCTCGACCAGGCCGCCCTGCTGCTGGAACGCAGCTACGCCCTGGACGCGGTCCAGCACCTGTCGATCGGCCAGCCCGAGGCCGTCGTCCAGGTGGCCGCCCTGCTGGAGGCCGCGGGCGACCCGGACCGGGCGTCGAGCCTGCGCGCCTCTCTGCTGGAAAACGCCGCCCATTTCGCCATGCTCGGTCCAGACCTGCCGAGCCATGAGGTGAACTACGAGCAGTCCATGGTCGCGCCGCTGGTTTCGCTCTTCGCGATCAGCTACGACCTGTCGGGCGACCCCACGCTGCTCACCCCGCTGACCGAATCGCTGCGCTGGCTGCGCGCCTTCGGCGGTCCACAGCCTCACGCCCGGCTGCGTCACATCGGCATCCGGCACTGGGACGGCTACTGGTTCGGCCGCAACCGCCTCTACGGCGACGTCTTCCCGCACCACTGGAGCGTTCTGACGGCGGTGGCCCTCACCCAGCTCCCGCGGGAACTCAGGACAGCGGAGACCGACGCCACCGCCGAGGCGATCTTCGCTGCCAACCTTGCCCTCTTTCGTGAAGACGGCTCGGCGTCCTGCGCCTTCGTGATGCCCTCGAGCGTGGACGGGCGGCCGGGCTACCGGGACGATCCGCTCGCCAACGACCAGGACTGGGCCCTGACCCTGTGGCTGCGCACCGATGGCGCGGGCGCTGTCAGCGCTGCGGAGGCGTGACGACGACCACGAGCTCGCCCAGGGCTACGAGGAGTTCACCGGCCCCGGCAACAGGCTCTTCGCCGGGGAAGAGAACAGCGCCATCTCCTGCCCCAGCTGAACCAGGGCCGGTTGAGGGTTCACCGTGCGCTGCGGCCGGGCTCGGGCCGCAGCGCACCGTGAGCTCGCACCGGAATGCCCGCCGGGATGCGCGGCTGATCAGCGCGTATATCTCGCGTCAACCGGCTGTCTGCGGCGGGCCCGCATGATCTTTCGTCGTGACTTCTCAGTCTTATTCGCCAGAACAGATAGTTCTCCCACCGGCGCCAGAGCCAGAGCCAGAGGAGAAGGGGAGCATCCTCGAGGTCCTCGAGAAGATCGGCTCGTTCCTCGTCCCGGTCGGCGTGACGCTCTACGCCCTGCTGTACATGGGGATCAAGGAGATGTACGCGGTCTTCGGCATCAACCCCGAGCAGGCGGGCATCGACCAGTCGGTCCTGCTCGGCCGGCTCCTGGGCACGCTGATCCCGCTCCTCATCGGCCTGGCCCTGGGCGTCGGCGTGCTCGTCGGGCTCGGCTGGCTGGCGAACGTGATCACCAGGGGGTGGGCGGGCCGGGCCGTCCAGGCGATACGGAAGCGGCCATGGATCGTCGCGACCATCGCCGGGCTCTGGGCCGGCCTCACCTACCTGGGCTTTCTCTACCTCTCGGTGGAGGTCGACGGCACGGCGCTCGGGGACGGGCAGGTGCTGCTGGCCGCCCTCCTCGGCGTGCTGGCCTACGCGGTGCCGTTCCGGCTGCTGCGCCGCAGGCCCGTCGGCCGCGCGGGAACGAAGGTGCTGCTCGGCGCGCTCACCGGCGTCGGCCTCGGCTACGTGCTGGTCGTCCAGCTCGTGTACGGCGCGGCCGACGTGCAGGAGACCGGCCAGGCCAACACCCTGCTCGACCTCGTCGGCTTCCAGGACCAGTGGGCCAGGCTCCAGGACGGCGACGGCAAGACGCTCTACGACGGCCGGTGGATGATGCTGCTCGGCGAGAGCGACGGCACCTACTCCTTCTACGACTGCGACAGGATGGAGACCTTCCGCCGCTCCGGCGAGGGCACGATCCTCACCGACGTGCAGCTCTCGCCCGAGCGCGAAGAGGGCTTCACCTGCGGCGACCTGGCGAAGAAGGAGTAGCTGTTCCGTACGGCGCGGCCGTACCTCTAAGGTCGTTCGGTGACCTTCGCGGAAACACAGAAGTTCGGCCCCTATGCCACCGAGAAGGTCCTCGGATCGGGCGGGCAGGGGACTGTCTACCTGGGCCGCGGGCCCACCGGTGACAAGGTCGCCATCAAGGTGCTGCTCGCCGCGGTGGCACGCGACGAGGGCGCGCGGCGGCGCTTCCATCGCGAGGCGGAGGCCACGCGGCAGGTGGCGGCGTTCTGCACCGCCCGCGTGCTGGACGCCGGAGTCGAGGGCGACCTGCCGTACATCGTCAGCGAGTACATCCCAGGCCCTTCACTCGACGAGCTGGTCGCGACCGAGGGGCCGCGAACGGGCGGCGGGCTGCAACGGCTGGCCGTGGCGACGCTGACCGCCCTCGACGCCATCCATCGGGGCGGGATCGTGCACCGCGACTTCAAACCGAAGAACGTGATCATGGGCCCCGAGGGGCCGGTGGTCATCGACTTCGGCATCGCCAGGGCGGCCGAGCACACGGCCACCTCCACGGTGATGGGCACGCCCGCGTTCATGGCTCCGGAGCAGTTCGAGGGCACCTCGGTGACGGGGGCGGCCGACCTGTTCAGCTGGGCCGCGACCATGCTCTACGCGGCCACCGGGCGGCTGCCCTTCCGCGGTGACACGGCGCCGTCGCTGATGCACGCCATTCTGACCACCGAGCCCGACCTGAGCGGCGTCCCTGACGAGCTGCGGCCGATCCTGCACGCCTGTCTGCACAAGGACCCGGCCGCCCGGCCCACGGCCGAGGCCCTGCTCGGCCGGATCACCGGCGCCGTCCGGCCGCACACCATGGGGTCCGAGTCCGCTCCGGTGGGGTCCGGCACTGTGGGGTCCGGCACCGTGGGGTCAGGCACCGTGGGGTCCGGCACCGTACGCCTGCCGGAAGGCGAGCAGCCCACCTCCGCCGTCCCCTCCCACCCGACGAGCATCCTTCCGCCGCCGAACGTTCTCCCGGCGCAGAACCCCCACCCCGGCGCTCACCTCGGCCCGCGCCCCGCGCCCCACGCCGCCCCGTTCCCTCCTCACCATCCAGGCCCGTACGGCTATGCGCCGCCACGTCCGCCCGCGCCGTCCTCGGGCAAGCCCAGCCTGGTCGCGGGGACGTTCGCCTTCGTCGCCGCTGTGCCGTTGCTCGTCGCGTCCGTCGTCTACTCGCTGTCCATCTGGGAGCGGCTCACCACCGACGGCTCGTTCGACCTGCCGCACCCGGTGAACGCCGACCTGATCCGCTCGATGGCGCTGGCGGTCGTCGTGGTTCCCCTGTTCATATCGATGTGGCGGGCCTCGCGGCCCGCGGCGATCGTCGGGCTGGCCCCCAGCCTCCTCGTGGTCCTGGTGCCGCTGAGGTTCCTGCCCTCGCGAGTGCGGCACGGGCTGGAGGACGTGCTCGGGTTCGACCTGGCAGCACTCCTGGACGTGGCGTTGCTGCTGGAAGGCATGGCCTTCCTCACCGCGAGCGTGCTGCTGTGGCGGTGGAGTCGCGCGATCTCCATCCTGGGCGTGCTGAGCGGCGGCCTGCAGGTGATGGCGGGCGCCGCGAGCCTCCTCGAAGACCCGAGGGACCACGGGTTGGTGGCGCTTCTCGTCATGGCGGCCGCTCCTTCGGCGGCGCTGTGGTGCCTCGCGACCGCGGGAGTGGTGATCATGAAGACGATGCGGGCCAGATCCGCCGCGCTCGATCACCTGACCTGATGGTCGTGTTCAGGGCCGGTTGGCCGGCTCGCCGAACACCCACGGATCGGCCTCGGCAGCGGCGATGAAGTCGCCGGGGAAGCCGAGCTCGAACGCCGTCGCCGACTCCAGCCGCCGTACCGACTCCTCGGGAAGGACGACCTCGGTAGCCCCCAGGTTGTCGGTGAGCTGCTTGACGTCGCGCGCTCCGACGATCGGGTGGACGGCGGCGGACCTGGTGCGCGTCCAGGCGATCGCCACCTGGGCAGGAGTGGCGCCCACCTCGTCCGCCACCTCGCGTACGGCCCGCGCGACGGCGTGGTCGCGCGGGGTGAGAGCGCCGGGGTCGACCCTGGTGGTCCCGGCCGGCGGGTCGCCCTGGCCGGTGAACTTGCCGGACAGCACGCCGCCGGCCAGCGGCCCCCACGCGGCCACGCTCAGCCCGAGCGCCTCGGCCATCGGCAGCAGCTCCCGTTCGACGTCGCGCTGCAGCAGGTTGTAGGGAACCTGCAGGCCCGCGAACGGTGTCCAGCCGCGCCACTCCGCCAGCGTGTTGGCGCGGCTGACCAGCCAGGCGGGAGCGTCGGAGATGCCCACGTAGAGGATCTTCCCGGCGCGTACGGCGTCGTCCAGCGCGCGCATCGTCTCCTCCACGGGGGTGTGGCGGTCCCAGATGTGCACCCAGTAGAGGTCGAGGTAGTCGGTGCGCAGCCGGCGCAGGCTGCGCTCCAGTGTCAGGGTGAGGTTCTTGCGGTGGTTGCCCGAGGCGTTCGGGTCGTCGCGGTCGCGGGAGATCGTGTACTTGCTGGCGACGACGAAGCGGTCGCGGCGGCCGTCGAGCAGCTCGCCGAGCACCTCCTCGCTGTCGCCGTACGCCGAGGCGGTGTCGATGACGTTGCCTCCGGCGTCGGCGTAGGCGTCCAGCATGGCCCGGTACTCGCCCAGTGCGTCGGGGCCGCCGCGTTCGAAGCCACCGCGCTCGAAGAAGGTCATGGCGCCGAAGAACAGCTCGGACACGCGCAGCCCGGTGTTGCCCAGCAGTCGGTAACGCAAGAGAGGGGGTCCTTTCGGAAGGATGTGGTGACGCGTCCGAGCCTGCCGGGCCGTACCGTCGCCGGGGAGACCGCCGTGAGGCTGGCCCTCCCAGGGCAAGGATCGCGGTGGCGCATAGACTCCCGGTCCATGGGCGACAACGAGCTGGGCCTGTTCCTGCGGTCCCGGCGGGAGGCCGTCGCGCCCGCCGACGTGGGGCTGCCGGACGGCACGCGCCGCCGTACCCCCGGGCTGCGCCGCGCCGAGCTGGCCACACTCGCGGGGGTCAGCGTCGAGTACCTCACCCGGCTGGAGCAGGGACGCGACCGCCGCCCCTCCGCCGAGATCCTGGCCGTGCTCGCCGACGCGCTGCGCCTGTCCGCCGACGAGCGGATCCATCTGCACCGCCTGGTCAAGGCGGGCAGCGGTGCCGGCGCCTGCCTGGGCAGTGCGCCGCCGGCCCGCGCGGTGCGCCCGACGGTCAGGGCGCTGCTCGACCGGCTGGAGCCGGCACCGGCGCTGGTGGTCAACCAGCTGGGCGAGGTGCTCGCCCGTACGGCCGGCTTCGAGGCGCTGGCGGGACCGGCCGGCGTGCTGGAGGGCCGGCCGCCCAACCTGGCCAGGTACGTCTTCACCGACGCTCGCGCGCGTGGCGTCTTCCCCGACTGGGAGAGCGTCGCTGACGAGCGGGCCGCCGACCTCAGGGCCGCGGCGTCTCTCGGCGACCCTTACGCCGCCGCCCTGGCCGACGAACTGGCCGTCACCGCCGGTGCCCGCTTCACCGACCGGTTCACGGCCTCGGCCGCGCTGCCCTGCCGTACCGGGGTGGAGCGGTGGGCGCATCCGGTGGCCGGTGAGCTGCTGCTGGCGTACGAGAGTCTGGAGCTGCCCGGCGCGGAGGAGCAGCGGTTGGTCGTCTACCTGCCCGCCGACGACGCCGCCTCGGCCGGGCTCGACCTGCTGTCCCGGCCCGGCCAGGTCGCGCTCCACGGGTGATCGACCGGCTCACCCGGCGGTGGCTCTCCTGCCGAGCCGCCATCCGGCCGTCGCCCAGCACGCACCCCAGAGCAGGAAGAACGGTGACCACAGCAGCAGATCCCAGCGCGCCAGGTCGGTGGCCAGCGCGGTGTGCTCGGGCGGCGGCGGGCTGACCCCGGTCAGCAGCAGGACGTCGCCGACGAAGCCGAACCCCACCACCCCGATCGACCGGGCGATCATGAAGATCCCGAGTGTCCAGGTGATCAGGAGCAGCAGCCGGCGTGGTACGGCCGCGCCCCAGGGCCGTACGGTCGCCAGCGCGACGATCACGCCGACCACCGCGGCGGCGAACAGCACCCAGTGGCTCGCCACGAACAGCGGATCCCGCGCGAGCAGCCGCTCGCGCAGCTCCGGCGGCAGCGGGTCCTTGTCGGCCAGCGCGTTGGCGCCCAGCGCCTGCGCGAGCTTCATCGACCCGTAGGCCGCGGCGCACACCGCCGCCCCGAACCCGCCCAGCCGAGCCCGGTCAGTGCGCGACACGTCTCGTCCCCACCACGTAGGACCGGGTCATCTCCAGGAACAGCCCGATGACGACGAGCCCGAGGGCGCCGTGGTACCACTGCCATCCCACGCCGATGCCGACGAACCCGTCCACGATCATGATCCCCGCGCCGCCGCCGACGGCCAGCAGCATCAACGCCAGCACCATCAGCATCAGCGCTCGCGGCACCCTGCGCCCCAGGACGGTGACCGTGGCGAGGGCGACGCACGCGCCCAGCACGCCGGAGGCGACCGCGAGCCACTGCGCGGTGGCGGCGTCCAGGAAGTAGCCACTGGTCTCGGCGGCCGACACGGGCGGGCCGCCGGGGAAGCCGAGCTGGGCCTGCAGGGCGAAGGCGGCCTTCCCGGCGGCGTACCCGAGGAACAGCACCGCCACCGCGAAAGCCGGCCAGCGTCGTCTGCGATGAGAATCGGCCATGGCTCGACCGTAGAGACCGCTGACCTGGTGCGACCTCCCGCAGAAGAGTGAGGTGCCTCCCCCTGCGGGGGGAGGCCTGTCAGCTCCCGGTGGTCTGGAGGGGCGCGTCGACCTCCTCTGCCTTCTGCGCCCTGCGGAGCGCGAGCATCGCGGTGAGCGCGAGGAGAGCCCCGATGGCGGCGCAGACGACGGCGACCACGTTCAGCCCGTTGGTGTAGGCCTCGCGGGCGCTGGCGAGCAGCTGCCCGCCGACCGAGGGGCCGGCCGCGAGCGCTCCTTCGAGGCTGTTGCGGGCGGATTCGGCCTCGGCCGCGGGAAGCCCGGCCGGGACGCTGACGTCCCAGTGGGGACGCCGCTGCCCGAGGGGGAGCGCGACGATGTCGACCGCATCGCGAAGCGGGCCAGGCAGGCTCTCGGCGCGGCGGAGTACGACTCGCAGTTCGCGAGGGGCCGGGAGTCCGAGCTCGACGCGTCGTTGGCGGCGGAGCACCGATAACCGTTTGCGGGCTGCCTTTTCGGTGTGGTGGGATGCCGCGCTGTGACAGCTGTGCGTGATCTCATCCGGCCCGACGACTATCCCCGTTCGTCCCGCTACGACCCCGCGTGGCTGGTCGGCCTGGACATGGGGCCGAACCCGCTGTGGCTGCTGGAGGACCTGTCGCGCGACCTCGACCTCAAGCCCGGCATGCGGGTCCTGGACCTCGGCTCCGGCATGGGCGCGACGTCGGTGTTCCTGGCCAGGGAGTTCGGCGTGGACGTCGTGGCCGCCGACCTGTGGATCGCGCCGGAGAAGGCCGAGGCCGTCTTCGCCGAGGCGGGCGTCGCCGACCGGGTGCGGGCCGTCAGCGCCGAGGCGCACGCGCTGCCGTTCGAGCCGGAGTCCTTCGACGCGGTCGTCAGCATCGACGCCTACGAGTACTTCGGCACCGCCGACAGCTACCTGGCCTACATCACGCGCTTCCTCGCGCCCGGCGGTCAGCTGGGGATCGCCACCCCTGGCATGACCCGCGAGGTCCGCGACCTGGGCGTGATCCCGCCGCACATCAAGGAGCTCGTCGGGTGGGAGGCGATCGCCTGGCACACCGCCGAATGGTGGCGCTTCCAGTGGGACATCACCGAACTGGTCACCGTGACCTCGGCCAGGCTGCAGGAGGACGGCTGGCGCGACTGGCTGCTGTGGGCGCGCGCCTGTCTCGAACACCAGGCCAACGACAGGGCCGCCGACCGGGACGTCGTCGAGCGGACCATCGCCATGCTGGAGGCCGACCAGGGGGAGTACCTGTCCTTCGCGCTGGTGACAGCGACCAAGAACACCTGACCCGGGTGATTCGCGAACTTTGTGGCGGCGCGGGACATCCAAGATCCCGTGACTCTGGTTGAGGGAGACCCGCGACGGATCGGGGCCTACTGGCTGGCCGGACGACTGGGCGCGGGCGGCCAAGGCGTGGTCTACGAGGCGTACGACCAGGCCGGGCGGCGGGTGGCGATCAAGATGCTGCACGGCGTCGACGTGGGCCTGCTCCAGCGTGAGGCCACCGCGGCCCAGCGGGTCTCCTCCTTCTGCACGGCGGCCGTGATCGAGGCCGACCTCGCCGGGCCCCGGCCGTACCTGGTCAGCGAGTACGTGGAAGGGCCCAGCCTGGGCGCCGCCGTACGGGAGGGCAGGGTCTTCACCGCCGGAGACCTGCACCGGCTGGCGACCGGCGTGGCCACCGCGCTGACCGCGATCCACGACGCGGGCGTGATCCACAGGGACATGAAGCCGGACAACGTCCTGCTCGGTCCCGACGGCCCCCGGGTGATCGACTTCGGGCTCGCGCGGACCCTGGAGATGTCGCTGACCGCGACCGGGCTGATCTCGGGAACGCCCACGTACATGGCGCCGGAGGTGTTCACCGGCGAGCGGGCCGGGGCGCCCGCCGACGTGTTCGCCTGGGGCGGGATCATGCTGTTCGCCGCGACCGGCAGGGACCCGTTCAAGGCCGAGACACTGGGCGCGGTCATGCACCAGGTCATGTCGGTCGAACCGGACCTCACCTGCCTGCCGGAGTCGCTGCGCCCGCTGGTCCACGCCGCGTTACGCAAGGATCCGCTGGCCCGGCCCACCGCCCGCGCCCTGCTGCTGGCCCTGATCAGCGGCGACGGGCAGCTCGACACGGCCAGGCTGCTGGCCGAAGGCGGCCGGGCGGCCCATCTCACGACGCAGGCGCACGATCCCGGCCTCGGCCCGCTCGCGGAGGAGGCCTACGGCATGCTCGGCCCGGCCGAGCGCGAGCTGGCGGCGCAGGTGTTCCTGCGGCTGGTGACGGTCGACGAGGACGGCGAGCTGACCGTCCGGCGGGCCCGCCTCAGCGAGTTCGCCGAGGCGCGGGGCGTGCTGCGGGTCTTCGGCTACCTCCTGGAGATCAACGGCGACGAGGTACGGCTGGCCCGTCCGGCGCTGCCGTACGCGTGGCCCCGGCTGCGGCGATGGATCGAGAGCAACAGGGACGGCCTGGCCGTCCACCGCGACATCCTGGCGGCGGCGCGGCGGTGGGACGAGCGCGGACGGCGCGACGGCGACCTGTTCGCCGGGCACTCGCTGGAGAACGCCCTGCAGTGGGCGGCCACCGGCCGCAGGGACATCACGCTGGCCGGGTTGGAGCGCGACTTCCTGGACGCGGGCGCCGCGCTGGGCCGCCGCAGGGCGCGCAGGACCCGGCTGGTGTCGCTGGCACTGGCCGTCCTGCTGGTCGTCTCGCTGGCCGCGACCGGCGTGGCGGTGTGGCAGGGCAAGGTGGCAAACGACCGGTTCCGGGTCTCCGAGGCGGCCAGGATCGCGGCGGCCTCGGGGACGGTCCGGGCCACCGATCCGGGGCTCGGCGGGTTGCTGGCAGTGGCCGCGTGGCGGCTCGACCCGAGCGCGCAGACCCGCAAGGCCATGAACGACTCGCTGGCCAAACGCGAGACCGGCGTGTTCCAGGATCCGGCGGCCGAACCCGACACTATCCGCACCCTCAGCGCCGACAGCCGGACCCTGGTCAGCGTCAGCGGAAACGAGGCGCGGCTGTGGGACGTGGTCGCCCGCCGTCGGGTCGGGACCCTGAAGCTGGAGGTCAAGGGCACGCCGATCGACATGGCGCTGAGCCCGTCCGGCGCGGTGCTCGTGGTCCTGACCAGCAAGGGCGTGCACGCGTGGGAGGTGAAGACGGGCAAGCTCCGGCGCGCGTGGCCGTTCCGCGCCGCCATCGGCGGCGACCAGTTCGACCTGGCCTCCGTCAGCTTCGGCACGGTCGACCGCTACGTGGTGCTGCAGCGGGAGAGCTTCACCCTCTGGGATCTCGACACGGGACGTGTCGCGCCACTGCCCGGCTTCTGGAACGGCGCGATGGCCCCGGACGGTTCGGCGGTCTACATGCAGCATCGCAACACCAGAACCATCGGCAGGTTCGCGCTGCCCAGCCTCAAGCTCACCGGCACCAGACCGGCACAGGAATCGTGCAAGTACTGCCCCGACCCGCTGGCCGTCACCAGGAAGGGCTGGCTGGTCGAGGTGCTGCGGGGGTGGCGGCTCGGCGTGGCCGACCTGAAAGACCCGACGGGCTTCTCGGTCGGCGAGCTGACCGACGGCGGACCGGACCAGTGGAACCAGGGCAGCGTGGTCTTCAGCCACGACGACAGGCTGTTCGCCTCGGCGACCGACGGCCAGATCCAGCTCTGGGGGGACGGCATGCTCCTCACCACGCTGACCGTGAGCTCAGCGCCCGACCCCACCCAGTGGGCGGCCAGGGTGATGTCGCCGCAGCCGCGATTCGACCCGGACGGCAGGACGCTGCGCTACCTCAGCGAGGACCGCGTGTTCTCCGTCGACTTCTCGGCGCTCACCGCACCGGCTGACGAGGCGTCCCACACGGCGGCCATCAGCCCGGACGGCACGCTCAGCGTGGACCTGCGCGGCGGCGGCACCGAGGCGCCCACCAACGCCTACGTGCGGAGTGCGAAGAGGCGCGACCTGCTCCTGCGCGGCGGAATCGACAGCGAGTTCGCCTTCACCGGCTCGGCCTTCAGTTCGGACGGCAAGCTGATCGCGCTGTCCACCTTCGAGATCTCCAGCAGGTCGCCCGACGACGTCGAGAACATCAGCCGCCTGCGCATCTACGACACCGCGACCAGGAAGGAGATCAAACGGCTCACGCTGAGCTCCGTCGGCCAGGCGTTCCTGCGCGGCGTCAGCCCCGACGGCGGCACGATCGCGGTGGAGCTGCTGCTCTCGGACGACTCGACGAAAACCACCCTCCAGCTCTGGGACTGGAAGGCAGGCCGCGCGCTGTGGTCGGCCAAGCTGAACGGGCTGACCGACGTCGCCTTCTCCCGGGACGGGGCGCGGCTCGCCGTACTGGCGCGGGAGTCGGGACTGCTGGACGCCGCGACGGGAAAGCGCCTCGGCACGGCGCTCTCCGCCACCGGCCGGACGACCAGTCTCGTCCACGGCGCGTTCACCCGGGCCGGGCTGCTCGTCACCGCCGACAGCCGGGGACGGCTGACCGTCTGGAACCAGGACGGCTCGCCCAGGACGGTCATCAGAGGCGTGCCCGGCGCGCCCACGGCGCCACTCGTCGTCTCGGCGACGGAGGACCTGGCCGCCCTGGTGGGCGGTGACGGCAGGCTCCGCCTCTACGACCTGACGCTGGGGCAGTCCCTCGGCGCGGTTCTGGACGACGATCGCGGAGTCGTCCAACGGGCGGCCTTCACCTCGGACGGCGCCCGCCTGGTCACCTTCGACCAGTTCGGCGCGCGGCACGAGTACCCCGTGGCCGCGTCGGCCGTGGCCGAGGCCCTGTGCGGCAGATCCGGCCGGACGCTCACCGAGCAGGAGTGGGCGGCCCACCTGCCGGACGTCGCGTCGGTGCAGGTGTGCGGCTGACGCCGCCTACTCTTACTAACGGATGATATCAGAATTTGATATCATCGCTATGTGAACATGCAGCTCCGCCTCCCCGACGAGGTACACCAGCGACTCAAGGACGCAGCCGCCGAAGACGGTGTGTCCGCCAACACCGAAGCCGTCACAGCCATCGAGGACTACCTGGCCCGTCGGCAGACCGACAAGGCCCGGGCGTTCGCCAAGATGATCGCCGAGCGTGACGCCGAACTACTGGAGCGGCTGAGCCAGTGACGCTCTACCTCGCCAAAGCCGACGTGCTCGCCTTGGCCGAGGGAGTGCTGCCATCGGTGCGGATGCGCGACGCCGGGCAGCTGCACGCCGCCGTGCTCCGGCCGCAGACCACTGCCTTCGGTGCTGAGGCGTACCCCACCATCTGGCACAAGGCCGCGGCCCTCCTGCAGAGCCTCATCATCGGCCATCCCCTCATCGACGGAAACAAGCGGCTCGGCTGGGCCGCCACCGCCTTCTTCCTCCACCTCAATGGCGAAACCCTCGGCCACAGCGATGTGGACGCCGCCTACGCGCTCGTCATCGCCGTGACCACCGGCGAACTCGACGACGTCGAGGAGATCGCACAGGCATTGCGCAAACTGCCCTGATCACGCTGAACGAGGACGTCCCACCAGCCCGGCTGGGAGGTGACCGGGAGCCTCATTCAGTGGATCCGGAGTTCGTGCGACCCGCGCCGCGACGCGCTCACCACCGACTGAGCACGACCGCGAGAAGCCGGGTGTGAGAAGCCGGGTGTTGAGAGCCGGGCGTTGAAAAGCCGGGCTCCCGGCTGGGGAGCCCGGCAGGACCCGGTCTACATCATCGGGAAGCGGCCGTAGTACTCGCCGACCTCACGCCGGTAGGTGGTGTCCTTGTAGGACTTTTCGTCGAACTCCGGAGCGTCCTTGATCTCGTCCTTGGTGCGGGCGAGGTAGACCTTCTCCTCCTGCGGGTCGATCCTGATGATGGTGCTGGCGGGCATGACGACCTTCTTGCCGAAGATCCAGAACCCGGTGTCGACGACGAGGTAGCTGGCGCCGACCTCGTTGCTCTCCTCGTCCACCGAACCGATCTTGCCGTCGGTGGCCTCGACGTCGTAGCCGACCAGGCTCATGGTCGAGTCCG
This sequence comes from Nonomuraea sp. NPDC059194, assembly GCF_042754765.1. NCBI lineage: Bacteria > Bacillati > Actinomycetota > Actinomycetes > Streptosporangiales > Streptosporangiaceae > Nonomuraea > Nonomuraea sp. NPDC059194. The sequence goes on along the minus strand of NZ_JBHZBH010000020.1, from coordinate 73,322 downwards.
AGACGATGTCTTCGCGGTAGCTCCAGGCGTCGCTCATGTATGTCGCTCCCTCATCACTCGTGGATTGTGGTCGGTCAGCTACCCGGCCAACGCTCCCGAAACGCCCAGCCCAGTCACATCACCCGGCATGCGCTTCTTTGCGGGATCGATACGCTGGTCACCGCGGTGATCCTCGTGCAGCCACAGGTGCGGAGGCTCAGCCGGCCGCCAGTCCTTCGCGGAGGTTGCGGTACGCCGGGGTCCAGCCGAGGTCGCGGGTGGCCTTGGCGTGGGAGATCCGCATCGTCGTGTCGATCATCAAACAGCCCAGATAGGGTACGGCCAGCCGGATCAGCCACCTCGGCGTCACGACCGGACGCGGGGTGCCGTGTGTGCGGGCGACCGTGGTCAGGAAGTCACGCCAGCTCGTCGGCTGGTCGTCCACGATGTTGTAGGCCTGCCCGGCCCGGCCGTGCTCCATGGCGGCGACGGCGGCCGCCGCGGCGTCGTTCACGTGGATGAAGCACGTGGTCCCCGTTCTCCCTCGGGGCAGGACCGGGGCCCGCTTGCGCATCAGGTCGGCGAACATGTCGCTGAAGGCGTTCCTGCCGTAGAACATCCCGTACCGCAGGGCGATGCCCTCGATGCCGTCGGCGGTGAAGACCTGCCGTTCGGTCGCGACGCTGGAGTCGGCCACCAGGTCGCCCACGTTGCCGACGTGCAGGCCGAAGACGTCGTCCTCGGTCAGGATCCTGTCGCCGTGGTCGCGGTAGCCGTACCCGGTGATCAGTGACTGGGTGACGAAGCGGCGCGCCCCGACCAGCCGGGCGGCTCGGAGGAGCTGTTCGGTCCCCTTGTCGCGCAGGGCGAGGGTGGGGTCGTCGGGGCGCAGCCTGGGGCTGGCGTCGCGTAGCGCGGTGGCCTGGTGCATGACGACGTCGGCCGGGTGGCCGTCGACCGCGCGCAGCAGTCCGTCGCGGTCCATCACGTCCGCGATCACCGGGAGTGCGCCGCGTTCCTCGACGAGCCGTCGCTTGGCGGGGTCACGGATGATCGCGATGGTCTCGTGTCCCGCCGCGGCCAGGGCTGACAGCAGCGGCAGCCCGATCGCGCCGGTGGCGCCGGCCAGCAGCACCCTCATCGTGCCTGCTCCTTCGCCTGACGCGTGCGCAGGTGGCGGACGCGGAACACGATGCCGACCACCGCGACGAGCGTCTGGGCGCCGATCACGTAGGGATCGCTGGCGGCGCCGCCGAGATGGGAGTCCATCGCGTGGTTGACCGTGTGGATGAGGCTGGCGGCGGCCAGGCCGACGAGCGCGACCAGGATGGCGTCCCGCCAGATCAGCGCCGCCACCAGCGCGATGCCGATGCCCAGGTGGAAGGCGCCCAGGTCATGGAGGAAGTGCTCGTGCCGGGGAAAGTTGACGTAGTCGGCGAACTGTCGCGGCCACCCCCACATCCAGACGCCGAAGACCAGTGTGTAGAGCGCGCTGAGGGCCACGACCACGTTGGTGACGGTCCGTGCCATGTCGACCTCCTTGTCTTATCGAACGCATCGTCTTGTCGAATGCACGGGTAGGACGAGACAGAGAGTCCGGCTGTGACAAGTAGGCAGGCTTAGCTGGGATCGAAATGGGGATTGGGGAGGAACTCGTCGGTTCTGTGGTCGTACGCACCCCGGATGAAGCGGCGATGAACTCCGCCCGGGAACGTGACCGTCTCCTGGGCATCGCCCCTGGAGAATCCGCCTGAGGTGCGAACCTGATAGGTGTAGCCGCCCCTGGCGTAACCTTCCGCTATCTCCTGGTCCAGGGAGGTGTAGACCCGGTCGCCCGGATGGTACGGGCGAATGCCCTGCTCGAAGATCCGGTCAGGGGAGGCCGGGGAGCCGTGGTACACAGGCGTGCTCTCGGTACGCCAACGGTTGCCCGGCCGCCGAGCCTCCTCGGCCAGAACGTCGTCCACGGGCGTGTGGCGGTCCGCCGCGGCCGCCAGGTAGTCGGGCTTCGGCGTGGCGGGCGCCGTCCGGCCACGACCGCGCAGGAGGCCGGTCTGGCCGGTACCGACCCGGCCCGCCCGCTGAGTCTTCAACAGGCTCGTGAAGATACGTCCGACACGGCCCAGCGCGTCGCGGAGCATGGCGCCGAACCGCACGGCCCGGGCCGCCAATTGGGGGAGCAGGTGCGGGGCGAACGCGACCGCAATGCCGGCGGCGACCGCGACCCCCGCCAGCAGGCCCCCGACCCACTCGATGATGCCTTTCGAGACGCGCAGGCCGTCGGCGGCCGTGGTGAGGCGGTCGGCAAGGTCGCTCGCCTGGGGTACGGCGCCATCGCTGCTGGTCATATAGGCATGCAGAGCGTCGCTGGCCGGTCCCTGGTTGGCGGCTCCCAGCCGGTAGGCGTGCCCGCCCGCGTGGGCCAGCAGCCGGTGATGGGCGGCGGCCCGGTCCAGCTCGCCGATGTGCTTGTCGAGCAGGGCGGTGTCCGGCAGCGGAGGGATGCCGAGGAGGGCGAGACCGGTGATGACCGCTGGTTCGCTCATCAAGCTCATGTCGGGACCGGTTCCCCCGGCGTGTTTTTCATGTTGACGTACTCGGTGTGCGTGTTCCGCTCGGCCATCACGACCTGACCGTCGCCTGCCTGACGCAGGTGCTTGCCGAGCCGCTCGCACGCGTCCAGCAGATCGCGCCGCAACGTCAGATAGGGAACGGAGAACTCCTCGTACGGCAACGGAGCCTCGTCGGTCCACTCGCTGCGCAGACCGGCGGCGAAGTCCGCGTGCTCATCCGCCAGCGCCCTGAAGGACCGTCCGGAGGACGACCGGCCGTCGGCGTCGATCGTCACGTGGTCGTGCGGCCCCCGGTTCACCGGCCTTCCACGCGGCCTTCCAAGCGGCGCAGCGTCTCGTCGAGGGATGAAGTCAACCGCTCGAAGTCGTGTTCGGCCCGAAGCTCCAGCTCGTCCAGGCGCCCCATCAGGGCCTCGGGATCCACCCCCTCCGGTGCGATCGGTTCCTCGCCGCCGTCGCCGATCTGGTCGAGGAGATCCCGCTGCGCCGCCCGTACGGCGAGGACGATCTGCTCGGCCAGGTCGTGCGAGCCCAGGCGCAGCACCCGGGGGTTGAGGTGCAGTGCCTCCAGCAGGCCGTCGTGGCCCACCTCCGCACTGACCAGCCCAGCCGCGGCCTCGCCGGCCCCGCGCATGTCGTCGTGCCCGCTGCGGTCAGCCACGCTCTCAGCGCCCCATCTATCCGATCACGGTAGAAGCTAGGACGATACCCGTGCCCGCGATGCCGGCGAAACGGATAAGCCGGATTCAGCGGGCTGAGCGGCGGGTGGCGCAGGTCTCGACCGCGGGCGGCCGATGCCTGCGCCGATCGGTCAGGCCGTCAGTGTCCGCCATGGCCGGTCACGCGCGTCGAGCGGCGAACCGTCGGCGACGCGCGCCGTACGGCCGGCGGGTTCGAGCATGATCGTGGCGAGGGTCGCCCATCGCTGACCTGGCGGCAACGTCATGTCCGGCACGCAGCACAGCTGCGGCTCACCAGGGTCGGAGTAGAGGAAGCCGAGCAGTTCCGCCGCGCTTCGCGGCTCGGGGCCACGCGCGAAGCGGGAGGCCACGAGGTCGTAACGGTCACCCGAATCCGGCTGGTAGAGCTCACTCTTCTCGCCCGCGCGGGGCTCGGGAGAGAGGAAGTGGTTGGTGCGGATGACGGTCCCGTCGACCGGCTCGACGACGAACACCCCGACAGGGGTGATGTCGGCGGTGACGGCCGTCTCGTGGTCGAAGAGGGTGAACGAGCTCGACGCGCTGATCGGCGCCGATCGCACGATGTCGAGCGCCTCCGCGACCGACCCGGCCTCTTCGAGCACGATCGCGGAGAGGAGATGCACCGGAACGCCGCCGACGCCGTCCTCGCGATGCCCGAGGATGTTGAAGTGCAGCGCGAGCCCGGCACTGTTGACGCCGACCTTGCCGAGGATGCCGTGCTCGGTGATCCCGACCACGTCGTGCCGGCCGCCGCGCACCTCGTGCGTGTGCCAGTACGGCGCGAGCTCCACGTGCCAGTCCCACGTCTGTACGCCGAAGGTGCGCGGGCCGCTCGCGTCCGCCCCGAGACGCCTGACGATGGTCGAGCACTCGCCAGGACGGCCCGCGGCGCTCTGCGCGAGGATTTCGGTGCGCGCGTTGAGCGCGTAGACGCGCCACGGGTCGACCCCGGCGCCCGCGGCGACGCCGTCCAGCTCCTCCCGCTGGCGAGGGCGGAACGCGCCGACCACGTCCGCCGTGCGGAGCGCGTCCTCGCGAACCCGATCCTCGGTCAGGCCCGCCATGGCGAAGAGCTCGAAGTAGAACGCGAGTCCGCCTGCGAGGGCGTCGCGGAGCTGCTCGCCGCGTTCCCTGCCGCGCTCGAAGGGCGCGGCCGCGCTCACGGCGATGTGGTGCCTTTCGGTGTTCATCTCTTCCTTCATAGTGCTTTTGTCGCGATGGTGTGCTGCACGCGGCCATCGACGACCGTGACGATCACGGGATTCACGGCCTGCCGCTCGGGGGTGAGCGTGAGCGGATTCTCCGCGAAGATCGTGAAGTCGGCCTCGCTGCCCGGCGTGATACGCCCGCGGGTTCCGGCCCGGCCGGCGGCGATGGCGGCGTGAGTGGTGAGCCCCTCGTAGGCCGAATTGGGTGTCGTCCGACGACGACGCCTCCACGAGAACCGTGCTGGAGCATTTCGCCTCCGCGGGCGCACGGGACATCGTGCTGGTGGCGGGCACCGATACCAACGGCTGGAACCTGGACTGCGAGGCCGCCTACCGGGGGTGGATGGCCGCGGCCGCGATCGACATGCATCCGGAACGGCTCGCCGAAGGCGCCGTCGACATGCTCCACGGCTTGATCCACAACACTCCGGTCGCCGAGCGTGTCCGGCTCCCGACGACCTTCATCGTCAGGGAGTCGACGGTGCCTCGGTGATGCCGCCTGCCGCCCGGGTGCGCAGGTCCGGCTTGCGGATCTTTCCGGAGCCGGTGTGCGGGAGGTCGTCGACGAGGTCGACGTAGCGGGGGATCTTGTACTTGGCCAGCCGGTCGAGGAGGAAGCCGCGCAGCTCGCCGCCGGTGACGTGCGTGTCAGGGCGGACGACGACGAAGGCGTGGCCGACCTCGCCCCACGTGTCGTCCGGCACGCCGACGACGGCGGCCTCGGCCACGGCGGGGTGCTCGGTGAGCACGCCTTCCACCTCGGCCGGGTAGACGTTCTCGCCGCCGGAAATGTACATGTCCTTCACCCGGTCCACGATGGAGAGGTAGCCCTCCTCGTCGCGGGTGGCGATGTCGCCGGAGCGGAACCAGCCGTCCTCGTGGATGGCGGCCCGGGTGGCTTGCGGGTTGTTCCAGTATCCGGGGGTGACGTTCGGGCCCTGGATCAGCACCTCGCCCGGCTCGTCAGGAGCGGTGTCGGTGAGGTCGGGCCGGACGACGCGGACGTTGGTGAAGAAGACGGGAACGCCGGCCGAGCCGGCCTTGCGGGTGCTCTGGGCGGGTTCGAGGAACGTGGCGCCCGGCGCGGTCTCGGTGAGGCCGTAGCCCTGGCAGAACACCAGGCCGCGCTCCTGGTAGGTGCGGATGAGCGAGGGCGGCACCGGCGCTCCTCCGGCCATCAGGCTGCGCAGGGACGACAGGTCGGCGCTCGGCCAGCGGGGCGAGCCGGCGAACGCGGCGAACATCGTGGTGACGCCGAACATCCACGTCACCCGGTGCTTCTCGATCAGGTCGTAGCAGCTGCCGACGTCCCAGGAGGGCATGACGACCGAGCAGCCGCCCTTGAGGAACGTCGGCAGCAGCGTCTGGTTGAGCGCGGCGACGTGGAAGAGCGGGGCGCTGACCAGCGTCACCTCGTCGCTGCGCAGGTCCACGCCGACGAGCAGGTTGTAGCAGTTCCAGACCAGGTTGCCGTGGGTGAGCATGGCGCCCTTGGGGCGTCCGGTGGTGCCGGAGGTGTAGAGGATCAGCGCCACGTCGTCGAGAGTCACCGGCACGTCGATCGGGGCGTCCGAGCCTTCGGCGAGCCACTCGTCGTACCGGTCCAGCGCGACGGTGGTCAACGACGGCATCTCCCCGACCGCGTCGGCGCACTCCGGGGCGTAGATCAGCACGCTCGCGCCGGAGTCGGCGAGCATGTAGGCGATCTCGGGGGCGGCCAGCCGGAAGTTGAGCGGGACGAAGACCCCGCCGAGCGTGTGGGTGGCGAACATGGTCTCGGCGAAGGCGACGTGGTTGGGGCCGAGGTAGGCGACCCGGTCGCCGGCCGCCACCCCGGCCCGCCGCAGCCGGGCGGCGAGCCTGCTCGTGCGCTCGTGGACCTCGGCGTAGGTGAGGGTCCGGTCGCGGAAGACGAACGCCGGGCGGCTCGGGGTCATCTGGGCCCGGCGGGCGGGCCAGCCGCCCAGTCCAGCGTTGCGCATGACGATCTCCTGTCAGGCTTTCGGGGTACGGCCGGCGGCGCTCGCGACCGCCGCGGAGCCCAGATCGGCGCGACTGGTCTCCCGCAGCGCCAGCGTGCACAGCACGGTCAGCAGGCAGCAGGCGGCGATGGTCGCGGAGACGACGCCGGTGCCGCCGCCCCCGCTCGCCGCCTGGACCTGGGCGAACAGCAACGGGCCGAGACCGGCGCCGAGGCCGGCGATCTGGTAGCCGAGGGAGGCGCCGGTGTAGCGGCTGCGGGTGGAGAACAGCTCGGCGTACAGGGCGGCCAGCGGGCCGTACATCATCGGGTGGATGATCGACTGGCCGAGGACGAGGGCGAGGGTGAGCAGGCCCACGCTGCCGCTGTCGGTGAGCGGGAAGATGAAGAAGGCGTAGACCGCCGCGGCCAGCGCGCCCGCCAGGACGATCGGCCGGCGGCCCACCCGGTCCGACAGCGCCGACCAGCCCAGGATCCCGGCGACCGCGATCGCGGAGGAGAGCGTCAGGCCGCCCAGCACCTGCTGCCGGGCGAAGCCGGCCTGCACGCCGTACGAGACGAGGAAGGTCGTGAGCGTGCCCTGCAGGACGAACGGCGACAGGCCCACGCCGATGCTCAGCAGAAGCGTCCTGGGGTGGTGGCGCAGCACGTCCAGCAGCGGCGCGGACCGGGGCTCGGGGGCCTGGCGGGCATTGGCGAAGACGGGGGTCTCCTCGACCCGCGCGCGGACGAACAGGCCGATGGCCAGCAGAACGACGCTGATCAGGAACGGGATGCGCCAGCCCCAGGAGAGGAACGCCTGCTCGTCCATGAGCGCGGCGCTGCCGTTGAGCGCCGCGGTCGACAGCAGCATGCCGAACGGCGCTCCGGCGTTGGTGAAGCTGGCCCACAGGCCGCGCCGTCCTGTGGCGTGTTCGGCCGACATGAGGACGGCGCCGCCCCACTCGCCGCCGACCGCGATGCCCTGGACGACGCGGAGGACGACGAGCGCGATGGGGGCCAGGCTGCCGACCTGCTCGTAGGTCGGCAGCAGGCCGATGAGGAAGCTGGCCGCACCCATCAGGACCATGGTCAGCACCAGCATGCGCTTACGGCCGAGCCGGTCGCCGAAGTGGCCGAAGATGATGCCGCCGAGGGGCCTGGCGAGGTAGCCGGTGGCGAAGGTGCCCAGGCTGGCGACGGTCGCGGCGAGCGGGTTGAGGTCGGCGAAGAAGATCTTGCCGAACACCAGGGCGGAGGCCGTGGCGTACAGCAGGAAGTCGTAGTACTCGATGACGCTGCCGAGGAAGCTGGAGGCGACGGCGCGGCGGAGCTGGACGGGGTTGGGCTGGACGGGGTTGGCGGAGGCGGGAGCCGACGAGGTGGACATGGCGGTTCCGTTCGTGGCGGTAGGGAGGTCTCCGGCTGGGGGTCAGGCGTAGTGGCGGTAGAGGGCGCGGGCGACGCAGGCGGGCTTGGCCGAGCCGTCGATCTCGACGGTGAAGTCCATGGCCATCTGGACTCCGTTCCCCGGCACGTCGTCGACGGAGACGACCCTGGCGGCCAGGCGGATCTTGCCGCCGACCTTGACCGGGCTGGGGAAGCGGACCTTGTCGAGGCCGTAGTTGATGCTCATCGTGACGCCGCGGACGTCGAGCAGCTCGGTGAACAGGGGGATGAGCAGCGACAGCGTGAGGTAGCCGTGGGCGATGGTGCCGCCGAACGGGCCGTCCTTGGCCTTCTCGGCGTCGGTGTGGATCCACTGGTGGTCGTCGGTGGCGTCGGCGAAGGTGTTCACCCGGTCCTGGGTGATCTCCAGCCAGCCGCTGTGGCCGAGGTCGCGGCCCGCCAGCGCCTTCAGCTCGTCCAGTCCGTTCGCGGTCGTGGTCATGGTTGCTTCTCCTTGGGGGTGAGGCCGAGCAGGCGGGCCGCGTTGTCTTTGAGGATCTTCGAGCGGACTTCCGGCTTGATGTCGAGCCGGTCGAAGTCGGCCAGCCAGCGGTCCGGGGTGATCACGGGGTAGTCGGAGCCGAACAGGACCTTGTCCTTGAGCAGGGTGTTGGCGTAGCGCACGAGCTGCGGCGGGAAGTACTTCGGCGACCAGCCGGACAGGTCGATGTGCACGGTCGGCTTGTGGGTGGCGACGGCCAGGGCCTCGTCCTGCCAGGGGAACGACGGGTGCGCCAGGATGATCTTCAGGTGGGGGAAGTCCACGGCCACGTCGTCGACCAGCATCGGGTTGGAGTGCTTGAGCCTGATCCCGCCGCCGCCCGGCACCCCGGCGCCGATGCCGGTCTGGCCGGTATGGAAGAGCGCGATCGCGCCGAGCTCCTCGATCACCTCGTAGAGCGGGTAGGCCATGCGGTCGTTGGGCGCGAAGTCCTGGATGCTGGGGTGGAACTTGAAGCCGCGCACGCCGTACTCCTCGACGAGGCGGCGGGCCTCGCGCACGCCCGCGCGGCCCTTCCACGGATCCACGCTGGCGAAGGGGATGAGCACATCGGGGTGCTCGGCGCAGTCGGCGGCGACCTCCTCGTTGGCGATGCGCCGGTGGCCGGTGGCGTGCTCGGCGTCGACCGTGAAGACCACCGCGGCCATCTTCCGCTCGCGGTAGTAGGCGGCCATCTCGTCGATCGTCGGCTGCCGGTGGGTCTGGCTCTTGAAGTACGTCTCGGAGGCGCCGAACAGCTCGGGGCTGAGCGAGCCGTGACCGTCCCTGGCGACCTCGGCGTGGGTGTGGACATCGATCGCGACCAGTTCGTCGATGTTCATCGAGACACCGGCGCCTTCGGGGCGGGGATGCCGTAGGTCTCCGGCTCGGCGCCCACGCCCGTGTGCCACGCCTGCGCGATGGCGTCGGCGCTCCAGCCGCCCTCGGCGTAGGCGACGGCCTTCTCGGCAGGGTGCGACCAGAGCGCGAGCTTGTCGCCGCCGATGCCGATGGCCTGCCCGGTGACCTCGGCGGCGGCGTCGGAGGCCAGGTAGACGATCAGACCGGCGACGTCCTCGACCGTGCCCAGGCCCTCGTCCCTGCGCAGCCAGCCGGGCAGCGGGGCGCCGGTGCGCTCGGCCTCCTCCAGGACGGGCGCGAAGGCGGGGATGGTCTTGGTCATCTCGGTCGCGGCCACCGGCACGACGGCGTTGACCGTGATGCCGGCGCGGGCCAGCTCCATCGCCCAGGTGCGGGTCATCGCCACGATGCCCGCCTTGGCCGCGGCGTAGTTGGTCTGGCCGAAGTTGCCGCGCTGTCCGGCGGGGGAGGAGACGAGGATCAGCCGCCCGCCGGTCGCCTGCTCGCGCATGCGCACCGCCGCGGCCCTGGCGCAGGTGAACGTGCCGCGCAGGTGCACCCCGATCACGGTGTCGAAGTCGTCGTCGGACATCTTCCACAGCACCCGGTCGCGCAGCACCCCCGCGTTGGTGACCATCGCATCCAGCCGGCCGAAGTGCGTCACGGCCGTGTCGACCAGGTGCTCGGCGACGTCGGCGGCGCCCACCGCCCCGGCCGCCGCGACGGCCCTGCCGCCGCGGGCGCCGATCGCGCCGGCCACCTCCTCCGCCGCCGCGGCGTCCACGTCGTTGACGACGACGGCGGTGCCCGCCGCGGCCAGCGCCTCGGCGTACGCACGGCCCAGTCCGCGGCCCGCGCCGGTCACCACGGCCACTTTCGCTGAGAGATCCATCTTCATCACCTTCACAATGTCGGGCAATCTTGTGACTTCCGTCGTAGTTTTGCCCAACAAACGCGATCCGTCTACCCTTCGTTCGTGACTTTCGGAGAGGGCGAACCGGCCACGCGTCCCCAGTCGTTGATGTTCAGCTTCCTCGGCATCTACGTGCTGGAGCGTGACGTCGCCGTCTACTCCGGCAGCGTCATCGACGTCTTCGCCCGCCTGGGCGTGACCGAGGAGGCGGTGCGCTCGACGCTCACCCGCATGACCAAACGAGGGCTGCTGACCCGGCACCGCCAGGGCCGTAAGACCTACTTCGGGCTGACTCCCCACGCCGTCGACGTCCTGGAGGACGGCAGGCGGCGCGTCTGGGAGACCGGCGCCGTCAACCGCGACTGGGACGGCAGCTGGACACTGGTGGGCTTCTCCATGCCAGACAGCCGCCGCAGCACCCGCCACGACCTGCGCTCCCAGCTCGTCTGGGCCGGTTTCGGGCCCCTGCAGAGCGGGCTGTGGATCGCCCCCGGCGTCAAGGACGTGACCGGCATCGTCACGGAGCTGGGCCTGGACGACCACGTGACCGTGCTGGCCGCCCGCGCGCTCAAGCCGACCGAATCAGCCGACCTCGTCCACGCCGCCTTCGACACCCAGCAGATCGCCGCGCGCTATCACGCCTTCCTCGACCGCTGGGACACCGCGAGCCCGCAGGCGGCGCTGCCCGACGACCTGGCCCGTCAGCTGCTGCTCCACACAGACTGGCTCCATCTCGTACGGCAGGACCCGCACCTGCCCGCCGAGCACCTGCCGGAGGACTGGCCGGCCATCAGGGCCGAACAGGTCTTCCACACCCTGGCCCGCGCCTACCAGGGCCCGGCGGGCGAGCTGGCCGCCAGGATCCTGGACGTCACGGTCACTGAATGACGGGGATGAGCCGGGGCGCCCGGTCCTCGATCGCCTGGGCGGCGTCGAGGATGACGTCCTCGGCGAAGCGACCGCCGATGAGCTGCACGGCGGCCGGAAGGCCGTCGGCCAGGCCCGTGGGCACCGAGACCGCGGGGAAGCCCAGCACCGGCACGGAGGTCATCGGCCACTGCGCCGCGAACAGGCCGCGGGCGCGGGCCGGGTCGAGGATGTCCGCGTCGTGCTCGAAGGGCGGCTCGGCGGAGACCGGGGTCAGCAGGATGGTCGACGTGCCGAGTAGTTCCTGGAGTTGGGTGATCAGCGTCGCGCGGCGCGCCCACCCCTGGATGTAAGCCGAAATATCGGGGTTTGGGCCCCAGGGTTCGGCGGAGGCCTCGTACATGTGGGTCAGGTTGACCCGGGTCGCCTCGTCGCCCAGCTCCCGCATGCTCGCCACCATGGGCCGCAGGTCCTCGGCCAGCAGCAGCGACCACAGCCGCGCCGCCTCGCCGAGCAGCGGCAGCTCCAGCTCCTCCACCTCGTAGCCCGCCTCGCCGAGCCAGCGCGCCGCGGTGTCCAGCGCGTCGTCGACCGACGGGTGCGGCTTGGCCAGGCCCACGTCGCGCACCAGCCCGACGCGGATCGGCCCCTGCTGCGGCCCGGCCCGGTGCACGGCGGGAATGCCGAACGGGTCGCGCAGGTCGGGGCTCGCCATCGCGTACAGAGCGGTGCGGGCATCGGCCACGGTCCTGGCCAGCGGGCCCTGCACGGACCAGAGCTGGAAGGTGAGCGGCCCCTCGAGCTCGGGCTCGCCCGGCGTCACCCAGCTGGAGACCAGTCCGACCGTCGGACGGATGCCGACCACGCCGCAGCAGGCGGCGGGATAGCGGATGGAGCCGGCGATGTCGTTGCCCTGCCCGATCACTACGTTTCCGAATGCCCGCCCGGAGCCGACCCGTGGGCCGCACTGCCCGGTGAGCCGTCCACCCGGGCAGTCACCCTCGGTGGCGCCCACCCCTCCCGTTTGCGCATCGGCCGGTCGTTGTGACCACCTCCCCTGCGCATCGGCCGGTCGTTGTGACCACCTCCCCTGCGCATCGGCCGATCGCTGTGACCACCTCCAAGGAGCAGACCATGTCGTTCACCCCCGCCCTCACCTTCGCCTTCGAGATCCGCGCCCACCTCGCACCCACCCTGCACGTCGGGCACGGAGACGGCGAGCAGACCGCGTTCACCCCGATCACCGGCGGCACGGTCGACGGGTCGCTGCTGCGCGGCACCGTCCTGCCCGGCGGTGGCGACTGGTCGAACATGCGCGGACGCATCTGCGAACTCGATGCCCGCTACCTCCTCCAGGCGGAGGACGGCGCGGTCATCGACATCGTTAACCGGGGGTACTACCACGAGGGCGGCCAGAGCCCCGACCAGTTCGACGGCGACCTCCAGGTGGCCTCGGCCGGCGTCTACTACCGCACGTCGCCGACCTTCCGCACCGACGCACCGGCCCACCGCTGGCTCGCCGAGACCGTGTTCGTCGGGCTGGCCCGCGAGGCGAGCGAGGACGTGGTGGCGATCCGCATGTACGCCCTGACCTGAGCCCCCCGCCCTGGGGCGCGGCGTCGATCTCGCGGTCACGGACGTGGTCCCAGGTTGCGGCGTCGGTCTCGCGGTCTCGCGGTCTCGCGGTCTCGCGGTCTCGCGGTCTCGCGGTCACACGGACTCGCGGTCACGCGGTCCCAGGTCGCGGCGTCGGACTCGCGGTCACACGGTCTCGCGGTCTCGCGGGCTCGCCGTGCCGCGCCGGGGTGGGCGCCGCGGCCCCCTCTGGAGCACATCCCGGAGGGCCGTCGCCGGTTCACCGCGCGGTAATGGGGGACGTCGCGGGGGAACACCGCCCGGGGGGACGAGGGGATGCGGGGCCGCGGCCAGTGCGGTGGTCGCGGCCCCGCCGTGCGGGGGTGTTCCCTCCACGACCCATCGTAGGAATGGCGATATGTCGCGACATCGGGTGATTGGTGGGCTTGTCGGGATCGAAAAGCTGAGGGCCGGGTCAACCGATCGGTTGACCCGGCCCTCACCTCCGACCTAGGCCCGCTTGTGGAAGCCCAGATCGCGCAGCCCCATGGGGGAGAGGCTGGCGACGTTGTGGTCGTGATCCGTGGACGCGTACTGGTGGATCGCCCACTCCTTCCATGGCTTCGGCGCGCTGACCTCGCCCTTCGCCTTGCCGTAGTGGGCGACCCAGAGCGGGTAGTCGCCCAGCCCGTCGCCGTGCCGCTGGGCGAACGACCACGAACTGTAGAAGATCGGCTTGACCCCGGTCGCGGCCCTGACGCGCTCCAGCCACCGCTTGGCCCAGGCGTTGACCTCCTTGGCCGAACGCCCGTCGGTCACCTCCAGGTCCAGGATGAGCAGGTCGCCGTTATCCAGCCCCTGCTTCTTGACGACGTCGAGGAACCGGTCGGCCTGCCGTACCGGATCGGCGCCGGGACGGCCGAAGTGGTAGGCGCCGCGAACGAGCCCGTTCTTCTTGATCTCGGCCCAGTTGCGGGCGAACGTGGCGTCGGCGAACGAGGTGCCCTCGCTGGCCTTGGCGATGCCGAACGACAGCCCGTCGGCACCCCAGTCGAAGCCCTGGTCGTGGTTGGAGACGTCCACGCCGTACGGCTTGGTTTCGGCGGTGGCCATGGCGGGGGTGGCCCAGACCAGCGCCGCTGCCGCGACGCACGCGCCTACCAGCCGGGCTTTCTTGTGCGGCATTGTGAACAGCTTGTACAAGAGGTGGGTCCTCTCCTTGGGACGCCTACCGGGTTAGCTGACGGGTTCGGGCCAGGAGATGCCCTACCGCTGGATTTCGAGCAGGCCGCACTCTGCTCGGGGTCGCGGATTCACCCCAGAAGGCTGGGTCCCCGGCTCCCCGCTGGGCGGGAACTCGGCGGCCGGTGGCAGCCCTCCCAGTGAAGGCCGATAACCATCCGGTAACGCCGGACCCTAATAAAGGACCGCTCAAAAAGCAAAATCCGGATAAGTAAAACGGCCACGGATCGCCAAGCCCGCCGTACATGGGCCTCCATGGCCAGGGCGACCTCGTCGGGCCGCCTCCGGCCCCGCCCGCAGTGGGTGCCGCACGGCGTCGAACCGGACGCACGGCCCCCCTTCGAGTGGGCGCGTGGCCGAAGAACACGGTGCGCTCCTGCGAGCCGCGGTGGTCGCCACTCATGGTCAGGCTGCCGACGCGGACAGTGGTACCTCGGCTACCCGGGCTCGCGCGGAGAGGTAGTTGTTGACGGTGCGGGGCCTACTTCCTGGGGGAGATGGTGGTCGGCCTCGAGCGAGGACAGGTCATACCTTGTAGATCCGGATGAGAGTAGAGATCGGTGTCCCACCGAATCCGTCCTGCCGCCAGAGGAGCGAATGTGACCTTGAACGCGGAGACTGTGACCGCTGTCGACGAGTACTTCTCCCGGTACGGAAGACGGCGTCACAGACTGGCGCGCCTGCATCGCGGCATGGTGGAGTTCATGGTCGCCGAGTACGGGACAGAAGTCCTGGACCGGCTAGAGCTGGACTACCAGTGCACATGCTGCGATGAGGAACAGGACCGTGTGGAGCGGCTGTCGCGGATGAAATCCACGTACAGGGAGCGGAGGAACGCCCGTCGAGGAGCTTAAGCCGTAGAACGGCATGGAGTTCGGCTCGCCTGACGACCGGTACACGGCGCCACAGGCTCTGCGTCTAACGGACAGTGGGGCCCGCACGTTGTACGGGCCATGGTTGAACTCAGGAGGCAAGGCATAGCGTTCGGTTGTGCGAGTCGAACACAGCGCCACTCTCCGGATCATGAGCAACACGCTCACTACTGCTGAGATCTCAGAGGTTGTTGGCCTGCGGTCATCACCGGATACACGGCCCGGGGAGTGGATGCTTGACGCGTCCTCTGAGGGTGACAAGGCATCCTTGGACGATCAGATCATGGCAGTGATCGGCCCCGTGCTTGGAAGCGCAGACAGACTCTCCGCATTGACCAGGGATGGAGCCGAAGTCGAGCTTCACCTCACCAGGAGCCTGTTCGGGCTAGGCAACGGGGCCCTGTGCTTCATGCTGGACAGCCCAGTGATCAAATTCCTGGCGGACGTAGGCGCCTCAGTGTGGTTCGACGAGTACGACGAGATCACGTGGGGGCTCGACGACCGCACCCCGCCTGCCTGAGCACTCCTATAGGAGGCGGAATGATGGGGATGTGCCTGACCTGCTGTGGGATGACGTGAAGACCCTTTTCGATCCCGAGATCAACGGGGCGCTGCCCGATGTGGTGGTGGAAGGTACTTCGGTCGGCGACTGGCAAACAGTGCTCGATCTCATCAGGCTTCACGGCTGGAAGTACGCGTTCTCGCTGAGCGGTGAGCCGTCGGCGCTGCCGTCGGCCAACGAGATGGTCGCGGCCGCGTCTGCTGGCGAGACGCCAACGATAAAGGTCTGGCCGGTGCCGGAAATTCTCGTGATCTTCCGGGCGTACCAGGCTGAGTCCATCGACTTCGATGTTGATCTGCGAGAGTTACAAGGGCAGGAGCGGCTGAATGTCCTTGTGGACTTCTTGCGGGTGATTGGGCGGTGTCTCGGGAAGTCGGTGCTCATGAGCTCAGAGGGCTTCAAAGGGCACCCAGATCTTGGATTCGATGTCGACGCTGACCGCGTGGTGCTGATGGTTGATCCACGCGCGTCTTGAGCCAGGGGGCTGACACGAATCATTGACACCCGGTCACCGAGCCGGGTTAGTGTCGATTGAGGGGATGCAGGGCAGGTCTGCCCCGGCTACCGACCCGAGGCAGGCGTGACGCGGGCATTCGCGGAGCGAGCCTGGAGCCGAGGGGGAATGCATGGACACTCACGAGACCGTCGTAGAGGAGCGCACCGAGCTGTCCGTCACGCTCCAGGTCAACGGCATCCCTCACGAGTTGCGGATCGAGCCGCGCGTCTCGCTGCTCGACGCGTTGCGCGAGCGCCTCGCTCTGACCGGCACCAAGAAGGGCTGCAACCAGGGCGCGTGCGGTGCGTGCACCGTGCTGGTCGACGGCCACCGCATCATCTCGTGCCTCGCCCTGGCGGTGCAGTACGAGGGCCGTGAGATCACCACGATCGAGGGGCTGGCGGAGGACGGGGAGCTGCACCCGCTTCAGGCCGCGTTCGTGAGCGACGACGGCTTCCAGTGCGGGTACTGCACGCCGGGGCAGATCTGTTCGGCGATCGGGATGGTCAACGAGTTCAAGGACGGCCTGCCGAGCGCGGTGACGCATGACATGACGGCGCGGCACATCGACTTCTCCGAGGAGGAGATCAAGGAGCGGATGAGCGGAAACCTCTGCCGTTGCGGGGCGTACGTCGGGATCTGCGAGGCGGTTCGCGAGACCTTCGCCGACGAGGTGACCCGATGAGGAACTTCACCTACACCCGAGCAGACGACGTACAGACCGCCATCCAGCTCATGTCGCGGCAACCACGGGCGAAGTACCTCGGTGGCGGCACCAACCTGGTCGACCTGATGCGCGAGAACATCGAGCAGCCCGACGCGGTCATCGACGTCACCGCACTGCCTCTCGACCGCGTCGAGGAGCTCCCTGACGGAGGGCTGTCGATCGGCTCGATGGTGCGCAACACCGCGCTCGCCAACCACCCGCTGGTCCGCGAGCGCTACCCGTTCCTGTCCCAGTCGGTGCTGTTCGGGGCCTCGGGTCAGATCCGCAACATGGCCACCGTGGGCGGCAACCTGCTGCAACGCACCCGGTGCCCCTACTTCTACGATCTGGCCGCGCGGTGCAACAAGCGGACGCCCGGCGCAGGCTGCGACGCCATCGACGGCTTCAACCGCGACCACGCGATCCTCGGCGCCTCCGAGTTCTGCATCGCCACGCATCCTTCCGACATGTGCGTCGCGCTGGCCGCGCTCGACGCCACCGTGCAGGTCGAAGGGCCCGAAGGCGGCCGGGCGATTCCGTTCACCGACTTCCACCGGCTCCCCGGCGACACGCCACAGATCGAGACCGAGCTACGACCCGACGAGCTGATCACCTCGGTCGAGCTCCCTGCCCTGCCGTTCGCCGTCAATTCGGTGTACCGCAAGGTGCGCGACCGGCGCAGTTACGCCTTCGCGCTGGTCAGCGTGGCCGCTGCCGTACAGGCCGATGATGACCGGATCACCGATGTACGGCTGGCCCTGGGCGGTGTGGCGCACAAGCCGTGGCGCGCCTACGCCGCCGAAGAGGTCATGCGCGGCGCCCCGGCCACCGCCGAGACCTTCCAGAGGGCGGCAGCCGCCGAGCTCGCCGACGCCCGGGGCTTCGCCGGGAACGCCTTCAAGATCGAACTCGCGAGGCGCACGATCGTCGGTGTGATGCTCGACCTGTTCGAGCGGGGAGAGGCGCGATGAAGTACGTCGGCCAACCGCTCGACCGCGTCGACGGACCCGCGAAAGTCAAAGGTGAAGCCCGGTTCGCGGCGGAGTACGACCTCGACAACCTCGCCCACGCGAGGCTGGTCTGCAGCACGATCGCCAAGGGACGGATCACGGCGATCGACGTCTCCGAGGCGGAGAACGCGCCGGGAGTGATCGCCGTCATCACGTACGAGAACAACCCCAGACTGGAGAGACCGCCGCTCCTGGACCTCCAGCACATCGAAGGAGGATTGGCGGGAAGCGACCTACCCGTGATGCAGGATCCCGACGTCCACTGGAACGGGGAGCCCGTGGCGGTGGTCGTCGCCGAAACGCTCGAGCAGGCCGAACACGCGTCGTGGCTCGTTCGCGTTCACTACGACGTGGAGCCGCCGACCGTGTCGTTCGACGCGGTGAAGGCCGACGCGTTCGTGCCGCCTGACGTCCTCGGTGAACCGTCGGAAATCACGGTCGGCGACGCCGCGAAGGCGCTTTCCGAGGCGGCGTTCAAGGTCGACAACGTCTACGGGACGCCGCCGCACAGCCAGGGCGCCCTCGAACCGCACGCGACGGTCGCCGCCTGGGACGACGACGGCACCCTGACGGTCTTCGACGCGACCCAGTTCGTCAGCGGCTGCAAGAACGTGCTCGCGAGGATGTTCGGCCTCGCCCCGGAACGGGTTCGCGTGCTGGCGCCGTTCGTCGGTGGCGCGTTCGGCAGCAAGTGGGCGGTGTGGAGCCACACGCCGCTGTGCGCCGCCGCCGCGAAGGTGGTCGGCCGCCCGGTGAAGCTCGTCCTCTCGCGGGAGGAGGTGTTCCGCATCGTCGGCGGTCGCACACCGTCCGAACAGCGGGTCGCGCTGGGAGCGAACGAGGACGGAAGGTTCACCGCGCTCATCCACACCGGCACGACCGCGACCACCCCGAGCGCACGGTACCCCGAGCAGTTCTCGCTCACTCCCCGGCACCTGTGGGGGGCGGCGAACCTGACAGCCGGTCAGAAGGTGGTCGACCTCGACACGGTCGCCAACAGCTGGATGCGCGCGCCGGGCGAGTCGATCGCCACGTTCGCGTTGGAGTCGGCCATCGACGAGCTCGCGCACGAGCTGAAGATGGACCCGATCGAGCTCAGGCGGAGGAACGAGCCCGACAAGGACCCGACCACGAAGCAGGAGTTCTCGACCCGCAACCTGATCGAGGCCTACGAGCGTGGCGCGGAGCGGTTCGGGTGGAGCGCACGCGATCCCGAGCCGCGCTCGCGACGAGACGGGGTCTGGCTCGTCGGGCAAGGGGTCGCGACGGCCTACTACCCGGTCTTCCGCTTCCCCGCGACTGTTCGCGTGCGCATCTCGGCCGACGGCACGGCGCTGGTCCAGACGGCGGCCAACGAGATGGGTATGGGGACCGCCACCGCGCAGCTCCAGCATGCCGCCGACCGCCTCGGCCTGCCGATCGGCAGGGTGTCGTTCGAGTACGGCGACTCGTCACTGCCCGGCGGGGCGCTGTCGGCCGGCGGTTCGAGCCAGACGGCGAGCGCGGCGGCGGCGGTGCAGACCGGGGTCGAGAAGGCGCACCGTGAGCTGCTCAAGCTCGCAGGCGACGCTCTGGCTGGCGTGCCGTACGAGGACGTCGAAGCGCGGGACGGCGGCCTGTACCGTACCGACGACGGACGCGGCGAGCCGTACGAGGCCATCCTGCGGCGGGCCGGCAAGGACTTCGTCGAGGTCGAAACCGAAGGGTCGGCGCCGGAGGAGCTCATGAAGTACTCCATGGCCTCCTACGGCGCGCAGTTCTGCGAGGTCCGCGTCCACGAGCAGACCGGTGAGGTGCACGTGTCACGGTGGCTCGGCTCGTTCGACTGCGGCCGGATCGTCAATCCCAAGACGGCGATCAGCCAGTTCCGCAGCGGAATCATCATGGGCATCGGGGCGGCGCTCACGGAAGAGACGGTGTTCGACGACCGCACGGGGCGCATCGTGAACCGCTCGCTGGCGGGCTACCACTTCCCGGCGCACCTGGACGTGCCGGACATCGAGGTCATATACACCGACATCCCCGACGAGCACGCGCCCCTGGGCGCGCACGGCGTCGGGGAAATCGGGATCACCGGCGCCGCGGCAGCCGTCGCCAACGCCGTCTTCAACGCGACCGGCAAGCGCATCCGCGACCTGCCGATCACGCTGGACAAGCTGCTGTAAGGGATCAAAGGGTGGAGTTGTCGATCACGAATCGGTAGCGCACATCGCTGCGCAGGACACGCTCGTATGCGTCGTTGATCTGGTCGCCGCTGATGATCTCAACGTCGGCGCCGATGCCGTACTCCGCGCAGAAGTTGAGCATCTCCTGTGTCTCGGGAATGCCGCCGATGCCGGAGCCGGAGATCGACTTGCGGCCCATGATGAGCGAGAAGACGCCCAGCGAGATGGCTTCGTCGGGGATGCCGAGGTACACCAGCGTGCCGTCGGCGCGCAGCAAGGACAGGTAGGCGTCCACGTTCAGCGGCGCGGAAACCGTACACAGGATGAGATCGAAGGCGCCGTTCAGCGCCTCGAAGGTGCCGGGGTCGCTGGTGGCGTAGTAGTGATCCGCCCCCATCCGCAGCCCGTCGTCCTTCTTGCCCAAGGACTGGGAGAGCACGGTGACCTCGGCGCCGAGCGCGTGGGCGAGTTTGACGCCGAGGTGTCCGAGCCCGCCCATGCCGACGACAGCGATCTTCTTGCCGGGGCCGGCATGCCAGTGGCGCAGCGGGGAGTAGGTGGTGATGCCCGCGCACAGCAACGGGGCGGCCTGCTCCAGAGACAGGGCGTCGGGGATGCGCAGGACGAAGTGCTCGTCGACGACGATGTGGGTGGAGTAGCCGCCGTAGGTAGGCGCCCCGTCCGTGTATCTCTCGGTGTCGCCGTAGGTGCCGACGAGACCGCCGCCGGTGCAGTAGACCTCCAACCCCTTCTTGCAGTTCTCGCACTGCCGGCAGGAGCCGACCATGCAACCGACCCCGACGCGGTCGCCGACCTGGTACCTCGTCACGCCGGATCCGACCGCGGCGACCACACCGGCGATCTCGTGGCCGGGCACCATCGGGAACGTTCCACGGCCCCATTCGTCACGGGCCTGGTGGATGTCGGTGTGGCAGATGCCGGTGTACTTGATCTCGATCAGCACATCGTGCTCACCGACGGGCCGGCGCTCGATGGTGGTGCGCTCGAGCGGCGCTCGGGCTGACGGGGCTGCGTATGCCCTCACGTGACTCACGATGAAAAGATCCTTCCTGTGTACGGCGCCGCCCGCGTCAGCGGTCGAGGTTCTCCTTGAAGAACGGCGTGGCCTCCTCGACGGCGCGCTCGACGTACTTCGGCACGTCGTAGAAGTCCATGTGGGCGCCGCCCTCGACGATCACGAGCCGCTTGGGGCTGCGGACCTTGGCGTGCAGCTCGGTGGTGTGCCACAGCGACCCGGCCTCGCTGCCGGCCACCATGAGGATCGGCTGGGTGAGCAGGTCCTCGACCAGGTGGAAGGCGTCGAAGGCGAAGATCTTGGAGATGCTCCTGGTGAAGATCTTCTTGTTCTGCGCGTTCGGGTGCTGGGCGCGCGGAGTCAGGTAGTAGTCGTGCGCCTCGACCAGGTCGCGAGGGGTGTCCTCGTCGGGATCGACCGGAACGTAGGGGATGTAGGCGGTTTCGGCGCCCTTGGCCTCGGCGGTGCGCTGCCGGGCGGCGGCGTCGAGGGTCGGCACCGCGGCGGAGTCGGGGTCGGTGCCGTACCAGCCCTTGCGGTAGCCGCTGCCGATGTTGACGGCGCTGACGGTGGTGATGGCCTTGACGCGGTGGTCGGTCATGGTGGCGTTGACGGCGTAGCCGCCGCCGGCGCAGACGCCCAGGACGCCGATGCGCTCGGGGTCGACGAAGCCGAGCGTCTGCAGGTGGTCCACGGCGGCGCGGACATCCTCGACCCGGGCGGCCGGGTCCTCGAGGAAGTGCGGCTCGCCGCCGCTGTCGCCCTGGTGGGAGGCGTCGTAGGCGAGCGCCACGAAGCCCTGCTCGGCCAGCTTGCTCGCGTACAGGCCCGCCGTCTGCTCCTTCACGCCGCCGCCGGGGTGGACGGTGACGATCGCCGCGTAGCTGCCCCGGGGGTCGAAGTCCTTGGGCAGGTAGAGGTTGCCCGCCATGGTGATCGGGCCGTTGGGAAAGGTGATGGCTTCCACCGGATGCTCCTGGTGTTGTCGTCGTGATGGCACTCGACCGGTCGGTTCGAGCGACACCACCCAGCCTGAGGGCTCTCGGCCGCGCGTGGCAGAGCCTGGTTATCGGGGGTACCACCAGCCTCTGCCTCGCTCGGGGGAGCGTGCCTAACCTGGGATTATGGAAATCGCCAAGGACATCAAGGATTTCCTGACGACCCGCCGCGCGAAGATCACACCTGAGCAGATGGGGCTGCCGTCAGGAGCGCGTCGCCGGGTCCCCGGCCTGCGGCGTGAGGAGGTCGCGCTCCTTGCCGGGGTGAGCGCCGAGTACTACGTCCAGATCGAGCGCGGGCACGTCACGGGCGTGTCCGACGAGGTCCTGCACGCGATCGCCAGGGCTTTGCAGCTCAACGACGTGGAGACGACGCACCTGTTCGACCTGGCCCGAGCCGCCACCGTGAGGGAGGGCAGGAGGCCGGCGCGGGGCCGTACGGCCGGCCGGCAGGTTCCGCAGGGTGTGCAGGCGCTCATGGACGCGATGGTCACCGCGCCGGCGATCGTGCAGAACGGTCACCTCGACCTTCTCGGCGCCAACGCGCTGGGCCGAGCGCTCTACTCGGGCGTCTTCGAGCGAGCGTCCGGGCGGCCGAACCTGGCCAGGTTCGTCTTCCTCGACGACCGTGCCGCCGAGGTGTTCCCTGAGTGGGACAAGGCGGCCGATGTCGTCGCCGCGCTGCTGCATGTCGAAGCGGCGCGGTCGCCGTACTCCAAGGCGGTCACCCAGCTCATCGGCGACCTGGCCACCCGCAGCAAGGAGTTCAGGACCCGCTGGTCAGCCCACGACGTCCTGGCGCACCAGCGCGGCATCAAGCACTTCCGCCACCCCGTGGTCGGCGACCTGACCCTCCGCTTCGAGGCCCTCGAGATCGCCGGCGCCACCGGCCTCACCCTGATCGGCTACACCGCGGAACCGGGCTCCCCCTCCCATGAGGCTCTCCAACTGCTCGCCAGCTGGACCGCGACCGAGCGGGACGCCACCGCGCCGTCGCCTTCGACGGAGTAGACCGCCCTTTCTCCCCCTTGAGGGGGCGCGGTTCCCCCACGCGCGCGAGTCCCGTAAGGCATGGATTGAACGTGAGGACCGGGGCTGCCGTGCCGTACTGGGACTGACGGCTGTGGCCGTATCAGTCAGGTGGTTACGGTCGCCGCCTTCGGTGCGCCGCGCCTACGGCCAGCGTGGCCAGCGACATCAGGGCGACGAGCCCGCCGAGGGCCCACAGGGTCGGGCCGTCGGGGTGGATGAGCGCCTGGCCGCGCTGGGCCTGCCAGAGCAGCAGGCCGGTGAGCCCGGCGTAGCCGGCGGCGGCCAGGATCACCAGCGCGGTACGGGTCGCGGTGGCGGCCACGAACCGCCGCAGACCCACCGCGATCAGTGGCAGGACCTGCAGGGCGTGCAGCCCGACGAAGTGCGCGACCCGCAGATCCCCCGCGCCGGTCGACCACCCGGTCACGGGCATCCCGGCGCCGCCGTCGAGGGCGCCGACGCTGTGCGCGCCGATCGTCACCAGATCCATTCCGCCGGTCAGCGCTTGAGCCTGCTCCGGAGTCGGCGCCGTCATCAGGTAGCCGACCGACATGCCCGCCAGCGAGATGATCACTCCCAGCGGGATCGCCCAGGCCATCGCCTGATCCACCCGGCGCTGCACCACCAGGAAGACCCCCAGCGCGAGCGTCAGCGCCCAGCCCAGGTAGGCGGCCCCGCCCATGACCATGAAGACGGTCTCGTCCAGCGCGGTGGCGAAGTTGAAGTGGCTGCGCACCCCGCGCACCGCCTGGAAGGTGATGGCCGAGATCTCCGGGAGGACGAACCCGGCGACCGTGACGGTGCCCAGCCACCACAACGTCCGCCGCCACCGGCTCACGTTGCCGATCATCCACGCCAGCGTGATCGCGTACAGACCGAACGAGGCGGCGAATTTGAACGGCTTGAGCCACACTCCCTCGCCCATCACTGTTCGATCGTCGACCACCAGCCCGACCGCGCTGACCACGGCCAGCACCGCCATGGCAACCGCACACGCGGTGAGCGGGGCGTGCCACGCCTTCTGCCGTTCCTGCTGTTCCTGACGCTGAAGCAGCGCGACCATGATGTCTCCCTCTCATCGACCGGAGACAACTCTGCTGGTCAGGGGCGTGAGCCAACCAGAGACACGATCACCAGCTCGGCATGACCTCGTCACGAACAAGACATCTCAGCCGACAACGCCCGCCAGCTGGTGGAGGGTGTAGCCCGCGGCCTTCTTGAAGAGGTACTCGGCCCGTTCGTACGAAAGCCGTCCCCGTCCCGTGTCCGGGCACAGATCGGCGGGCTTGGGCATGCGGGCTGGGGCGGGTCTCCGGTCGGCCAGGAACAGGGGGCCGCGAGTCCGGCCCGCCACCAGCTCGGGCAGCAGGGCGGCGGTGCCGTACCCCCAGGAGATCCAGGTTGGCGCGGACCTGGTGGTGATCCGGCCGCGGCGGGCGGTCAGGTCGAGGTCCTCGATGTTGAGCGACAGGGCCGCCCTCGCGGACGTTCCCGACTCGTGCAGGAGCCGCCACAGCGTGCGCTCGCGCAGGGACGGGTGCCGCCACAGGGCCTCCAGGTCCGGCCCGTGAACGGCTGGGCGTCGTTCGCGGCTTTCCGGCTTCCGATCCAGCTCGGCCGACAGGTCCTCGACGGCGGCCCATGACGAGAACGAGCGTACGGCGGCGCGGTGCCGGTTCCAGGTCTTGGGCGCCGCCGTCCCCCAGGCGACGGCGAAGACCCTGGCCACCTCCCCGGCGGTCACGTGGGCCAGCGGGGTGCCGGGCCCGAGGTCCAGGCGCAGGCGGCGCAGGGTCTGGCCGTAGGAGCGGATCGTCTCGGCGTTCAGGTCGCCACGGGCCAGGAAGCCGTCCGCGGCCTCGCCCAGCGTGATGCCCGCCGCGGTGGAGCGCGTGCCGGTGGCGGCGCGGTTGAGGAGGAACGCGCGTTCCGCGGCGTTGCGGGTGAGCGCGGCGGCGCGTGCGAAGTCCTTGCTGGCCTCGTCGTGCCGGCCGAGCCTGGCCAGCAGGTCTCCGCGCACCACCGACAGCAGGTGGTAGTCCTTGAGAGCCGGATCGGCGGCGACCGTCTCGACGAGGTCCAGACCTGCCTGGGGGCCGTGGGCCAGGCCGAGGGCCACGGCCCGGTTGAGCTGGATCACCGGGGACGGCGTCAGCCGTACCAGCGCCTCGTAGAGCGTCGCGATCTGCGGCCAGTTCGTATCCTCGGCGGTCCTCGCCTGAGCATGGGATGCGGCGATCGCGGCCTGCAGCACGTAGGGGCCGAGCGGGCCGCCGGCCTCCCTCGCCCGTAGCATCGCCGCGAAACCGCGGGTGATCAGGAGCCGGTCCCAGAGCCCGCGATCCTGCTCGTGCAGCTGGATGGGCTCACCGGACGGCCCGGTGCGCGCGGCCGCGCGTGACGCCTGGATCTCCATCAAGGCGACCAGGCCGTGCACCTCGGCTTCGCGGGGCGCCAGCTCGGCCAGCAGCCTGCCCAGGCGTAGCGCCTCCAGGGCGAGCGACGGGCGCATCAGGTCGTCGCCGGAGGTCGCCGAGTAGCCCTCGTTGAAGATCAGGTAGATGACGTCGAGTACGGATGTCAGGCGGCCGGCGAGCTCCGGTCCCGACGGTAGTTCGAACGGGACCTCCTCCTTGGCGAGGGTGCGCTTGGCCTTGGCGATGCGCTGGGAGACGGTCTGCTCCGGCACCAGGAATGCCCGCGCGATCTCCAAAGCCCCCAGGCCGCCGAGCAGCCGGAGTGTCAGCGCGACCCGCTCCTCGGCGGGCAGCACCGGATGGCAGGAGATGAACATCAGGCGCAGCACGTCGTCGTCGAGTACGGGTTCCTGACGCTCCAGCGTCTCCAGCGTGCGGGCGATCTCCTCGTGCTTGCGCCCCATCCGGTCGTTGCGGCGGATGTGGTCGATCGCGCGACGCTTGGCCGCGGTCATGAGCCATGCGCCGGGGTTGTCAGGGACGCCCTGCTCGGGCCACTGCTCCAGCGCGGCCACCAGCGCGTCCTGGGCGAGCTCCTCGGCCAGACCGACGTCACGGACCATCCTGGTCAGGCCCGCGATGATCCGCGCGGACTCGAGCTTCCATACCGTGTTGACCGCCCCGTGGGCGTCCCGGGCACCGCTCATCAGTAGATCTGCTGCATCCGGCCCTCACCATCTCCGATGATCTCGAAGAAGCGTCGGGACAGCTCCAGCGCCTCCTCCTTGGACCCCACCTCGATCAGCGCGAACCCGCCCGCCATCTCCTTCGCCTCGGCGAAGGGCCCGTCGGTCACCGTGAGCTGGCCGCCGACGGACTTGAGCACGCTGCCTCCCAGCTCCATCCCACCGGTCGCCAGCAGCACCCCGGCCTGGGTCAGCTCCTGGATGAACGCGCCCATCTCGATCTGGAGCGCCTCGTCCGCCTTCTGCTCGCTCACGCTCGTCAACAGAAATCGCATGGGGCAACCTTAGCTTCCTGCGTTCCCTGTCACATCGCTTGGACGACGCGTAGGCACAACCACGAAGGGAACCGGGAACATGACCACCACCACCATCACCCGTAGCTCCGCCTCCACCCGCACGCTGCTGGCCGCCGCGGCGGCCGCCATGCCCGTCTGGACCGTGGTCGCCCTGACTCAGGCGTTCACCCGCGAGGGCTTCGACCTGGTCCGCCACCCCTTCAGCCAGCTCGCCACCGGCTCGCTCGGGTGGATCCAGATCACCAACTTCCTGATCGTCGGCTCGTTGCTCATCGCCGGTTCCTTCGGTTTCGGCAGGGCCCTGTACGGCAAGCCCGGCGGCACCTGGGTGCCGCGCCTGACCCGGGTCGTCGGCATAGGAATGATCGGAGCGGGCGTCTTCGTCATGGATCCCGGCGACGGCTTCCCCGTGGGCACGCCGGCCGGGCCGCCGGCGGCGATGAGCTGGCACAGCATCATGCACATGGTGGCCGGGTCGGTGACGTTCATCGCCTTGGCCGCGGCCTGCTTCGTCCTCGGCCGCTACTTCACCCGCTCCGGTGAGCGCGGCATGGCCGTCGTCTCCCGCCTGGCCGGTGTGGCCGTGATCGTGGGTGACGGCTGGGCGATCACCGGCGGGTACGCCGCCTCGGTGACGCTCGCCACCGGGGTCATGATCGCGATGGGCTGGATCTCCCTGGTCGCCGCCCGCCTCCGCACGTCCGCCTGAACCTCCACTACCAGCCCGCCTAAGGAGCCAGAAATGACCAAGCCCGCCACTGTCACCGAGTACGCCGCCGCCCTCGACCAGCCCCTGCGCGAGATCGCCGAAAAGCTGCAGACCATCGTCGACGCCGCGCTGCCTCAGCCGGGCGCGGTCTGGCAGGGGCACCCGGTCTGGAGTCTCGGACCGGCCCCGGGCAAGACCCCGGTGGCCTACTTCAAGGCCTACTCCTCTTACGTGACGTTCGGTCTGTGGAGGGGCCAGGAGATCTCCGACTCCTCCGGCCGCCTGGAGCCGGCCGCCCGGCAGATGGCCGCCGTCAAGCTCCGCACTCCGGCCGACATCGACCCCGACCTGTTCGCCACGTGGCTGCGCCTGGCCCATGACCTGGAAAGCTGACCGCGACCCCCGAACCCCGCCCCGGAAGCGTCCGAGGCGGGGTTCCGCTTGGGCGTTACTCCGTGCCCGCCCGCGTGTAGCCGTACAAAGGAACGGGCTGCTGGGGCGCGCCCCGGAGTGGCCGAGCCAGGCGGCCGGGCCACCAGCTCCACCGCCCGAGAAGGATCACGGCCGCGGGCGGGATGGTCTCCACGTCGGCTCGGGCCTATTCGCACATCCAGCAGTAGATCGTCTGATCTTCCACCTGCGCTCGCCGGGCGAGATCTCTCAGCTCTGCGATCAGCGTCGTCAGGTAGTCGTCGTCTGGCGGTGGGAAGAACTCCTGCTTCCATCGTTCGGCCAGCTCGGCGAATCGGTCTTCGGAAACGTCGGCCAGTGTGTCGCGTACGTCGGCGGGGAGCTCCTCAATGCAGGGCCCCTCCATATACGGCGAGTCTTCCGGTAGCGCTTCCCACTCCTCAGGACTCTTGGGGGCGCCCTCCGGTGGTGGATAGAGGGTGACCGTCCGCATGAGATCCAGGTCGTGAGGAACATCCCTGATGAGGGCGATGAGCTGTCCGAGAATGACCTGGGGATCAACCCCCTTGGCGTCCACGGCGTCGAAAGTAGCCCCGGGAACGGCGCGGCCCTTGTCCGGATCGACCATGGCAGCCTGTCGGTCAGCTGCCCGGTAGTAGTCGTACAAGACTCCCAACTGAGCCTCCGGCCGTGGTCACCCGATCTGCTGCGTCGGGCGACAGACTACGGGACTCGCACGTGTGTGCGAAAGAGGGTTGCTGAGTGAACTCCACCGAGCCGCCTCCTGCCTGATCGTCCCCCGGCGGGTTCTTCCCATGGGGCAGCACTATCGACGGTGATGCCATGGGCTGGATGACGGTGGGGGAGCCCGAGGAGTGGTCTGTCGTGGTCATTCCCCGCCACTTCGACGAGGAGTCGCCGATACCGGAGACCATGACCGAATGGCTGGTGGGGTGGGCCTCCGGCACGCGGTTCGACGGCAGTGGGTTCTCTGAAGGGGTCGAAGACCATCCCCTGATCTGTGAACCGTGGGAGTAGGGCGGTGGGCCGCGCGCGAGAACGGCCCCAGGCCGGGGGTCAGCGCGGGTCGCGGCGCAAGGGGTGGTCGGGCGGGACCTGCACCAGGACGATGCGATGGCCGTCGGGATCCGCGATCCACAGCTCGGTGAGACCCCACGGCTCCAGGCGGGCCTCGCGCAGCATGGTGACGCCCGCCGCGCGAAGGCGCTCCTCCTCGCGTGCCACGTCGCGCACCTGAAGCCAGAGGGACATCGCCGGGCCGGCCTCGCCGTCGGAGTGTCCGGAGAGCTCCAGGAATCCCTGACCCAGGAAGAAGACCGTTCCTGGCTGGCCGACCGGGCCGAACTCGCGATAGACCGCCAAGCCGAGCGTCTCGGCGTAGAAGCGCCGGCTGCGCGCCAGGTCGCGTGGACGCAGCAGCACGCGGCTGCTCAACACCTCCATGTCGCCCCTGTTCCCCCGCACAGCGGAGAGGACACACGGATCCGATAACCAGGCGACCGCGGGCGGCGCTGAAGCCTGTGGGGCGCGAAACCCCGATCCACGGGTTCCGGGCTCGAGTACGGCGAGGACACGCGGATCCGGCAACCAGGCCTTCGCGGGCGGCGCTGAAGCCTGTGGGGTGCGAAACCCGATCCACGGGCTCGAGTATGGCGAGGAGGTGGCGGCGGCTTGGCGTCGAGCGTCAAGCCGGCGAGGTGCCGAGGCCACGCTTGATGAAGGCGTACATCTCCTCGAAGACCGCGTCAGGCACCTGGCGCGGCGCCGGCCCGTCCCAGAGGATCCAGCGCATGCCGATCAGCTCGCCGACGCCCATCAACGCCCAGGCCACGACCTCGGGATCGGCGCTGACGATGTCGCCGGCGTCCATCGCCTGGCGCAGCCCCGCGATGTAGCCTTCGGCGATCTTGGCGTAGTGCTCGTGCATGGCCTGCGGGGAGACGAACTCGGCCTGCCTGATGATGCGGTAGAGCGCCGGATGCTCCGCGGTGAACCGGAAGAACGCCGCGAAACCGAGGCGCTCGCTTTCCGCGCGGGACGAGGCCTGGGCGGCGGCCTCCTGCATGGCGTGCCGCACGCGGCGGTTGAGGTCGGCGACGAGCTCGTCGAAGATCTGCTGCTTGCTCTCGAAGTAGATGTAGAACGTCCCCTGGGAGACCGACGCCGCCTCGGTGATCTTGACGATCGACGCGTCGTAGTAGCCCAGGTCGGAGAAGACCTGCTCGGCGGCGTCGAGGAGCTTGCGGCGGGTGCGCTCGCCCCGCTTGGACAGCGGTGTGCCGCGGGTGCTGGTGAAGGTCTCGACGGCAGTCATCCTGCGTTCCTCCTCTCCTCCGCAACTGACGATAACAGATGAATCACCTCTCATTTCTATCTTGACCGGGGTCGCGCGGTCGCCTACTTTCCATGTGAATCAGGTCTCATGTTGGAAGGGATGGGCCGGTGCTGGTCAAGCTGGAGGACGACGGCGAGGTGGCCACCATCGTGCTGAACCGTCCCGAGCGGCACAACAGCCTCGTCCCCGACCTGCTCGAAGACTTCCTCGAGGCCGTCGCGAGGGTGAAGGCCGCGGCGGTGGTGCTGGCCGCCGAAGGCCGGTCGTTCTCCACGGGAGGCGACCTGCGCGCCTTCGCCGACCTGGCCGCCCGTGCCGACGACCCCCGGGTCCCCGTCACCAGCGACCCCCGGCTCGCCGTCACCAGCGACCCCCGGCTCGCCAGCACCGGCTACACTCTGGCCGCCCGTGGCGACGGCTCCCTGATCGCCGTCAATGGGGACTCTCGGCGAGCCGTCATCGGCGACTCACTGGGAGCCGTCACCGGCGACCCGCTGATCGCCGGTGACCGGGAGCGCGGCCGTACCGGCGAGGGGAACGAAGCGCTGGCGGGCTACGCGCACCGCATCGTCGGGCTGCTCAACCAGGCCATCCTCGCGCTGCTCCGGCTCGACGTCCCTGTGGTCGCGGCGGTCCATGGCCCTGTGACGGGCGGCGCTCTCGGGCTCGTGCTCGCCTGCGACGTCGTGCTCGTCTCGCCCGAGGCCACCTTCCAGCCCTGGTACACGACGGTCGGCTTCGGCCCCGACGGCGGCTGGACGGCCATGCTGCCCCAGCGGATCGGAACGGCGCGGGCGGCGGCGATCCAGGTGCTCGACGAGCCGATCGACGCGGCCACCGCCGTCGCGTGGGGGCTGGCGCACCGGATCGAGCCCGACGTACGGCAGGCCGCCAGGCGGACGGCGGAGAGGGCGGCACGCAAGCGGGCGGTGGGCGTCACCAAACGGCTGATCAACGGCGACCTCGATGAGGTGGCCGCCCGCCTCGAGGCGGAGCGCGTGGCCTTCGTCCGCCAGATCGTCACGTCCGAGGCCGCGGAAGGCATGGCCGCCTTCCGCGCCACCCGAGACCGGTCGCCCACCCGGAGGCGAGCAGCCAGCGACGCACCCCCGGCCAACCGTAGAACGGCCAGCGCCCGAGCGGCCAGCGCCCGAGCGGCCAACGATCGAGCGGCCAACGATCGAGCGGCCAGCGCCCGCGCGGCCAGCGACCCGCCCCTCACCCCTACCGATCAGGAGACCTCCGTGCCAGCGTTCTCCCCACGTCAGGACACCCATGGAGGCGCACGGTGAGGGTGCCCGACCTGCTCGAATCCCGCGCGGCGCTGAGCCCCGACGCCGTTGCCCTGGTCGACACGTTCAGCGGCCGCGAGTTCACCTACGCCCAGGCCCACGACCGCGCCGGCCGTACGGCATGGCGGCTCAGGGAGGAGCTCGGCGTGCGGCCCGGCGACCGCGTGGCCGTGCTGTCGGGCAACCGCGTGGAGGTGATCGAGACGCTGGTCGCGTGCGGCCGGATCGGCGCGCTGATGGTGCCGCTGAACTGGCGGCTGGCAGCGCACGAGCTGGCCGGGATCACGGCGGACTGCGCGCCCGCCGTCCTGCTCGCCGACGACGCCCACCGCACGATGGCCGAGCGGCTGGGCGGCAAGGTCGGGGGGATCGGGGAGCTGGGCGCGGGGCACGTGGACGGCCGGGGCTTCCGTGACGAGCACGATGCCTGGTACCTGCTCTACACCTCGGGCACCACCGGACGGCCCAAGGGAGTGATCAACACGTTCGGGATGGCCGTCGTCAACCATCTCAACATCGGCACCGCGATCGGCCTGACCGCCGCCGACACCACGCTGAACGCGCTGCCGACCTTCCACACCGGTGGCATCAACCTGTACACGCTGCCCACGCTGCTGGCCGGTGGAACGGCGGTGATCCAGCACGAGTTCGACCCTGGGCAGGTGCTCGAACTGCTCGCGACCAGGGCGACCGCGTTCTTCGGGGTGCCGACGATGTACCAGCTGCTGCGCGACCACCCCGCGTTCGCCGCGACCGACCTGTCGCGGATGCGCTCGTGGGCGTGCGGCGGCTCGCCGATGCCGGTGCCGCTGCTCACGGAGCTGGCCTCCCGGGGCATCCGCGTACGGCAGGGCATGGGCATGACGGAGACCGGCCCCACGGTGTTCCTCATCGACGAGGCGAACGCGCTGGCCAAGGCCGGTTCTGTGGGCAGGCCGCAGCCGTTCGTCGAGGTGATGCTGGACGGCGGCGGCGAGGAGGGCGAGCTGCTGATCAGGGGGCCGGGCGTGACGCCCGGGTACTGGAACGCGGTGGCGGACCCGTTCGCCGAGGACGGCTGGCTCAGGTCGGGCGACATCGCCCGCAGGGACGCCGACGGCGACTACACGATCGTCGACCGGGTCAAGGACATGTACATCTCCGGAGGGGAGAACGTCTACCCCGCCGAGGTCGAGCACGTCCTCCACGCTCATCCCGCGGTCGCGGAGGCGGCCGTGATCGGGGTGCCGGACGAGCGATGGGGCGAGGTCGGCAAGGCGGTCGTCGTGCCGCGCGGCCCGGCCGACCCTGGGGAGATCAGGGCGTTCTGCAGGGAACGGCTGGCCGCCTACAAGGTGCCCAAGCACGTCGAGTTCGTGGCGGAGCTGCCGAGGAACGCCAGCGGCAAGATCCTCAAGAACCGGCTGCGCCCGGTGACCTGGACCGAGGTGTTCACCGTCACCCAGGAGGACTTCACCGCGTTCGCGGAGCTGAGCGGGGACGACAACCCGATCCACGTCGATCCCGGGTACGCGGCGACCACCGCGTTCGGGGGGACGGTCGCGCACGGGATGTTCATCTACGCGCTGGTCCGCACCGCCGTACGGAGACATCGTCCCGGTGCGGCCTTCGCCGCGACCTCGCTGATGTTCCCCGCGCCCACGCCCGCGGGGGAGCGGCTGACCGTGGCGGCGAGCGTGCTCGGCGAGGAGATCACCGCGACCGTCACCAGGAGCGACGGGACGACCGTCTGCGCCTGCACCGCCACGATGGAGTCCGGCGCATGGGAGCCCGCACCTGCCCAGGAGACGGCCGTGACGGGGAGCGGGTGGTGGGCCGAAGCGGTCGGCAGGCGCGCGTCGCTCCATCGGACCTTCACCGAGGACGACCTCACGGCCTACGCCAGGCTCACCGGTGACGATCCAGGTCAGAGCGTGCCGGAGGCGCTGGTCGCCGGCCTGTTCTCCACGCTGCTCGGCACCGAGCTGCCGGGCAACGGAACCATGTATCTCAAGCAGGAGATGACCTTCCCGCACTCCGCCATGCCCGGCGAGGCCGTCGGCGCGGAGGTGACCATCCGCGCGGTCCGTCCCGACAAAGCCCTGGTCAACCTGCACACGGTCGCGTCCGTCGGCGGGCGCGTGGTGTGCGAGGGCGAGGCGCTCGTGATGGCACGCCAGTACGCCCCCCACCAAGGAGAGGCATCATGAAGAAGCTCGCGATCGCCGCTGTGCTGGCGCTCTCGGTATCCGCCTGCGCGGCGACGGACCAGGCGGCAGGAGGCGGCGACTCGGTCAAGGTCGGCGTGCTGACCTCCACCAGCGGCCTGGTCGCCGGGTACGGCAAGCAGTTCACCGAGGGCTTCAAGGCCGGGCTCGCCTACGCCACCAAGGGCACGAACACGGCGGGCGGCAAGAAGCTCGAGGTCACCTACCACGACGACGCCAGCGACCCTGCGAAGGCCACCGCCACGGCCACCGACCTCATCGGCAAGGGCTACAAGGTCCTCACCGGTACCGTCTCCTCCGGCGTCGCCATGCAGGTGGCGCCGCTGGCCGCGCAGAACAAGATCCTCTACGTCAGCGGCGCCGCCGCCACCGACGCGATCACCGGCATCAACGACTACACCTTCCGCTCCGGCCGCCAGACCTGGCAGGACGTGCAGACCGCGCAGTCGTTCGTCGGCGGCGTGCAGGGCAAGACGGTCATGGTCTTCGCCCAGGACTACGCCTTCGGGCAGGCGAACGTCGCCGCGGTGCAGGCCGTCCTCGGCAAGGCGGGCGGGGCCACGGTGACTCCCGTGCTCGTGCCGCTGAAGACCACCGACGTCACCCCGTTCGCCAGGCAGATCGTGGACGCCAAGCCCGACCTGCTGTTCGTGGCGTGGGCCGGCGAGACCGCGGCCACCATGTGGCAGACACTGGCGCAGCAGAAGGTGTTCGACGCGACCAAGGTGGTGACGGGCCTGGCGGACCGGGCCACCTTCGACACCTTCGGGCCCGCCGCCGAGCAGATCAACTTCCTGTCGCACTACTTCGCCGAGGCCACCGACAACGAGGCTGCCAAGGCGCTGGCCAAGGAGCTCGGGACCACGCCGGACATCTTCCACGCCGACGGCTTCACCGCCGCGCAGATGGTCGTGCGGGCGGTGGAGCAGGGCGGTGACGACGTCGGCAAGATGGTCACCGGGCTGGAGGGCTGGACGTTCACGCAGCCCAAGGGGGAGGCGACCGTACGGGCCGAGGACCACGCGCTGCTGCAGCCGATGTTCCAGGCCAAGCTGTCCGGCGGCAAGCCGCAGCTCGTCGGCACCCTCACCCCGGACAAGGTGACCCCGCCGGTCGCCGCCACCACATCGTGAACCCCGTGCTCGAAACGCGGGGTCTCGGGGTGGCCATCGGCGGCGTGCGGATCCTGCGCGACGTCACCCTCCAGGTACGGCCCGGCGAAATCATCGCGGTCCTCGGCCCCAACGGCGCGGGCAAGACGACCCTGTTCAACCTCCTCACCGGCCTCAGGAAACCGACGGAGGGCCACATCCTGCTCGACGGTCACGACGTGACCAGGACGCCCGTCTGGCAGCGGGCGCGCAAGGGCCTGGCCCGCAGTTTCCAGGTCACGAGCCTGTTCCCGTCGCTGACCGTCCTGGAGAACGTCAGGCTGGCCGCCCAGTCCCACGCGGGAGGCAGCCTCGCCCTCTGGCGGCGCGTCACGGAAGGCGACACCGCGCGGGCCGAGGCCAGGCGGGCGCTCGACCTGGTCGGCATCGGGGACAGGGCAGACGACCTGGCCGCCGACCTCTCGCACGGCGGCAAGCGCAAGCTGGAGGTCGCCCTGGCGATCGTGGGCAGGCCCCTGGTGCTGCTGCTCGACGAGCCCACCGCGGGGATGAGCGCGGAGGACGTCCCCGAGGTCACCGAGGTCATCCGCAAGGTCCGCGACACGCTCGGCACCACGATCGTGCTGGTCGAGCACCGCATGGACGTCGCCGTCGGCCTCGCCGACCGGATGGCCGTCATGCACCACGGCACCCTGCTGGCCTGCGACACGCCTGAGCGCGTGATGGCCGACCAGGAGGTCCAGTACGCCTACCTCGGGGAGGCGCTGTGACGATGCTCGCCGTACGGGAGCTGGACGTCCATCTCGGCGAGTCGCACGTCCTGCAGGGCGTCTCGTTCGAGGTCAGGGAGGGCGGCGTGACGGCGCTGCTCGGCCGCAACGGGGTCGGCAAGACCACCACCCTGCGCGGCCTGCTCGGCCTCGCGCCGAGGCGCGGCTCGATCGTCCTCGACGGCGCGGAGATCTCCACGATGCCCACCCACGAGGTGGTACGGCGCGGCGTGGGCTACGTGCCGGAGAACCGCGAGGTGTTCGCGAGCCTCACCGTGCGAGAGAACCTCCGCCTGGCCGAACGGCAGGGCTCGGCACACCACTACGACCTGGTCTACGAGCTGTTCCCGCGCCTGAAGGAACGCGGGAGCCAGCGGGCGGGCACCATGTCGGGAGGCGAGCAGCAGATGCTCGCCCTGGCCAGGGCGCTGCTCAACGACAACCGTGTGCTGCTGGTCGACGAGCCGAGCCAGGGGCTGGCCCCGCACCTGGTCACCGACGTGGCCGACGCCCTGGCGAGGGTGGCGGAACTGGTCACGGTCGTGCTGGTCGAGCAGAACCTCTCGCTCGTGCGCCGCCTGGCCCGCGACGCCGTCGTGCTCGACCAGGGCCGCGTCGTCTGGACCGGCGACGCGGGAGAGCTGCTCGGCGACTCCGCCAGAACCCGCGACTACCTGGGCGTGGGGGTGGCCCGCTGATGTCGACGTTCGTGCTCCTCACCATCACCGGGCTCGGCCTGGCCGCGCTGTACTTCCTCGTCGCCTCGGGCCTGTCCCTGATCTACGGCCTGATGGACGTGCTCAACTTCGCCCACGGCGCCTTCCTCACGCTCGGCGGCTACGCGGCCTACCTGGTCGTCCAGGCCACGGGCAGCTTCACTCTCGGGGTGGGCGCGGCCATCGTGGGCTGCGCCGCGCTGGCCGCCCTGATGGAGACGACGCTGCTGCGCAGGCTGTACGGCTCGCACGTGCCGCAGGTGCTGCTCACCGTGGGGCTCCTGCTGGCGGTGACCGCACTGGTCAGGCAGGTGTTCGGGTCCGATCCGCTGAAACTGGCCACGCCCGCCTGGATGAACGAGGTGACCGAGATCCTCGGCGCGCCCATCCCCAACAACCGCTTCCTGCTGATCCTCGTGGCCGTCGCGGTCTACGCGGGCATGTCGGCCTTCCTGGCCAGGACCCGGTACGGCCTGATCATCAGGGCCGGCGTGGAGAACAGGCCCATGGTCACCGCGCTCGGCATCGACGTGCGCCGCGCCTTCACGCTGGTCTTCGCCATCGGCGGGGCGCTGGCGGCGCTGGCGGGCGCCCTCACCGGCGCGGTCAACAACGTGGTCTCGCCCGAGCAGGGCACCAGCCTGCTGATCTTCGCGTTCATCGTGGTCATCATCGGCGGGCTCGGCTCGTTCAAGGGCTCGGCGGTCGCCGCCGTCCTGGTCGGGCTGCTCCAGCAGTACGCGAACTTCTACGGCCTGGTCGGCGCGGGCGATCTCATCGTGGTGATGCTGCTGGCCGCCGTCCTGCTCATCCGCCCCCAGGGCCTGCTCGGAAGGGCGACCGCGTGAACCTGTCCAGCTTGCGGGTCAGAGTCGGGCCCGTCGCCGAACCCCGCGCGTCGTGGCTCGTTCCGGTGGCGCTCGTTCTGGCGGCGGCGATGCCGTACCTGAATCTGCGGATTCCCCTGCTGTTCGACGGGGCGTTCAGCAGCCCCGGCGTGCTGCACCTGATGTCGCTGATGTGCGTGATGGCGGCGGTGGCCGTCACCTACGACCTGCTGTTCGGGTTCACCGGGCTGCTGTCGTTCGGGCACGGGCTCTACGTGGCGGCGGGGATGTACACCACGGCCGTCGCCCTCGCCGGGCAGGGCTTCGCCGCCGCGATCGGCTGGACCCTGGTCGTCGGCGTCGTGCTGCCGCTCGCGCTCGGCGCGATCTGCCTGCGAGTGAGCGGGATCGCCTTCGCCATGGCCACGCTCGCCTTCGCCCAGGCCGGAGCCATCTTCGTGGTGCGCGACCCGTTCCGCGTCACCGGCGGGGAACTCGGCCTCGCGCTGGCCTACGAGCGGCTGCCCGACTGGCTGGTCGGCGTCGTCAACGCCCCCTACCGCTACTGGATGGCGCTCGGACTGCTGGTGATCACCGTCGCCGCCGTGCGGTGGGCGCTGGCCTCGCGTCCCGGCAGGGTGTGGCGGGCGATCAGGGACAACGAGACCCGCACCGCCGTGCTCGGCCTGCGGCCCTACGCCTTCAAGCTGATGGCCTTCACGCTCTCGTCGTTCCTGGCGACGCTGGCTGGGATGGTCTACGCGCTGGTGGCCGGTGGGGCGCACGCCGAGGTCACCGACTCGACCTTCACCCTCGGGCTGCTGGTCATGGTGGTGCTCGGCGGATCCGGCAGGCCGTACGGCGCGCTGCTCGGCGGGCTGGTCTACACCTACCTCAGCCACCGCCTCGGCGAGCTGTCCACGGTGATCGGCGAGCCGCTGCTGGTGCTCGGCACGCTGTTCGTCGTGCTCGTGCTGTTCCTGCCCGGCGGGCTGGCGTCCCTGACGAGAAAGAAAGGCCGGGCGTGACGATCCACATCGCATGCACCGCGAGCTACCTGCCCGAACGCTGGATGACGGCGGCGGAGATCTCGGCGGCGAGCGGGGTACCCGAGCAGGTGGTCGTCGAGCGGTTCGGTCTGCGCGGCAAGCACGTCGCTGCGCCGGGCGAGCACGTCAGCGACATGGCCGCCGAGGTCGGCGCGCGGGTGCTCGCCGAGACGGGCACCGACCCCGCGGACGTCGACGCGGTCGTCTACTTCGGCTCGACCTGGAAGGACCACGCCGTCTGGCACGCGGCTCCGCGCATCACCCACCTGCTCGGCACGCGCCGCGCCTTCGCCCTGGAGCTCGACTACGTCTCGTGCGGCACGCCCGTCGCCCTTCGCGTCTGCCGCGACCTGATGCTGGCCGAGCCGGGGCTGCGCAGGGTGCTGGCGGTGGCCGCCTGCAGGGAGTCGCACCTGCTCGACTATGGCAACCTGCGCTCCCGGTTCGCGTTCACCTTTGGCGACGGCGCCGCCGCCATGCTGCTCAGCAGGGACGGCGGGCCCGCCGAGGTGCTGGAAAGCGACATGGTCACCGACGGCTCCTTCTCCCACCAGGTACGGGTGCCCGCGGGCGGAAGCGTCGAGCCCGCCAGCCACGACACGGTCAGGCACGGCCGCCACCTGCTCGACGTGGCCGACCCCGTCACGATGAAGGAGGGACTCGACAGGGTGTCGCTGCCCAACTTCCTGCGCGTGGCGGAGGGCGCGCTCAAGCGCTCCGGTCTCGGCCTCGGCGACGTCTCCCAGCTGTGCGTGCTGCACCTGAAGCGCTCCATGCACGAGGGACTGCTCGCCGCCCTCGGCATCCCCGCCGAGCGGGCGCTCTACCTCGACGACACCGGCCACATGAGCGGGGTGGACCCGCTGCTCTCCCTCGACAGGGTCGCCAGGGCGGGCCGTCTGTCACCTGGTGACGTGGTCCTGATGCTGGCCGCCGGCACCGGCTACACCTGGGCGGCCTCCGCGATCCGCTGGGTCGGGTCACCGATGCCTCGACTTGACCTCAAGTAGACTTGAGGTCCTAGCGTCGGGTCACATGAACGACAACGTGACCCCCAAAGCGGGGCGGCGGGAGTGGATCGGTCTCGCCGTCCTGGTCCTGCCGACCCTCCTGCTGTCCATCGACATGAGCGTGCTCCATCTGGCCGTGCCCATGCTCAGCGCGGACCTGAAGCCGAGCGCGACCCAGTTGTTGTGGATCAATGACATCTACGGCTTCCTCATCGCGGGCTTCCTGATCACGATGGGCACGCTGGGCGACCGCATCGGCCGCAGGCGACTGCTGCTGATCGGAGGCGCCGCGTTCGGTCTCGCCTCGTTGCTCGCCGCGTACGCGCCCAGCGCCGAGTTGCTGATCGTCGCGCGCGCGTTGCTCGGCATCGCGGGAGCGACGTTGATGCCCTCCACACTCTCGTTGATCGCCAACATGTTCCACGATCCCAGCCAGCGCACGGTGGCCATCAGCTTGTGGATGACCGGGTTCACCGGCGGCATGGTGCTCGGCCCCATGGTGGGAGGGCTGCTGCTGGAGAACTTCTGGTGGGGCTCGGTCTTCCTGCTCGGCGTGCCCGTCATGGCGCTGCTCCTGGCGACGGGGCCGATCCTGCTGCCGGAGTACCGTGATCCCGGCGCCGGCCGCATCGACGTGACCAGCGTGCTGCTCTCCCTGACCGCCATCCTGGCGATGATCTACGGGTTCAAGGAGATCGCCGCGTACGGCCTGGCCGTGCCGCCGGTCCTGATCGTGCTGGCGGGCCTGGCCGTCGGTGTCGTGTTCGTGCGCAGGCAGCGGAGGCTGGCCGACCCGTTGCTGGACCTGAACCTGTTCGCCGAGCGGAAGTTCACCGCCTCGCTGGTCCCGCTGGTGATCACGATGCTGGTGGGGCCGGGCGTCGGCCTGCTCTCCGCGCAGTACCTGCAGCTGGTGCTCGGCCTGTCGCCGCTGGAGGCCGGGCTCTGGTCGCTGCCCCCCGCGCTGGCCGTCACCGCGGGGCTGGTCGTCTCGCCGCTGCTCGCCCGCAGGCTGCGACCCGCCGTCGTCATCGGCGCCGGGCTGTTGGCGGCGGCGGCAGGCGTCGCCCTGATCACCCAGGCGGACGCCTCGTCAGGTCTCGCGGCCGTCGTCATCGGGCAGGTCGTCTTCTTCCTCGGCGCCTCCCCGCTGTGGGTGCTGGGCACCGACCTGATCGTGGGGTCGGCGCCGCCCGAGCGCTCGGGCTCGGCCTCCTCGCTGTCCGAAACCGCCCAGGAGTTCGGTGGCGCGCTCGGCCTCGCCCTCTTCGGCAGCATCGCCACCGCCGTCTACCGGGCGCGGATCGCCGTACCGGAAGGGGTTCCGGCCGAAGCCGCGGCGTCGGCCAGGGACACGCTCGGCGGCGCCGCCGCCGCGGCGGGAGAGCTGAAGGGGCAGACCGGCGACAGGCTCCTCGACGCGGCCGGAGCCGCCTTCACCAACGGCCTGCAGGTGTCGGCGGCGATCAGCGCACTGATCGTGCTCGTCGCGGCGGGCGTGGCGGTCGCCTTCCTCCGGCACGTGCCGCCCACGGCTGAGCAGGGCAAGGAGGCGGATGACGCGCGGGTCAGCGCAAACGCCTGATCTCCTCGTGGGCGCGGTGGAGACCGCCGCGCCCACCCGCGTCGAGAACGGACAGGTAGAGCTGGACCGCGTCCTCGATCAGGCTCACGCGGCAGTACTCGTCGGTGACGTGCGCCTGGTCGGGCTGGCCGGGCCCGCAGATCACGGTGGGCGGGTCGTCGAGGGCCGGCCGCAGCACCGAGGCGTCGGTGAAGAACGTGGCCGCCCGCGCGGGCTCCCCCGCCGCCACCAGCCTGGCCACCCACGGGTCCTCCGGGGGCGTCCACACGGGCGGGAGATCCAGCAGCACCTCCAACTCGACCTGCAGCGACCCGGCCAGGTCCGCGCGGATGGAAGCGTGGTCCTGCCCCGCGACAGTGCGCACGTCGATCGTCGCCTCCGCCCGGTCGGGCACCGCGTTGATGCCCGCCCCGCCCGCGATCGTGCCGACGTTGAGCGTCGGCGCGCCCATCCAGGGGTGGGGCTCTGTGCCGAACTGGAAGCCCTCGGCGGCTGTCACGGCACGGGCGAGCTTGTAGATCGCGTTGTCGCCGAGCTGCGGCATGGAGCCGTGCGCGGCCACGCCGTACGTCGTGGCGCGCAGCCACAGCGCACCCTTGTGCCCCGGCACCGCCCGGTTGGCGGTGGGTTCGGCGATCAGCAGGACCGCGGCGGGGGCGAGCGCACCCCTGGCCGCGAGATCCGCGGCGCCCTCGCAGCCGGTCTCCTCGCCCCACGTCAGCACCACCTGGACCGGCGTGTCCGCCGGACACCGCTCCGCCGCCGTGACGAGGGCCGACACGCCCGCCTTCATGTCGCTGGCGCCCCTGCCGTACAGCAGGTCGCCGTCCAGCTCGCCGGCGTGCGGATCGTGCCGCCACCGGCTGCCGCCCAACGGAA
Organism: Nonomuraea sp. NPDC059194; assembly: GCF_042754765.1. Taxonomy (NCBI): domain Bacteria; kingdom Bacillati; phylum Actinomycetota; class Actinomycetes; order Streptosporangiales; family Streptosporangiaceae; genus Nonomuraea; species Nonomuraea sp. NPDC059194. Next base: position 32,254 of record NZ_JBHZBH010000020.1, on the reverse strand, counting down.
CCGTGTCGAGGTGCCCTGACAGGGTGATGAAACGCTCACCACTTCCGCGCCTGGCGACCAGGCCTGCCCGTCCGGGAGCGGCAGGGTACAGCTCGATCGTGTAGCCGGCCTCGGCCAGCGGGCCCGCGACCAGCTCAGCGGCCCGTTGCTCGCCGCCGGCGACGGTGTCGAGGCGGATCAGCTCACGGGTGAGGTCGACAGCGTTCATGACGGCCCTTCCGGTCGGGTCGTCTCGCGGACGACGAGTTGTGGCGCGATGGCGATCCGCCGGGAGCTGTGCCCGCTCCGTGCCTCGGTGAGCACGCGCAGGGCCTCATGGGCGAGCTGCTCGCGCGGTTGGCGCACGGTGGTGAGGGCGGGGTGGGACAGCTGCGCGTAGCCGATGTCGTCGAACCCCGTGATCGCGACGTCGTCGGGCACGCGCACGCCGTGCGAGCGCAGGCCGCGCAGCAGGCTGAGCGCGATCTCGTCGTTGCCGCAGATCACCGCGTCGGGAAGGCGCCCATCGGAGTGGAGCCGCTCGGCCGCCTGCTGTCCCCACGCCACGCTGAACTCGCCCAGCAGCACGTCCGCGATCCGCGCCCCGCCCGCTCGCGCGCTCCTCTCGAAGGCCGCCAGCCGTAGCCGTGCCGAGGAGTTGTCCAGCTCGGATCCCACGAAGACCAGGTCGCGGGCGCCACCGGCGATGACATGGTTCACGACGAGCGTGATGCCGGTCTCGTCGTCGACTCCCACCCAGTCGGTGACGCCGCCCTCGACGTACCTGTCGAGCTGCACCAGCGGGACGGCACGGGCCGCCTCCGCGACGGCCGTACGGCTCCGCTCCAGGTGGCAGGGGCTGATGATCAGGCCGTCGACCTTGCGCTCGATGAGGACCCGCAGCCGCCGCGCCTCGATGTCGGGGTCGTACTGGGAGTCGCACAGGATCAGCTCGCGGCCCGAACGCTGCAGCTCGAACTCCACGGCCTGCACGATCTCGGGAAAGAACGGAATGGTGATGCTGGGCACGACCATGCCGACGGTGCGCGTGGTCTGGTCGCGCAGCGCCTGGGCGATGGCGTTCGGCCGGTAGCCCAGGTGCTCGGCGGCGGCGACCACGCGAGCGACGATCTCGGGGGACACCTTGCGCCTCCCGGACAGCGCGCGAGAGGCCGTGGAGACGGAGACCTCGGCGTGGGCGGCCACTTCACGGATGGTGACGATCATCGGGATAACGTTTGCCTAACCGTAGGGCTCGTCGGAGTGCCGACGAGGAGTTCTCGGCTTGCAATGCTGCCCGATTCTACTCCCAAACTCCGGCAAATGATGAGAAACAGCAGGTAGAAGAGTCTTGACGCGACGAAAAATGGGTAGTTAATCTCGCGGGCAAATCGGACAAACGTTTTCCGATCGCTGAAGGGAACGTGTCATGCGCCTGTTCCACGCCGTAGCGGCGTTGGCCGCGACCGCCCTGCTCGCCTCCGGTTGCGGAGGCGGGGGATCCAGCCCCGAGAGACCACTGGTCGGCTTGGTGCAGATCAACCAGCAGGCGGTCTTCTTCAACCAGATGAACCAGGGAGCCGAGCAGGCCGCCAAGGAGGCGGGCGTCGAGCTGACGATCTTCAACGCCAACGACGATCCGTTGAAGCAGAACCAGGCCATCGACAACTTCGTCCAGCAGCAGTTCAACGCCATCATCGTCGTCGCGATCGACGTCGAGGGCGTCAAGCCTGCGATCAAGGCCGCCAAGGAGGCGGGCGTGAAGATCGTCGCTGTCGACGCCATCGTGGACTCACCGGCCGTCGACACCCAGGTGGGCGTCGACAACGCCAAGGCGGGCGAGCAGATCGGCAAGTTCGTCAACGAGTGGGCGAAGGGACAGAACCTGGCCGCTCCCAAGATCGGTGTCGTCGGCGCGCTGAACTCCTTCATCCAGAACGTCCGCAAGGACAGCTTCGTCAAGACCGTCACCGCCGCCGGCGCGCAGATCGTGCAGACCGTGGACGGCCAGAACCGTCAGGAGGCCGCGCTCGCCGCGGCCGAGAACCTGTTCACCTCCCGTCAGGACCTCAACGCCGTCTACGCCACCGGCGAGCCCGCACTGCTCGGCACCGTGGCCGCGGTCAACTCCCAGCGGGTCGGCGACCGGATCCGCGTCTTCGGCTGGGACCTCACCAAGGAGGCGATCGCGGGCATCGACGCGGGCTTCGTCGCCGGAGTGGTGCAGCAGGACCCCAGGACCGAGGGCTACGAGGCGGTCAAGGAGGCCAAGGCGATCATCGGCGGCGCCGCGCCCAAGAAGCGCATCGACGTCCCCGTGACGATCGTGACCAAGGACAACGTGGACAAGTTCCGCGGCATCTTCGGGGGCTGAACCGGCATGACCACCACCACAGAGACTCCCGACCGCGTCCTGATGCAGGACATCAAGAAGCGCTACGGCATGGTCGACGCGCTGCGCGGGGTGACGCTGCGGGTCGGGCCGGGCGAGGTCCTCGGACTAGTCGGCGACAACGCGGCGGGAAAGTCCACGCTGATGAAGATCCTGGCGGGCGCGGTCGAGCCCGACGCGGGGCGCATCCTCTTCGACGGACAGCAGGTGGCCTTCTCCTCGCCCCGCGAGGCCCACGAGGTGGGCATCGAGATGGTCTACCAGGACCTGGCGCTGTGCGACGACATCGACGTCGCGGGCAACCTGTTCCTCGGCAGGGAGCCGCGCAAGTTCGGCGGCACCGTGCTCGACAAGCGGCGCATGCACAAGGAGGCGCGCGAGCACCTCGACGCGCTCAACATCCGCATCCTGCTGACCGACCTGCCCGTGCGCGACCTGTCGGGCGGCCAGCGGCAGGCCGTGGCGATCGCTCGTGCCGTCACCTTCGGCCCCAAGCTGCTGATCATGGACGAGCCGACCGCCGCGCTGGCCGTCAGCGAGGTGGAGACCGTACTCCGGCTGATCCGGGACATCTCCGACGGCGGGGTCAGCGTCATCCTCATCACGCACCGGCTCCAGGACCTGTTCGAGGTCTGCGACCGGCTGTGCGTGATGTACGAGGGAACCCTGCGCGCCGACCTCGACGCCCGGTCCACCAGCCTGGAGCGCCTGGTCACCGAGATCGTCGGCCATGACGGAAAGGACCGGGCGGCATGAGCACCTCCACGACCACGCCCCCGAGGCCCCCGAGGCCCCCGAGCGGGCGGATCCTCGACACCCGCTCGGCCAGGCTCCGCGCCCAGTTGGCCAGGCACGTCCAGGTCATCGCGATCGCCGCGGTCCTGATCGCGCTGCTGATCTTCTTCTCCGTCACCGCGGACCGCTTCATGACCGGGGGCAACCTGCTCAACCTCCTCCGGCAGATCGCGCCCACGCTGATCGTCGCCGTGGCCATGACGTTCGTCATCACCACGGCGGGCATCGATCTCTCGGTGGGCTCCGTCGTCGCCCTCACCGGTTCCCTGCTGGCGATCCTGCTGGCCAAGGGGGTCGACCCGACGCTCGCGTTCCTCGCGGTGCTCGCCCTCGGCGCCGTGGTCGGGGCGGTCAACGGCTGGTTCTCCTCCTATCAGGGGCTGCCCTCGTTCATCGTCACCCTGGCCACACTGTCGATCATCCGGGGCACCGCCCTGCGGGCGACCGAGGGATACTCGACCCCGATCACCACCGAGGCGTGGGTCACCGAGCTCGGCCAGGGACGGGTGCTCGGCGTGCCGATCCCGGCGATCCTCGCGATCGTCATCGCCCTCGCCGGCTGGTTCGTCCTGACCCGCACGCCGTTCGGGCAGTACGTCGTCGGGCTCGGCTCCAACGCCGAGTCGCTGCGCCGCAGCGGCGTCGACATCCGCAAGGTCGGCCTGGTCGTCTTCGTGCTCACCGGGGTCGCCGCCGCCCTGGCGGGCGTGCTGATCGCCACCCGCCTGGCGTCAGGGTCCTCCAACGCGGGGGTGGGCTTCGAGCTCGAAGTGATCACAGCGGTGGTCCTCGGCGGCACCAGCCTGTTCGGCGGCAGGGGCTCCATGCTCGGCACGATCCTCGGCGCCCTCACCCTCGGCGTGATCGCCAACGGCCTGGTGCTGCTCCACGTGTCGCCGTTCTACGTGCAGATCGTGCAGGGCTCGATCCTGCTGCTCGCGATCTTCGGCAACACCAAGCTGTGGGCCAAGTTCGGGATCGCCAAGAAATGAGCGTCCTGGTGCAGACCGTGCTCGGCGCGGTGCCCGCGAGCGAGCTCGGTGTCACGCTGTTCCACGAGCACCTGCTCAACAATGGCGCGGCGGCCTGGCACCCGCCCGCCCCAGGCGACACCGAGGGGGAGCGGATCGCCGGGGAACCCGTCCGCATCGAGTTCCTCGGCCGGCTGCGCGAGGATCCTTACCTGTCACGGCACAACGTCTCGCTCGACGACGCGGACCTCGCGGCCGAGGAGGCCGCCCGCTTCGCCGTACGGGGTGGAGGAACGATCGTCGAGGTCACCCCGCCAGGCATCGGCCGCGACCCGCGTGGACTGGCCGGGATCGCCAGGGCCACCGGCCTCAACGTCGTCATGGGCTGCGGCTTCTACCTGGAGCGCGCCCATCCCGCCAGGGTCCGCGCGATGTCCGCCGAGGACGTCGCCGCCGAGATCCAGCAGGAGCTCGGCGAAGGCGTGGACGGGATCAGGCCGGGCGTGATCGGTGAGATCGGCATCTCACCCGCGTTCAGCCCCGCGGAGGAGAAGGTGCTGCGCGGCGCCGCCCGCGCGCAGGCGCGCACCGGCGTGCCGCTCTCGATCCACCTTCCCGGCTGGGTACGGCACGGCCACCGGGTCCTCGACGTCGTCGCCGAGGAGGGCGGACAGCTCCACGCCACCGTGCTCGGCCACCTGAACCCCTCGCTGGACGACGTCGACCACCAGGTCTCACTCGCCGATCGCGGCGCCTGGCTCGAATACGACATGTGCGGAATGGACTACCACTTCCCTGGCGAGGGCCAGTCCCCCTGCGACGAGGAGAACGCCCGCGCCGTCGCCAGGCTCATCCGGTACGGCTACCGCCACCGCCTGCTGCTCTCCCAGGACGTCTTCCTCAAGACCATGCTCGTCCGGTACGGCGGGCGCGGCTACGCGCACCTGCTCCACAGCTTCGTGCCCCGCCTGCACCGGCACGGGCTCACCACGGACGACACCGACCACCTGCTCGTCGCCAATCCCCGGTCAGTCTTCGAGACTGCCGCGAAAGGAGACACCGAATGACCCGCGTCCTCATCGCCGGCGAGTCGTGGGTGAGCGAGTCCACGCACTACAAGGGCTTCGACTCCTTCACCACGACCACCTACCACACCGGAGTCGGGCCACTGCGCGATGCCCTGAGCGCCGAGGGCATCGACGTGGTGCACCTGCCGGCGCACGAAGTGCCCGAGCACTTCCCCGGCTCCCTCGACGAACTGTCGGCCTACGACGTCGTGCTGCTGTCCGACATCGGAGCCAACAGCATCCTGCTGCACCCGGACACCTGGCTGTCGAGCAGGCGCTACCCCAACCGGCTCAAGCTGCTGGCCGAGTGGGTCGAGCAAGGGGGAGGGCTCGCCATGGCCGGCGGGTACCTGTCCTTCCAGGGCATCGAGGCCAAGGCGGCCTTCCACGGCACCGCCGTCGAACGCGTGCTCCCGGCCGTCATCGCGCCCTACGACGACAGGGTCGAGACGCCGGAGGGCGTGACGCCCAAGGTCGTCGACTCCACCGACCGCCTCGTCGAGGGGCTGGAGGCGACGTGGCCCGACCTGCTCGGCTACAACCGCTTCACCCTGCCGGACGGGGCCCGGCTGATCGCAGCCGTGGGCGACGACCCGCTGCTCGCCGTACGCGAGGTGGGGCGCGGCCGTACCCTGGCCTGGGCTTCGGACATCGGGCCTCACTGGTGCCCCGAGGAGTTCATCGCCTGGGAGGGCTACCGGGTGCTGTTCGGCCGGGCGGTCCGCTGGCTGTCAGGTGAGGCCTGACCATGAGCACACCGCTCATCCTCGACTGCGATCCGGGACACGACGACGCGCTGGCCATCATGCTGGCGGCCGCCCACCCGGCCGTCGACCTCAAGGCCATCACCACGGTCGCGGGCAACCAGACCCTGGACAAGACCACGCTCAACGCCCGCAGGGTGTGCACGCTGGCGGGGATCACCGACGTGCCGGTGGCCGCCGGCTGCGACCGGCCGCTGTCGGGTGTTTTGGAGATCGCGGCCGACGTGCACGGCGAGAGCGGGCTCGACGGCCCCGTGTTCGGCCCGCCGACCGTGCCCCTGGCCGAGGAGCACGCGGTCGACCTCATGCACCGCGTGCTCGTGGAAGGCTCGGAGCCGACGACGATCGTCGCCGTCGGGCCGCTGACGAACGTCGCGACGCTGCTGCGCAGGCATCCCGAGGACGTGTCGCGCATCCGCGAGCTGGTCGTCATGGGCGGCAGCACCTCCCGCGGCAACCACACGCCGTACGCGGAGTTCAACATCTACGTCGATCCCGAGGCCGCGGCGGAGGTGCTGGCGAGCGGCCTGCCGATCACCTTCCACGGCCTCAACGTGACCCACCAGGCGCTGGTCACCCCGGACGTGGTGGCCCGCTTCCGCGGGATGGGCACCCAGCTCGGCGAGGTGTGCGCGGAACTGATGACCTTCTTCGCGAGCACCTACCGGCGGCTGTGGGACTTCCCCGCACCGCCGCTGCACGACCCTGTCGCGGTCGCCTACGTGATCGACCGGAGCGTGGTCGACTGCGTGCGCGCCCCCGTCCGGATCGAGGTCGAGGGCGCGCACACCCGGGGAGCGACGGTCGTCGACCTGCACGGCCGCATGGGCTGGGCGCCCAACGCCGATGTCGGCCTCACGTTGCACCGCGACCGCTTCTGGGAGCTGATGACAGGCGCTGTGGAGCACCTCGGCCGAGCCTAGAGAGGGTCCGAAGGAAATCTGGAGTCGCCTCGGCGATGCTGCGGTCATGAGTAACGACCTGGTGATCACGACGGTGGGCCGCAAGACCGGGCGGCCGAGGACGACGACCCACTTGTACGGCGCGGACCAGGGGCACCTGGTTCTCGTCGGGCCGGGCTCGGAGGTGGGTCCGTACCTGCCGGGCTGGTACCGGGACCTGATGGCCCACCCGGACGCCGAGGTCCAGGTGGACGGCAGGACGGTGCACGTGCGGGCGCACACCGCGCGGGGCGCGGAGCGGCGGCGGTTGTGGAAGAAGCTGGTGGCCGGCGAGCCGGTCTACCAGCGTTACGCGGACGCGGCACGGGGCGAGGTCCCTGTGGTGGTGCTGGAGGAGACGGCATGACGAAGTTCAGCGAGATCCAGGACGCTTTCGAGGCCTACATCGGCGACATCGTCTACGCGACCATGACGACGGTGGACAGCAAGGGCCGCCCGCGGGCACGGGTGCTCATCCCGATCTGGGAGGTCGTGGACGGCGAGCCGCTGGGCTGGCTGGCGACCTACAAGACGCCGGTCAAGGCGGCTCACCTGGCCGGGAACCCGCACACCACGTTCTCGTACTGGACGCCGCGGCAGAACGCGGTGAGCGTCGACACGGTCGCGGAATGGGTGGAGGACATCGAGGTCAAGCGGCGCGTATGGGATCTGTATCGCAAGACCAGCCCCCGAGGGGCGGGCTACAACCTGGGCAACTTCTGGACCGGCCCGGACGACCCGAAGCTGCACGTGCTGCGGCTGGAACCGTGGCGGGTCCAGGTGATCAGGGGCACGGACCTGCGCAGCCAGATCTGGAAGAAAGCCGAGTAGGCGGTGGCGGGCGCTGGGCGGGGTAGCGGGGCGGTGTGTCGACCGCGTCCGTCACCGTCACGGCCGAGCGCGCGGGCGTAGCGCGCCGCTGGGGCCCGCGCCTGCTGGCCGCCCTGACCGGCGCGTGCCTGGCCCTCGCCTTCCCCGCCGTGAACGCCTGGTGGTGGGCGTGGTTCGGCCTCGTGCCGTTCCTGCTCCTGGTGGCCGGCGCGGGGACGTTCCGCGAGGCGGGGTGGCGGAGCTGGTGGGCGTCGGCGGGCTTCTTCGGGACGCTGCACCACTGGGTGCTGCCGTTCCTGGGCGTGTTCTGGCCGCTGGCGGTGCTGGTCATCGGGCTGGTGTGGGTGCCGTTCGGGCTGGTCGCGTACGGACTGCTGCGGCGCGTCTCTCCAGCCAGGGCGGCGGTAACGATGCTGGTGCTGCCCTCGGTGTGGGTGGCCGTCGAGGCGCTGCGTTCGTGGCACCACCTCGGCGGGGCGTGGGGGCTGCTCGGGTCGAGCCAGTGGCAGGTGCGGCCGGTGCTGGGGCTGGCCGCGCTCGGCGGGGTGTGGCTGCTCAGCTTCACCCTGGTCGCGGTCAACGTCGGGCTCGCGATCGCCGTACTGCCGGACGCGGGCCGGCGGGCCCGGCTGGCCGGCGGGGGAGCCGCCGTCATGATGGCCGCGCTCGCCGCGTGCTTCGGGCTGGTACGGCCCGAGCCCGTCGTGACGGGTGTCATGCGCGTGGGGGGCGTGCAGCCGGGCCCCGTGCCCGGTCCGGAGCGCCGCGTGGCCGCGCACCTCCGGCTGACCGGCGAGCTCGCCGGCCGTGACCCCGACGTGGTGGTCTGGGGGCAGAGCAGCGTCGGCCTCGACCCCGCCCGGCGCCCGGACCTGGACCGCCTGCTGCGCCGAGCAGCCGCCGAGGTAGGCGCCGACCTGCTGGTGAACGTGGACGCCGAGGATTCCTCCGGCCGGATCGCCAAGGCGGCCTACCAGTACACGCCGGACGGGGTCGTGAACACCTACGTCAAGCAGCGGCTGGCCCCGTTCGGCGAGTACATCCCACTGCGGCCGGTGCTCGGCTGGATCGCGGGGCATACCGAGGCGGCCGAGAAGGACCGGATGACCGGTGCCGGGCTGGTCGTGTTCGAGGTGGCCGGCCGCCGGGTGGGGCCGCTGATCTCGTACGAGTCGACCTTTCCTGACCTGCGGCGCGGCCTGGCCCGCAGGGGCGTGGACGTGACGATCACGCAGGGGTCGCTCACGACGTTCCACGGGAGCTGGGCGCACGCGCAGCAGGCGAGCTTCGAGGCGCTGCGGGCGGTCGAGTCGGGCCGGCCGGCGGTGCTGGTCGAGCTGGACGGCACCTCGACGGCGTTCGACGCGCGCGGCAGGCGGCTTGCCTGGTACCCGCCCGAGTACCGCGGCGCGTTCGTGGTGGACGTGCCGCTGTCCGTCGAGGAGACGCCGTACGTGCGGCTGGGTGACTGGGTGCCCACCATGGCGGGCGGGATCGTGCTCGGCGCCGGGGCCGTAACAGCCGCCCGGCGGATCTACCGGCATTGACTTCGGCCAGTCAGTCCAGCCAGCCCAGCCGGGCGGCGCGCACACCTGCCTGGAAACGGCTGCCCGCCCCGAGCATCGCGGAAAGCTCGCCGACCACCCGGGTCACCGTACGCGTCGACACACCGAGGCTGCGGGCGATGGCGTCGTCCTTCGCCCCCTCCGCCAGCATGCGGAGCACCGCGCGTTGCTGCTCCGTCAGCGTGCTGCCGTCGGCAGAGCGGGGCACGTCGTCGAGCTCGGATGCCGTCATCCAGAGGTAGTCGTAGATCGCCGCCAGTGACCTGACCACGTTGGGGCTCCGGATCAGCACCGCTCCTGCGGTCAAGTCGTCCGGATCGGCCTGGACGATCGCCAGGTGCCGGTCGTAGACCAACATCCTGGTGGGAATGACCGGGGCGATCCTGACTTCGATCCCACGCGCCGCCCGCGCTCGCAGGAGCTCCCGCATGGGGGGATCGGCCAGCGCGATCTGCGCGTGCATCGACCGCACGCGGACACCTTTGGCCACCTGGATCCTGTCGCGTTCGTGGACGACCGCGATTCTGCGGGGATCCCAGTTCGCCGGCGGGTGCAGGGCCACGACCTCGTGCCGTACCGTCGCGGCCAGATCGTCCAGCCGCTGGGCGAGCCGCGTCGCGTGCTCCTCGCGCGCGTAGAACTCCACGTGAACGTCATCGCCGTCCCTGGGCGCAAGCCCCAGGTAGTTCCTGGCCACGGCCGCTGTCATGACGTGCTGTTCGACGAGCTTGTCCAGGGCCCGGTGGCCGTGCTCCAGGCTGAGCATCAGGGCCGTCGTCGTCTCGACGGTCAGCTCCGACTCGGGATTGAGCAGGCCGAGCCGTACCAGCCGGTTCCGTGCGCGGGACTCCTCGGCCGGGGTCAGACCGAGTACGGCCGACGCGGCGGCGAGCGACTCGCCTTTGGCATGCATGCGCTGGTACAGGGCCTGGGCATGGCGATCGTCGTCCACGTGAGGGAAGTCAGTCTGATCAGACATACGACCAACAGTAGGAGGTGTCCTCTTCTCGCCATGGCGTGACCCCGAAGCCGCTGCGGCCCCGCGAAGCGCTCCAACTCCGCGAAGATCTCTCACGAGGGCGGACTCGAGTCATATGCCTGATCTTCGTACGCATGGAGCGCAAGGAGGAACGGGATGATCACCGTTGCCTACAGTCTGGTCACCTACATCGTCACGGGGCTGTCTCCGGACAGCTGCGGCCACTGCCTCGCCGGCATCAAGGCCGAGCTCATCCAGGTGCCGGGTGTCGTCGGCGTGGACATGAACCCGAGGGAGGCGAAGATCAGCGTCCTGACCGACGGCCCCTTGGACGAGGACCTCGTCAAGGCGGCGATCGATGCCGCCGGGTGCGATGTCGTGGGCTCCTGACACACGTGGGCCTGTCGGGCATCGCGACCGCGATGCCCGACGGGCCGCCTTACTAGCGCGGATAGTAAAGCGGCGCCTCAGCTTGCCGGGCGCAGCCCGGACAGGATGACCATGACGAGCCGGTGGACCGCCTCTTCGGACGGCAGGCCGCCGGCTGCCGACAGGGCGTGCAGGCAGTAGGTCGCGAGCTCGTCGGGGGAGACGTCGTCCCGCAGCACCCCGGCCGCCCCACCCTCGGCGAGCAGGTCCCGCACCAGGTCGAAAAGCTGCCGCTGCGCTCGTACGACGTGCTGGTCCTGGTGCAGGAGCGCGATGAGCGCCGGGTCGTGCCGGCCTTGGGACTCGCGCGAGATGACCGCGTAGGCCTCCAGCACGGCCGCGAGCCGGTCGCCGGCGTCGCCCGACTGGTCCCTGACGTGCACGAGATGCCCGAGGTGGGAGGTGATCTGGCGCTCGTGCCAGGCGAACAGGATCGCCTCGACGTCGGGAAAGTACTTGTAGAGGGTCGCCCTGCCGATGCCGGTCTTCTCGGCGATCTGCGACATCGTCACCGAGCGCAGCCCGTGTTCCGCCACGAGCGCCGCGGTGCTGTCCAGGATCGCCTCCCGTACGTCGCGGCGATGCGCCTCGATCGTCTCGTTCCACAGCCTGGGCACGGGGAGTAGTTTACGCGACGACGCCATCGAGACATTGTGTAATGACGTAGACATAGTGTTTCGTAAAATGAGCAGCCCCAGGATGCGGGAGGTCATTCGCATGGCACATCCATCTGGCTCCGGCGACACCGGCACACCGCGTTGGGTGAAGGTCGCAGGAGTCATCACCGCCGTTCTCGTTCTGTTGTTCGTCGTTCTGCTGCTCATGGGTGGTGACCACGGCCCCGGTAGGCATGGGTCCCATGGCGGCGGGGACGGAGTCGCCACGGAACCCGGTGGCCGATGAGAACCATGTCGCCCCCCATCCGCAAACTCGTGCTCACCACGCACGTCACGTCGTCGGTCGGGTGGCTCGGCGCGGTCGTCGTCTTCCTGGCCCTCGCGCTCATCGGCCTGACCGCACCGGACGCGCGGACCGTGCGGGCCGCCTACCTCGTCATGGAGCCCGCCGCCTGGTACACCCTCGTCCCGCTGGCCGTGGCGTCACTCCTCACCGGGATCGTCCAGTCCCTGGGCAGCGTGTGGGGCCTGTTCCGGCACTACTGGGTCGTGTTCAAGCTGCTGATCAACCTCGGTGCCATCGTCGTCCTGCTGATGTACACGCAGACGCTTGGTTATCTGGCACGTGTGGCGGCGCAGACGCCGTCGTCCGGCATGCTCCGGAGCCCATCCGTCGTGCTCCACGCCGTGCTGGCGCTGCTTCTCCTGCTCGTGGCCGCGGTGCTGTCGGTGTACAAGCCGCGGGGTCGAACCCGCTACGGGCACGCCGAGCGGCACTGAGTCGCCTAACGGCGCCCGAGATCCGCCGCCTCCCCTGACCATCCTCCTGACGAGAACCTGACAAGTCGTGATCTCGTCAGGGCTTGGCGGTTCGCGACACATGGGTTCTCTGAGATCTTTGCCGCGATCACCCGACTCCCCCCAGGAGGCCCCCATGTCACTGCGGACGCGCCTTGGCGTGTCGGCGCTGGCCATGGCCGCGCTCATCCCGATGGCCGGACCCGCCATCGCGGACCCGGCATCCCCCACCGCCGCCCCCGTTCCCGGCCTCCAGGGCCACAAAGCGAGCACCGCAAGCGTCACCCTGATCACCGGCGACCGCGCCGAACTCACCACCGGAGCCGACGGCAAGACCGCCGTGCACCTGTACACCGACGAGCCCTACGCCACCCGCCAGGACGGCGACGACCTCTACGTGGTGCCGCGCAGCGCCGCCCGGCTGATCGCCGCCGGACGGCTCGACGAGCGCCTGTTCAACATCAGCGGCCTGGTACGCCAGGGCTACGACGATGCCCGCTCGACCAAGGTGCCGCTCATCGTCCAGGGCGCCACCGCACTGCCCTACTCGGCCGTCGCGACCCCGCTCGGTTCGGGGGCGGCAGCCGTACAGGTCGAAAAGAAGGAGACAGGAGCGTTCTTCGACGCCCTGACCGCCGCCCGCTCGCAGTCCAAGATCTGGCTCGACGGCAAGGTCAAGGGCTTCGACCTGGACCCGGGCACCGGCGTCGGCCAGACAGGGGCCGAGCAGGCATGGGCCGCCGGCTTCGACGGCAGCGGGACGACCGTCGCCGTGCTCGACTCCGGCCACGACCCCCAGCACCCCGACCTGCGCGGTCGGCTGGCCGGGGAGCAGGACTTCACCGGCCTCGGCAGCGCCGCCGACGAGATCGGCCACGGCACCCACGTCGCCTCCACCATCCTGGGCACCGGCGCCGCCGACGCCACGCGCAAGGGCATGGCTCCCGGCGCGAAGCTGCTGGCCGGGCGCGTGCTCGACTGGGGCGGCTACGGCCAGGAGTCGTGGATCATCGCGGGCATGGAGTGGGCGGTCGCCCAGGGCGCCGACGTCGTCAACATGAGCCTGGGCAGCACCGAGATCACCGACTGCACCGACCCGCTGGCCGCCGCCGCGCAGCGGTTGTCCCAGCAGGCCAAGACGCTCTTCGTCGTGGCCGCCGGCAACCAGGGGCTGCGCCAGACGGTCTCCTCGCCCGGCTGCGCCGAGGGCGTGCTGACCGTGGGCGCGCTGGACGCCGAGGGCAAGACCGCCGCCTTCTCCAGCCGCGGCCCGGCCACCGACGCCGCGCACCTGGTCAAGCCCGAGATCGCCGCACCCGGTGTGGAGATCGTGGGCGCCGCGCTCGGCAGCGTTGCCGGCATGCACTACACCAAGATGTCCGGCACCTCGATGGCGGCCCCGCACGTCGCAGGAGCCGCAGCCCTGCTGCGTCAGGCGCACCCCGACTGGAGCGCCCAGCAGCTCAAGGCCGCCCTCGTCTCCGGCGTCAAGCCGCGGGCCAAGGACGGCGTCTACGCCCAGGGCGCGGGCGAGCTGTCCGTACCCGGCGCCCTGGCCGCCACCGTCCAGGGCCCCGGCACGGTCAGCCTGGGCGCGCTGGCCTGGCCGCACTCCAAGGGCCAGCGGGCGACCAAGGAGATCGTCTACACCAACCTCGGTGACCGCCAGGTCCGCCTCCAGCTCCGCATCGACGACGTCGCGGGCAAGGGCGGCAACCGCGTGCCGTCCCGCGCCTTCAAGCTCGGCGCCCACCAGGTCGTCGTGCCCGCGCACGGCACCGCCAGCGTCGAGGTGACCGGCGACGCCGGCGTCCCCATCCAGGACAAGGCGTTCGGGGAGATCGGCGCGCGCGTGCTGGCCACCGGCCGCGGCGTCTCCGTCACCACGGCGGTCGGCTTCTGGGCCGAGCCCGAGCAGGTCACCCTGACCGTCAAGGCCACCGGCCGCGACGGCGGTAACCCCGAGGCCCCGAGCTACCTCGACGTCATCGCGCTCGACGAGGTCGCCGCCGTCCGCACCTACCTCGACGGCACCGGCGAGCAGAGCTACACCCTGCCGGTCGGCCGCTACGCGCTCAGCGCCTTCGTCTTCGGCGGCGAAACGCTGAGCTACCTGGGCGACCCGGAGCTGGAGCTGTCGAAGGACACGACCGTCGTCTTCGACGCGCGCACCGCCCAGCGCATCACCGCGACCACTGACCGGCCCAGCACCATCGTGGGCGGCACCCTGCAGTACGGCCGCTGGTGGGACCGCTACCAGATCGGCGGCGGCGCGGTCGCCGGCCAGGCCGAGTACTACGCCGCGCCCACCGACAGGGCCCGCACCGGCGGCTTCGAGCTGGTCGAGCACCTGCGCGCCACCTTCGACGGCGGCGTCTACAACCTCGCCTTCGTCGAGGAGGGCAGGGTCGGCCGCTCGCAGGCCCGCGTCGTGCGCGACCGCGACCTCGCCCAGGTCAAGGAGAGCTGGTACGGCAGGGCCGCCGACGAGCCGGGCGGCGACCTGATGCAGCTGTACCGTCCCTGGTCGGACGCCGCCTTCAGCACCTACACCGTGGACGCGAACGTGCCGGGCGAGCGCCTGTCGCTCTACTCGCCCGGCCAGACCTTCCGCCAGATCACCTACCGCGGCGCCAACCTGCTGTTCCGCGAGACCTGGTACGACCTGCCCCGCGTCTACACCCGAGGCCAGCAGCGCGAGACCACCTGGTTCCGCATGGTCTCGATGAACGGCGTCTTCCCCGCCTCCGACCAGGCCGGGACGCGCATCGCCGAACGCCAGGCCGGCCTGATCGGGTACTCCTCGGCCACCTGGAAGGACGCCGAGCCCGGCCACTTCGGCTCGGGTGCCTACTTCGGCGACGTCGGCAACCTCAAGCTGCTGCGCGACGGGAAGGAGGTCGGGTCCAGCGGGTGGCCCTTCGGCCAGTTCCTGGTCGAGGACGGCGCCTACGAGCTGCGCAGCACCATGATGCGCTTCCGCGCCGAGACCACCGGCGACCAGGGCGCGCTGGTCCGCACGTCCTACCGCTTCACCACCACCAGGCCGCCCGGCGAGGAGGTCGCGGCCCTGCCGTTCCTCACCGTCCGTTACGACGCCGAGGTCGACACCCGCAACACGGCCGCGCCCCTCACCGGCTTCCCGGTCACGCTCGACGTGCGCGGACAGGTGGACTACAACCCGGGCAGCATCGCCAAGGTGCGAGCCTGGACAGCCACCGACGACCAGGCGGTCTGGAACGACGACCAGGCCGCCTGGACCGAGGTGCCGGTCGCGATGGAGAACGGCAAGTGGGTCGCCAAGGTGGACAACGCCGCGGCGACCGGCAAGCACGTCTCCATCCGCGTCGACGCGGTGGACGCGCACGGCAACGGCCTGGCGCAGGTCGTCTCGCGGCTGTACGCGGTCAGGTAGCCGGTTCGTTACTAATAGGAAACCTGCTCGCCAGCCTGCCACTCCACTGTCGTGCATGGTCAGGGCCGTAGTGGCAGTCCACTTAGCAGGTTTCCTATTAGTACGGGCACCGGGCATACTCGGCGCCCGTGACCCAGAAGGAAGTTCGCGACGACGTGGATCTCCGGGCGCTCGGTCTCGACCGGGCCGAGGAACGCGCCTACCGGGCGTTGATCGACCTGGGCGCCGCCGCGCCCGAGGTGCTCGCCGACCGGCTCAGGCTGGCCGAGGGCGAGACGCGCAGCCTGCTGCGCCGCCTGGAGTCACTCGGGCTGGCCTCGCCGTCCGGGGCCGACCTCGATCGGTACGTCGCCTCCGCTCCCGACGTGGCGCTGCGCGCGATGCTCGTGCAGCGCCACGACGAGCTCCGCCGTACCGAACTGGCGGTCTCCGAGCTGACCGAGCTCTACCGCCGCGCCGCCGGCGGGCGCACGGTCAGCGACCTGGTCGAGGTGGTCACCGGGGCCGGGGCCACCCGGCAGCGGTTCGAGCAGCTCCAGCGCGGCGCGGAGCACGAGGTGCTGGCCTTCGTCACCGAAAGCCCCATGGTGATGTCGGCCGAGGAGAACCTCGCCGAAGACGCCGCGGTACGGCGGGGCGTGCGCTACCGCGTGATCATCGAACGCGCCGTGCTCGACCAGCCGGGGGGCCTGCGCCGCGCCGAACTGGCCACCGCCCAGGGCGAGGAGATCGCGGTGGTGGATTCCCTGCCGATGAAGCTCGTCATCGCCGACCGGTCGGTGGCGCTGGTGCCGCTCACCTCCGCCGGGCAGGAGCCCGGCGCGGTCGTCGTGCACGCCAGCGGCCTGCTCGACGCGCTCATCAGCCTCTTCGACTGGGCGTGGGACCGGGCCGGGGCGCTCCACCTCGCGCCCGGCGAGAAGCCGGGCGGGATCGCCGCCTCCGACGCCAAGATCCTCGCCCTGCTGTTCGCCGGGCTGACCGACGAGGCCGTGGCCAAGCAGCTCGGCCTGTCCCCGCGCACCGTGCAGCGCCGCGTGCGCCACCTGATGGATCTGTCCGGCGCGGTCACCCGCCTCCAGCTCGGACGGCACGCGACCGAGCGCGGCTGGGTCTGAGGCCCGGCGGGTTCTGGCCGGTGGCCGGGTCATGGTCTGCGCTGTGAGCGACGTGCTGCTCCGCGGTCGCTGTGCGTCGGCCGCTCACGCTCTCCCGGAGGCGGCATCCCGAGCGTATCCGGGCCCCTTCAGCAGACTGGCCCGCTGATGGATCCTCTCCACCAGCTCTGCGGCCCGGGCCTTGATGAACGCGACCCCCTCCGTGCCCCAGTCGTGAGGCTTGGTGTCCACGACGCAGATGGTGCCCAGGGTCCCCGTCTGGTCGATCAACGGGGCGCCCAGGTAGGCGCGAACCCCGATCTCGTCCACCACCGGGTTGCCGGCGAAGAGGTGATAGTCCATCACTTCGTCCAACGCCATCGCATGCTTCCTCGTCACCACGTACATGCAGTAACCGTGGTCGCAGGCCATTGTTCGGAGCGGATCCCTCGCCGCGTCGACGCCCCGGTCGAGCGAGGAGGGATACAAGCCGGCGAAATACTGCCGCGTCGGGCCGATGATGTTGACCATGGCGAAAGGCGCCGCCAGCTCGTGGGCCAGGGCCCGGGCGAACTCGTCGAACTCAGGGTCGGGCTCCTCCCTGATGCCCAGCTCCTGGAGCCGGGCAGCGCGTTGAGGCGCTTCCTCGTCGATGGGAGTCACGAGGCGGAAGGCAGAGGGAAGGCTCATCACAGGCTCCTGTCTTGTTACCTGGCCGTTCCCGATCGTGGATCGCGGCCATCGGCTCGGAGGATATATGTAGGTGATCGCGAACTTGGGGCAGACCTGGCAGCCGCCTCGCGCAGCCGTACCCGCTTTGAGATGCACCGTTGACTGGACACACCCTGATCCAGGGATGTAGTACTGGTGGCCGACTCCGTCCTGCTGAGGCTCGCCGCAGGTTGCAGTTGGGCCTGCAGTTGGGGTTGTGGTCCAGCCGCGGACTCCCGCGTCAACCCCTGCCGACCGAACGCTGTATCACCTTAAATGCCGGATTGATCGATATGTGTGCAGATGACTCAGTATGGTGACTTCTGTTGACCGATCACCTGTACCAAGGACGCCGATGTCTGAGCCTCCCCTGCCTCCCGCTGCCCCCGAACGCCATGACGTCGGAAGCGATGGCAGGCCATCCGGCCACGGTAGACGTCCTCCGATCAGCAGTCGTGCCTTCCATCTGTGCATTTCCATCCTCCCCGCAGTCTTGATGGCGTGCCTGGGGCTGATCGCGGTGGCGGCACTGATCGTGGCGGGACCCCCGTCGCTGACGGCTTGGCCGATACTGGCCGTCATCGCCGGGCTGGCGGTGGCGGTCATGTGCGCCACTGTCATCGCGGCGGACAAGGCGACTCAGCGCGAGCGTCAGATAGCCGGTCGTTCGGCCTTCCTGGCCAACGACCTGCGGCGGCGGCTCAGCGAGCTGGGGTTCCTGGTGTCCCGTGGCCGGCAAGAACTGCAGGGCCTGGCTGAGCGGATCGAGGCCGGTGAGGCTCCCGCACAACGCGGCGTCGACCTCCGGCCCGCAGCGACCGGCGACCCCATCGTGCTCCTCGCGCATGAACTCCAGCAAGCTCAGAACGAGGCCTGGAACGCTGTGATCAACGCGGCGAGCCCGAAACCCAGTGGTGGTCCCGCGCAGCGAGTCGAGGTCTTCGTCAACCTTGCCCGGCGAATGCAGTCACTGACCCACCGGGCGATGAGGGGACTCGACGAGCTGGAGAACCAGGTCGAGGATCCGGAGCTGCTCAAGGGCCTGTTCAGGGTCGATCACCTCAATACTCGCCTGCGCCGACAGGCCGAGAGCCTCGCTGTGGTCGGTGGGGCCGCCTCGCGGCGTCAGTGGAGCAGGCCGGTGACCATGTACGAGATCATGCGCTCGGCCATCGCCGAGGTCGAGCACTACAGTCGCGTCAAAGTGATGCCGCCGGTCGAGGGGGCTCTGGACGGCGGCGCCGCCGCGAACGTCATCCACCTGCTCGCCGAGCTTGTCGAGAACGCCACCAAGTTCTCGCCGCCGCACACGCAGGTGATCCTCCGCGCGGAAGCCGTTACCGCCGGCTTGGCCATCGAGATCGAGGACCGCGGCCTCGGTATTCCTGGGGAAACCAGGCATCGGCTGAACGACCTGCTCACCGATCCGGATCGGATCGATGTCAACGAATTGCTGCAGGAGGGCCGCATCGGACTGCTCGTGGTGTCCGCCCTCTCACGTCGGCACAAAATCGTGGTAAGGCTGCAGACCAACCTCTACGGCGGCACCCAGGCCATCGTCGTGATCCCGAATGAGTTGATCGCTGCAGAAGCGCAGGCAACGCCACCCGAGTCCGCCAAACCCGCGCCGCCCCTCTCGTCGATGCCTTTCTCCGGTTCTGGAAAGAACGCCGTGCAGCAGACTCCGGCGCTGGGCGACCACGATGCCGGTGTCCGCCTTGACGGTCCGTCCGAGGCATGGAGGAAGCAGAGCGCCGGTGTGCCCGCCGGGCGAACGGACGGGCGGACCGGCCTCGGCCCTCCGAGAGGTCACGGCCAACGCCCGGAACTGCCGAGGCGTCGCCGTCAGAAGAACATGGCACCCGAGCTCCTCAACGCTCCCGCACCCCAGGACGACGATGCGGACATCGGCCACGATCACGGGCTGATGGCGGCATTCATGAAGGGGATGCGCAGTGGCCAGGACGAGGACCTGAAAGACGGGACTGGTAACACCGGTTCGTAGGACATCACAAACCTAGAAGGAGCGTCCATTGAGCGCCGTCTCTTCAAACCAGGCTCCGGATCTTGCCTGGCTACTGAAGGGCCTGTCCCAGGAGGTCCCTGCCATTCGTGGCAGTGTGTTGCTGACGTCCGACGGAATGATGAAAGCCACCCACGGCCTTGACCGGGAAAGCTCGGAATATCTCGCGGCACTCGCCTCCGGGCTCTTTTCCATGGCACGGAGCGCCGGTACCAAATTCGACGGCGGCAACGAAGTCCGCCAGGTCGTGGCTGAACTCAAGTCCAGCCAGCTGTTCATCTCGTGGGCCGGCTACAACTCGGTTCTCGCGGTGCTGGCGGGGGGCGGCGCCGACCCGGCTGTCGTTGGTCTTGAGATGGCTCGGCTGATCAGGGCCGTCCGGCCCTTCCTGGACACAGCGACCCGCCCGCCGGCGACCGGCCCTGGCAACAGAACCGATGAACATGACAGTCGGTGACGACAAAGTATGGCTCGATGACGAGGCCGGCCCGCTGATCCGCCCATACACAGTGAACGCGGGCCGCACCCGCCCGACTGTGGAACTGGATCTGCTCTCATTGGTGGTCACCACGGGCCGGGGTAACCCGGACGTCGATCCGGAACACGTCAAGGTGCTCGAACTGTGCCGCACGCCGATCTCGGTGACCGAGGTGGCGGCGTACATGCGACTTCCGGTCATGGTCACCAAGGTCCTCCTCGCCGATTTGGTGGACTGTGGAGCCATATCCACCTGGACATCGTCTCCTTCGTCCAGCCACGTCACCGACCGAGTTCTCCTGGAGAAGCTGCTCGATGGCCTACAACGAATCTGAGGCGTTCCCCACCCAGGTCAAGATTCTGATCGCGGGTGGATTCGGCGTCGGAAAGACGACCTTCGTCGGCGCGACGAGCGAGATCGAGCCACTGAGCACGGAAGAACTCATCACTGCGGCCAGCGTGGGTATCGACAATCTCAGCATGACAGCGGACAAGTCGACGACCACCGTCGCATTTGACTTCGGCCGCATCACCATTCAGCAGCATAATATCGTGCTTTACCTGTTCGGAACGCCTGGGCAGGAGCGCTTCTGGTTCATGTGGGACGAGCTGTCCGCCGGCGCGCTTGGTGCTGTTGTACTGGCCGACACCCGTCGGATGCAGGAATGTTTCGCCGCCGTCGACTTCTTCGAGAATCGGGGCATTCCATTCCTCATCGCGGTCAACGAGTTCGATGATGCGTTTCCCTATGAGCCGGAAGAGGTACGAGCCGCACTCGAACTCGACTCAACCGTGCCGATCGTGTTGTGCGACGCACGGGATCCCCGTTCCGCGGCATCGGTGCTCCGGTCCCTGATCCAGCATCTCCTCGCCGCCGCGCTTTCCCCGTCCGCCTGATCCCGCCGGCATCCCGGGCATCGCCCGCGCCTGCACGATGGCGGAACGGAGCAACGGCAGGAACACCAAACCACCGCATGATGGGCATTAACTGTGCAACATTGTGCAGATGACTGCGGCGATCAGTTGCGGTCTGCTGCTACGTACGTCGGGAGGCGTCCAGGCGGTGCCGGGGAGGAGCGCACATGCCAACACTCGGCGCTCTGGTGAGGCGGTCCGAGCTGTGCCTGCGATTCGTGGACGGCGAGGATGCGCTCCGGTACGGCGAGCGCCCGGTGGAGGCGGTCGCCGAAGGGGCCTGGGCGATGGACACGGCGATCGCCGCCCGAAATGACTCGCTGAGAAATGTCCTGCTCATCCTGCCCGTGGCAGATCACGCGGGGTCCGGAGAAGCGCAGAAGGCTGGGAAACTCATCCGTTGGCCGGATCTCGAAGGGGTCGCCGGTGTGATTCTGGCCGGCTCCGCCGGATGCGATGGGGTACCGGAGGAGTTGGTGGTGGCCGCCCGGCGATATGGCGTTCCGCTGCTGACGGTCCCGGACGACGTGCCGCAGGCCTGGGCCCGGATCTTCCCGGTCATTCGGCAGGAACAACAGCGTGAGCTCCGCCAGCACGCCGATCAGCTGAAGGCGATGCAACGACTGGCGATGGAGCCGGACGGTCTCCGTCGTCTCCTGCGGTGGCTGGCGCGGCAGATTTCCGGGTACGCGGTACTGGTCGACTCCACCGGCACGCCGCTGTACTCGTTCCCTGAGGCGCCGGTGGAGCTGCTCGCCCAGGCGGGCGAGGACATCCAGCGCGTCGTCACCAAGCGGACCCGATCAGCCGCCGTCTATCTGAAGTCTCAGGTGGCCCACATCCTGTCCATCGGCGGCGAGGAGCCCAGCGCGATTCTCGTCGTCGCCCGAGAGGCACCCTTCCCGTCGCCGCTGCGGAGCCTTGTGGCCGATGCCGCGAGCCTTCTCTGGCTGCGATGGCGGGTGGAGGAGCTCGGTCGACATGGACGCCAGGTCGATCTGGCAGAGGGTCACAGCCGTGAGGCAGCTCTGCACCTGCTCATGCTCGGCAATATCCACGGGGCACGGCGCGTCACCGAGGCGCTGGGTTCGCGGCTTCCCGATTTCACCCGCGTGTACATCGTGGAGTGCCCGGCAGGACTTAGAGATGACTATGCCGGTATGTGCTCCGATGTCACCGGCGGCCGCGCCTGGATAGTGCGCTGTCCCGTCTACGCGCGCCACCTCATCGTGCTGGCTCCGGCCGATTCCGAAGAGGCGGACGCCCCGCTGGACCAAGCGCTGCGCACGCTTGCGGCGAGTCGGCCAGGCTGCTACGTCGGAGCAGGCCAGATAGTGGCCCTACGGGATACGGCGGCGGGGTACGAACAGGCATTTCACGCGTTGGCGGTCGCCCGGGGCATTCCCGCGCGCTGCGCGACGTTCAGCTCCCGCGAGGACATAACGGCGCTCCTGGGCCCCGGTGGCCGCCGGTGGGCGATGAAAGCGTTGCGGCCGCTGCTCGTCTACCGCCCTGAGCGTCGTCAGGACCCCGACTCCGAGGAACTGAGGGCCACCCTCGCGTCGTGGCTCGCCTTCTACAACGGAGCGACGAAGCAGCTGAAGATCCACCGCAACACCCTCTCTGCCCGGCTGCGCCACATCGAACGGCTGCTGGGTTGTGACTTGAGCGATCTCAGGACACAGTCGGAGTTGCAGCTCGCACTGCGGCTCCTCGATCAGTCGCCGCGACACACGATGAGCGAACCTGATGAGGTGACTCTGGACGTCCTCCTCGACACGCCCGAGACGCTCCACTGGGCGCAGGCCCATCTGTCCTCGCTACGTAAAGGCGAGCCGCGTCTGCTGGAGACGCTGCGGACCTGGCTGAGCAGCAATGCCCGGCTGGACATGACCGCGTCGGTGCTGGGGCTGTCCGTGCCTGCCACCCGCAAGCGCCTCGTCCGCATCGAAGGCGTCCTCGCACGGTCTCTTCTGAACGCGCCGTCCGCACGGTACGACATGGTGCTCGCCTTCCGGATACTCGATCGTCGGGCCATGCCACCGAAGCAGGAGATCGCCTGAGGGCAACTCATCCCATTACCCGGCTGGCACGACGTGCTGACTCGGCAGCGCGAAACCGGCGGCACGCGTCACTGTGCAAAGAGAAACCGGAAGCGGGCGTCCTGGGCGACCTAGGATCGGAAACTCCATGACGAGCAACCGAGGACTGTCTTATTCGGCGGTGGTAATGATCAGGGCACTTCAGGAAAGGTATACGTCCTACAGTTGGCACCTGGAGGGCTTTACTCCGGTCACCGCCCGCCGAGCTGTGGAAGAGACCCTGTTCCTCTGGGGAATGCCTGCGGAGAGCGTCGACGACGCGATGTTGATCGCTTCCGAGATCGCCACGAACGCCGCCATGCACGTGCGCCC
The DNA here is from genome assembly GCF_042754765.1 of Nonomuraea sp. NPDC059194. Classification (NCBI taxonomy): domain Bacteria; kingdom Bacillati; phylum Actinomycetota; class Actinomycetes; order Streptosporangiales; family Streptosporangiaceae; genus Nonomuraea; species Nonomuraea sp. NPDC059194. The sequence continues at coordinate 9,074 of NZ_JBHZBH010000020.1, read as the reverse complement.
CGAGCTGCGACGCGCAGGATTCATCCACGCTCACATCGGCCAGTCGAGTGACACACTGCGCTTCGAGATCGCTGATCCCGACCCTCGGACTCCCAGGTTGATCCAGGCGACAAGCGACGACGAGCAGTATCGCGGCCTGATCATCGTGGACGCCCTGGCGAAAGATTGGGGCTTCTACCGGGCTTCCATGGGCCTCGGCAAGATCGTCTGGTGGACGCAGGCCGTCATCTAGCACACGTGATGCCTACCTGCGGGCCTCCGTGGAGGCGCGGAGTCCTGCCGTACATCAATAACTCCTGAGGAGAAGCATGTCCCATCATCTGGACTCCCCCCTTGCCCGCCAGGACCAGCGCCTTGACATCAGCGACGTATACGTTTTCCGGGGCACACTGGGAACCGTCTTCATCATCAATGTCAACCCGCTGTCCGGGCAAGACGGTTTCCATCCTGAGGCTCTCTACGAGTTCAAGATCGATACTGATGGTGATGCAGTCGAAGACATCACGTTCCGGGCTTCATTCGGTGCGCTCGAACCCGATGGCCGCCAGTCGATCGAGATCCACAGGCTGGAGGGACCGGCTGCCCGTGACCGAGACGCCACCGGGGTGATCGTGGCCCGGGGACATACCGAAGAGGAGATCACCGGCGAGGTTGGTGTGCGGGTCTGGGCAGGCTCGGCCGCGGAGCCGTTCTATATCGAGGGTTCGGTCATCGGAGCGGTTGTGAAGGCCGTCGCGACCTCAAGCCCGCTCGACCTGAGCGGCTATGACCGCGACAATCCGGCGAACGTCTTCGCCGGCACCAATGTGAGCTCCATCGTGCTCGAGGTGCCGGACAGTACGTTCGGCGCGGCCTCCATCGGGTTCTGGGGAACGAGCGTCCTCGCAACCGACGCCGGCGGTTGGCGCCAGATCAACCGTTGCGCGCAGCCGTTGATAAACACGATCTTCAACCCGGACGACACCCAGCGCTCCAGCGACTACAACACCACCCAGCCGAACGAGGATCGCATCATCTACGGGCCTCTCGTCGAGAAACTGGTCGCGGGAGTGGTAGGCGCGATGGGCACCCACCCCGAGCCGTCGGATCACGGCCAGCGGGTGCGCAACCTCATTTTCCCCGACATCCTGCGCTACGAGATCGGGACCCCGGCGAACTTCGGCTTCGCCCGGCGCAACGGTCGGACGCTGACGGACTGCGCGCCTGAAGTCATGTTCGCACTCGTCCTCAACACACCGGTACCGATGGGCCTCAGCAGCAACTCGGCCACGGGGACGCTGCGCCTCGGCTTTCCCTACCTCTCGCCGCCCCTGTCTGTGGCGCCGGACGTGCCGACGGCATAGCGCCGATCAATCATCCATGCAGGTCAGCCGCAGGTCGATGCCCCCCAAGGACACCACTGAGTAGTCGGCGGCCCCGAGGTGCGATTCCTCGGGGTTCCCCTGTCGGGCTCAAGAAGTCGATTCACGTCCGGCGCATAGTCCTCCGTCCCATGGCGGAAAGGACTGAGTCGTGCCGAGCGGCTGGTTCGGGTGGGTCTCGACGCGATTCCTCCGCCGGGTGGACGAGTGCGGTCCGAAGAATCCGAGATGATCCCCGAGACCCCTCCCGAGCGGGCGTCCACGACGTGGGCCGACTTCCTGCGCTCGCCAGCCGACGCCCTCCTGGCCTGCGATTTCATCGAGATCATCACACTCAACGGGCAGCGCCAGAACATCATGACCGTCATCGAGCACGCCACGCTCACCGGTATCCGGATGCCGCGGATGAACTCGATCAGGGAGCGGTGGGTGCAGTCGTGCCGCCGCGAGCTTCTGGACCGCTGCCTGCTGCTGGCGGGCACAGGGTTCCAGCGGTCGTAGAGACATCACGTGCCTGCGGGCCGGGAACCGGAGGGGTCGTTACGGCATGGCAGGTCAGCCGGCGGCCGGGACGTAGCTCAGGTTGAGCACTCCCGTCTCGAACGTCTCGGACTTGACCAGCTTCAGCGGATGCGTCGGGGAGTCCTCGAACAGGCGCTGCCCGTGGCCGACGGCGATGGGGTGGACGAGGAGGTTGAGCTGGTCGAGCAGTCCGTTGGCGAGCAGCCAGCGCACGGTCGTCGCGGAGCCTGACATCTGGATGTCACCGTCGACCTGCTCCTTGAGCGCGCGGATCTCGGCGGCCACGTCGCCCTGGATGAGGGTGGTGTTGGTCCAGTCCGCCTTGTCCAGGGTGCTGGAGACGACCCACTTGCGGGAGCCGTTCATGATCTTGGAGATCTCCTCGTCGCCCTCGGCGGTCGGCCAGTAGGCGGCCCACTCCTCGTACAGCTTGCGGCCCATCAGCATGCCGGCCGAGTTGGCCATGCCGGCCTGGACGGCGGCGCCCATTTCGTCGTTCCAATACGGGAAGTGCCACTGGTCGGGGGACTCGACCACGCCGTCCAGAGCGATGAAGAAATTTGAAATGATCTTAGCCATGGCCGACTCCTTGTCACCGCTGGGTTGGTGAGGAAGAAGGTAGACCGTAAAGCGGGCTCAGGTCTTGTACAGAAGCGACAGCGGTTTCGCCGGGTCGCGGTCGCTGAGCTGCGTGGCGGTGCGCCCCACGTACCGGGTCAGCGACCGCGCCAGGTGCGGCTGGTCGAAGTAGCCGAGCCGGTCGATCACCCCCTGGGGCGGCACGCCTTCCTGGATCAGGACCGCGGCCTGCCGGGCGCGCTCGATCCGCCGGATGGAGCCACGGGTGAGTCCGGTGGACGCGGCGAACCGCCGCTGGAGGGTGCGCTCCGACACCTCCGGCGGGTCGCCGTCCAGGGCCGCGGCGACGACAGGGTCTCGCTCGAGAACGCCCTCGCGCACCATCCGTCGGACGAACTCCTCGGCGTTGTCGTAGTCGGGACGGCGCCAGGTGGATCCTTTCAGCCAGAAGGACCTGCGGGTGCTGCCGGGGATCACGATGGACCCGTCCACGAGCCCGTGGACCGGCAGGTGAGGCATTGAGCTACCGAGGGAGAACACGATCCCGAAGAAGGTGGCGTCCTCGGGCACCGAGGCGGTGCTCGCCGTCGACTCCGGCCCTTGGACGGACGTGCTGACGTGGCCGCAGTGCTCCCAGAAGACCAGGTCCCAGTACGGCGTCGCCACCGAGGCCATCTGATCGACCGCGAAGCTCCGGCTCCGCCACACCCGTTCGATGTACGGCGAATCAGACGACCGGCTCTCGACCTCCAACCCCATCCGCGCAGTGTGCCACGAGATCGGATGAATCGCCCATTGGTCTGAGCGTGCCTCGCGCGGAAACGCGGTTTCGTGCGGCGGGCTCTATCTGGACGGCCTGGTGGCGGGCTGGAACTTGAAGGAGATGGCCTCCATGATCGCCTTATGCTTGGTCTTCTGTACGGCGGCGATACGCCACCTGCCGTCGACGTCGCGGACGACGGTGTACGTGGCGAGCTTGCCGAGCTTCTTGGGCGTGCCCTTGACGACCTCGCCACGGGTGACCGCGACGGCGGTGGCAGTGCCGTACCGGCGGATGTCGAGGATCTCCATGACCAGCCGCGTGTCCTTGAGGAAGCTGTCGAACAGGGCCTGGTGGGCGCGACCGATCTCGGCGCCGCCGTGGTAGACGGTGCCGACGAAGGTGACGTCGGTGGCGTCATCGGTGAAGCAGGCGCCGTAGGCCGCGCCGTCTCCGCGATTCCAGGCGTCCTGGCTGTGCTGGAGGACGGCGCGGATGGCGGCGATGTCGGTGGTGGTCATGGCGTTCCCTCCTCATGGTAGCTTCAAGGAAGAAGTTTCTTCTCTGAAGATTTATCTTCTCTAGGGAAGAGATTAGAGAGTGGGGGATCACGTGTCAACTCCGCGGGAGCGGCTGGACGCCGGCCAGATCTACCGCCATTACCTCAGCGCGGTGCTGCTGCACGGCCACGCGAGCGCCAGGGCGTGCGGTCTCGGTGCGACGGATCTGTACGCGCTGAACATCCTGGAGCTGTCCGGCCCGATGACGCCCGGCGAACTGGGTGGCCGCACCGGGCTGACCACCGGGCCGACCACCCGGCTCATCGACCGGCTGGAGCAGGCCGGATACGTTCGCCGCGTCCCCGCCCCCGACGACCGCCGCAAGGTGATCGTCCAGCCAGTCGGCAAGCCCGCCCAGCTCGACCAGGTCATGGCCCGGGCCCGGCAGGAGATCGGCGACATCCTGGCCGGGTATTCAGTCGAGCAACTCGACGTCCTCTTCGACTACTTCACCCGCGCCGCCCACGCCTACGAGGAGTCCGCCGAGCTCCTGCGCGCTGATTCCGGCCTCCGGGGAGAATCGGATGGGATTCTGGCTTGATCGTCACCGTAGCGACCAACCCCTGAGTCGGCGTTCGCCCAGCGCGACAGATTCTCCGAGTTGCCCGCCTCTCCTGAGGTTCGTGCTGCCGCGTTCCCGGGCCGGCTGCAGCAGCGCCCACTGAGCGTCCCGGTGGCCACGAGGCCTCCGGTATCAGGTTCTTCTTGGTCGATGAACCCTCTACCGGAGGTCTCACGCCTCATCGATCACCTAGTACAGGTCCGCCGTGAGGAACTTCCACGGATCGGGCGTACGGCTCTCGCCGGCCGTCCAGCTGCCCGCCCGCTGCAGGGTCACGGGTGTGTTGTCCGCGGTGCCGGCCGCGCCGATCAGCCACGACGCGTCCTTGCGCGAGGCGTACCCGTCGCCCGCCTGGTTCCACCGCATCGAGTTCGCGTACTGCCCGATGGCCGCCGAGCAGTTGGCCACCTGGATCGGCCGGCCCTGCGCCATCGTGCCGCCCTCGACATCCGCGCACATGCCCCGGTCGGCCAGGTTGTGCAGTTGGCCGGAGACCGCGTTGAACGCCCAGTACTGGTCGGCGTTGCCGTCGCAGGAGTACAGCACCAGGTTCGCGCCGCTCGACGGCGTGGACCCCGGCACGTCCAGGCATTTGCCGGCGATCTTCAGCTGCGTGTAGGTCAGCGCCTTCGTGGCCTCCCAGGTGAACACCTGCCGCTGGTCGGCGCCGTTGCATGCAGCCAGGACGAGGCCGTCGGCGAGGGCGCGTGCCGTACCGGGGAAGGTGGCGCACAGTGACGGCGCGTCGGCGGCGTGCAGGCGCGCGCCGTCGTAGGTCCAGCGCTGCGCGGCGCCGGCGTTGCAGTTCCACACCTGTACGGCGGTGCCGGCGGCGAGGTTGCCGCCGTTGATGTCGGCGCAGCGGTCATGCGACAGCTGGGTGTGCAGCGCCTTGGTGGCAGGGTCGTACCAGAAGGCCTGGTTGCGGGTGCCTTCGCAGGGCCAGGAGACGAGCTTGCGGCCGTTGCGCGAGGAGTTGCCGTCGACGTCCACGCAGTTGCCGGTCGCCGCGTGCCTGAGCTGCTTGAACTCGGCAAGTCCCGCATAGAGTTTCGGGCTGAGCGAGCCGGCCGGGTTCATGCAGGTCGCCTGGGCGGTGTTGGCGTTGAAGAACTGCCGGAGGCAGGCGCCGAACGCGGCGTGGCCGCTGGAGTTCGGGTGGAAGGACTGCCGGACCGCGTTCGGGTCGAAGAAGTCGCCGTTGACCGCGTGCAGTCCGGTCACCCAGGTGGTGTCCTGGCAGACCTCGGTGCCGTGGAAGAGGCGGCTGGTGTCGAGGTAGCGGGCGCCGGCCTGGGCCGCGGCCCTGCGGATGCCGGTCTCGAAGACGGGCACCGCCTTGTTGCGCGCGAAGGCCAGATCGGACAGGTAACCGAGGCAGCCGCCGTTGTACCAGCCGGGGAAGTTCGGGTTGTCCTCGACGTCGGGGCTGGCCGGGCCCGGGTACGACATGGTGATCAGCTGGTAGTCGGAGGGCGCGTACCCCGCGTCGGCCATGATCTGCTTGACGTCGGTGAGCGCCTTGGCCACCCGCGGCACGATGAAGTCGACGCGCTGCACCCAGGTCGGGTCCTGGCTGGGCCAGCAGTTGCCCTGGAACAGCACCCGCCGCTCCACGCAGGCGGTCATGGTGGGGCCGAACTCCGGGCCGCCGTTGTCGTTGGCGCCGACCACCACGGTGATCATCCGGATCCGGGTGTTGCGTGCCTTGATGGCCAGGTTGTCGCCCTGGTTCAGCTCCTCGTACTGGTGCGTGCCGCCGATGGTGATGTCGTTGGTCTGGGCGCCCGAGCAGGACAGGTTGTAGGTGACGTCGGCGGGGATGCCGGTGACGTGGATGGCCGCCTTGGTGGAGCGGTGGCACCAGTTGTCGGGACCGTCGGTGCCGGGTTCGTAGAGGGAACGGTCGACGGCGCCCTCGCCGGAGATCTCGCTGTCGCCGAGCGACGTGAGGGAGGTCTTGCGCTGGTCGAGCGGGCGGATGGCGTCGTCGCCGTACAGCTTGACGGCTTCCGCCTTGCGGATGGTCTCCAGGTTCGGGGGGAGCGGGGTGGACGTGGCGGCCTGCGCTGGGGCGGTGAGGACGGTGAGCGCTGTCAGGAGAGCAAGGGGTAAGTACATGGGGGGTGACCTCTCGCTAATATGAGCACTACTCATAAGTAACCTCAGATTCCACAAAATGTGAACAGGGATCAGGTGGGCGTTTCTGTAACGGATCTGTCGGTGCCGTGACTGCTGGAGGACCTGCAACGCGCTCCCGCGGTCACCGGTAAGGGCGGCGACGTCGAACGCACGGTGGGCTACCGCTGGGCCAACGCGATCACTCATCCTTTGGGATCTGATGGTCCCGCGGCCGGTTCGATCGCCAGTGGTGTGGTGACGTCGCCGGTGATCTGGTGCCAATGAGTGAGGGTGTAGTCGAGCTGCCTCGCCAGACGGGGGACGGTCGCCGGGGGCAGATAGGCCTCAGCGCCGGCGTCGAGCAGGCGTTGGACCGGGCCGGGGTAGTTGACTCCGAGCTCGTGGTCCTCGATTTCGGTGATGATGACACGAGCTTTCGGGAACATCGATCGGAGGCCGGCGATCAGCTGCGGGCTGCCTGGTGGTGCCAGCAGCACGTCGGCCGTTGCGGGAGCCGCGAGCATGTCGAGCACGATGTAGTCCGCCCCCAGTTGGGTGGACAGCGACATCCGGGCCGCCTTTGACAGCTTCATCGCGGTGGCGACGACGGTCACGTTGTCGTAGTCGATCGGTGGTTGTTCGTCGGCCGCCTCTGGCGTGCCGGGATCGACGATGGCGCCGTGGAGCACGTCGACGGTGCTGGAAATCGTCGCGATCGACTGGCCGTCCCGCGTGATGACCAGGTCCGCACCAGGCTCGAGGGCCTCAATGAGTGCCACGATGTCCTCGGGAAGGCGGGCCACGTCGATCCGCTGCGCGGCCTTCGCGGTCCGCTTGCCGGCCATCAGACCCGGAAAGAGCTCAGGGCGGCGACGGCGAGGGCCGGTTGCATGTCATGCGTCCACCGCTCGACCCTCTTGTGGGGCCGCATGCCGCCCACGTGCTGCCTGACCTCGGGATCGCCTTCCCGCGCCGTGCGCAGCACCAGCGGATCCGACTCCGTGACAGCGGCGGGCAAAGTCGGCAGCGTCGTCACAGCGTTCAATCCTCCACACCCTCGGTTCCGGCTCTGGTGGCGAGCCTACGTCGGCGTTGATCGCTATGGGTGGAACGGACTGCTCCGTGCTGATCGGGCGCCGGCCGGCCGGGCCATACGAGATGGAACGCCGCGCTGCTGCCCGCGCCGAGCTCACGCAGGGCCTGGCCGCCAGCATGAAGGCCGTGCCGGCCCGACGAGGTGTCTATTTCACGTGCTTCATGTCGGTCGTGGCCGTTCCGTACTGCGGGCGCCCGGTGGGCCGGTAGACCTGGACCGTCACCCCGCTGGGAGTGGCCCGCGATTCGACCAGTTCGAGCGCTTTGTCCGGGCCGGTGTCGGGGAACAGCCGCGTGCCCTGGCCGACGACCACGGGGAAGGTGAGCAGGGTGATCTCGTCGACAAGGTCGTTGTCGAGCAGCCACCGGATCAGCGTGCGGCTGCCGTGCACCTGCAGCTCGCCTCCCGGCTTGGCTCTCAGCTCGCCGACGGCGGCCGCGACCTCACTGGAGAGGACGGTCGTGTTCGCCCACCGCGGGTCGGTGAGCGTGGTCGATGCCACGTACTTGGGCAGCGTGTTCAACGCCACCGCGATGGGGTTGTCGCCCGGATCTGCCATTGCTCCCCAGGAGCCGGCGAAGATCTCGTAGGTCCGCCGGCCGAACAGGAACGCGTCGGCGCGCAGGTAGACCTGGTTGACGAACGTCGCTGTCTCGTTGTCGAAGTGCGGCACGCCCCATCCGCCGCGCTCGAATCCGCCGCTGCGGTCCTCATCCGGCCCGCCGATCCCCTGCATCACTCCGTCGACGGAGACGAACGTGGTGGTCGTCAGCTTCATGATCGCGATTTCCTTCTCTTCGGTCTGGTCGTCGTCCCGTGCTGCTGTGCCTTCCCCGAACCAGGGGTTCAACCCACATAAGCCCGCAACCGTTCACGCTGGTCAGACGTCAGGAGAGGACGGAGGAGAAGTTGTCCAGCTGGACTCAGGTGATCTTGCTCGGCGAGACGGTAGCCGAAGTCCGCCGGTCGGTCGCTGAGACCGAAGCCCAGCAGGTCCACCATCAGCGTGCGCCGACCGGCCAGCGGCGGCAGGGTCATCACGTGCGTGAAGTACGCCGCCGCCTGCGGGGTTCGGCACCGGCGATCTCCACCCATCGCATCCTTGAGCCGTCAGGCCCGGCTGTCGCGTCTCTCAGGCGGGCTGGTAGTGCAGGTTCACGACACCGGACTTGAAGGTGGTCGAATCGACCAGCTTGACCGGCAGGCGACCGGTGTTCTCGTCGAACAGCCGGGTTCCGGTGCCGAGCACGATCGGGTGGACCATCAGGTGGAGCTCATCGATGAGGCCCGCCCGCAGCAGCGCCCTGGTCAGCGTGATGCTGCCGGTGATGCTGATGTTCTTGCCGGGCAGCTTCTTGATCCTCTCCAGCTCGTCGATCACGTCTCCGCTGATCACAGTGGAGTTGTTCCACTCCGCCGTCCGCAGGGTGGTGGAGACGACCAGCTTGCGGATGGTGTTCAGCTGGTCGGCCATCTCGCCGCTCTGGTGGGGCCAGACCGCGGCGAAGGACTC
>NZ_JBHZBH010000019.1:0-164404 GCF_042754765.1 Nonomuraea sp. NPDC059194 | reverse complement strand
GCTTGAGAAGGTTCCCCCGGACAGCCGACGATCAACGCCGGCTGGGTGGGACTGGTGAACTCTATGTACGACTCCGCCACCCGTCAAATCAACGCACCGCCGTACCGGAGAAAACGGTCATCAGGGGGATCGAACAGGGCGAGTTCTTCGGCATCCGGCGCCTGAAACAGCGTCGCGTAGTGCGCCATCAACTCGCGCGTGATGGGAATGCCGGTGCGCGCCTCCACCCGGCGGCACAGCTCCTCGAAGGGGACGTCCAGGTAGTGGAGTTCCACACCCACGCCGAGCTCCCGGGCGGCCTGGCGCTTGTCGTCCCGCTCGGAACGTCCCCAGAAGCCGTACTCGAGGATCACGCTCCCGCCGAGGGACAGCAGCTCGCGCGCGTGCCGCCAGAGCTGGCGTTCGAGCAGGTCACGGGTCGTCTCGTCGAAGAGGTCGAGGCCGAGCGCCGCCAGCCACTCGTCGGGACACAGCCGGACGGCGGGCAGGTCGGCCGCCAGCCGCCTGGCGAGCGTGGTCTTCCCTGCGCCGGGCAGGCCGCACAGCAGGATCAGCCGCGGGGGATTCGGCAGGTGCATGCGTGCCACCTCTTCCTTACTTCTCGACAGGTGAGTCTCCCCGACGGGTGAGCATCCGGGCGAAAAGCGTGGGCGAGTGTGCCCGGAATGCGAGGAAAGCCCGCGAGACCGAGGGCGAGCATCGCAGGAATCCAGATGAACAGGCCATCCCATTCGCGGTGACTCGTAGGCTTTGCGGGTGGATCTCGAGGATGAGCTGTCGCGCATGGCCGGCGAGTACGGCGGGGCGGGCGCGCCGACCCGGCATCAGACCAGGAGCGACGTCGTCGTCGTCCGACGTGGCGAGGTCGTGGTCAAGGCGCATTCGGCCAGGGACGAGCAGGCTCCCCTGCGGCTGAGGCTCAAGGCGTCCGCGTCGGCCGCGATGACGGGGGTGCTGCTGCCTCCCCTGCATCCCGAGGTGCAAACGGTATGCGGAAGATCGGTGACCGTATGGCCTGCCGGGACACCGGTCGCGCCCGATGACCCCGACGGTGCTCCGTGGGAGGAGGGGGCGCGGCTGCTGGCGCGGCTGCATGCCGTACCGCAGACCGCGGTGCCGCCGCTGCCGGAGGCGGGCGGGCCCGAGCGGATGGCGCGCGCGGTCATGAGCATGCCGGGAGACGGAGCGGCCCAGCGGCTGGTACGGCAGGCGTTCGCCGCCCTGCCCGAGCCCGAGCCGGTTCCCCGCCTGCTCACCCACGGCGACTGGCATCTCGGGCAGCTCGTCCAGCGCTCCGATCGGTGGCTGCTGATCGACGTGGACGACCTCGGGATCGGTGACCCCGCATGGGATCTGGCCAGGCCCGCGGCGTGGTTCGCCGCGGGCCTTCTCGATCCGCAGATCTGGGGCCGCTTTCTCAACGCTTACCTGGCGTCAGGTGGTCCCGCGCTCGACCCTCAGGACCCGTGGGCCCGGCTGGACATTCCGGCCAGAGCGGTCACCGTGCAGATCGCCGCGGTGGCCGTCGGCCATGCGCACAGGGAAAACCGGGAACTGGACGAGGTGGAGCAATCGTTGATCCAGTCGTGCGGCAGGATTGTCGGCCTCAAGTAAGGCTGACATAGTGGCGCACGCAAGACAGAGTTTCATCCCGCCAAAGGGCAAGGAGATCGAACCAGATGCAGTGCCCCAAGTGCCGCGGCAATATGCGGACCTATGAGCGCAACGGGGTCCACATCGAGCAGTGTGAGAACTGCCGAGGGATCTTCCTCGACTACGGCGAGCTGGAGACGCTGACTCGCATGGAGTCCCAGTACCACACCCCGCCCGCCGCGCCTCCGCCTCCGGCGGCTCCCGCTCACGGGGCCCCGGCGTGGGGCGCCCCCGCCCCGCACTACGGTGGCGGGCACTACGGCCACCGGCGCAGGCACGACAGCTTCCTCGGGATGCTGTTCTCCTCCTGACCCCGATGAGAAAGGGCCGCGACCTCGTTCCAACGAGGGCCGCGGCCCTTTCCCGTCTCCGAAGACCGGCGGGGCCGGAGCCCGCTCCCGTTACCGATGACCGACGGGGCAGGACCACGCTCCCGTCCCCCATGGCCGACCGGGCTCGGCTCGGCTCCCATCTCGGAAGACCGGCCGCGCTTGACCCGGCTCCCCCCTTCTATGACCGACAGGGCAGAGCCCAGGGTGCGGGCGAAGGGCGGGTTCAGGAGGGGAAGGACCCGGGGTCGACGTCGGTGGTGGGCGCGTTTCCCCCGGTGACCGAGTGCAGGGTGACCCGCCAGTCGTGCCACTTGATCTGCGTCGCCGTGTACGTCGTCCGGAACCGCACCGGCTTCTCGAACCGCTCGAAACTGCACGACCGGGTGAACGCCCTGCCGTCCCAGTCCGCCCCGTGGGTGAAGAAGATCTCGTACGTCCCGTCGCGGACCCCGGTGACCTTGAACGTCGATTTCCTGCGCACGAAGACGCTGAACGCCTTGCCCTTGCCCCGCAGCACGGTCACCACCGCGTCCCTCGACCCGCCGTTGTCGATCAGCAGGGAACTGCGCCCGTTGAGCCGCTCCGAACGCAGGAACCGGCCGTTGGCCGGCCGCCTGGTCTGCTTCCTGGCCGCTTTCACCGCCACCACGTCCGCCGGGTAGTCGCCGAGCGCCTTCAGCGAGGTGCCCGCCTGGTCCAGCGCCTGCAGCTTGTCCGCGACGGCGCTGAAGACTCCGCCTGCCGTACAGATGCCCCTGTCGTCCACTTTGCCGAGCGCCACTCCTATCGCGGCGGTGAAGTCGCGCAGGCTCGCCACGTACGCCTCGTGCTGCACGCGCGCCTCCACGGGGGGCGCGAGGGCGGACAAGGCGTCGGCGGCGGCGCGGAGGGTCTCGTCGGCACGTTCCATCCGCTCGTCGAGCGTCTTGATCGTGCGGGCGGACGACACCGAGGCGAGCGCCTTGCGGACGTTCGCGCGCTGCTCGCCGAGCGCGTCACGGTAGGCGTCGGCGGTAAGAGCGGGCGCCGTGCCCGCCGACACCGCGGCTGCCGGGGAGGTCTCCGCCGGGCCCCCGACGGTGGCGGTGCACGCGGTCAGGGTGAGCGTCGCCAGACCGAGCACGCAGGAGATCAACCGGGGGGCAACCATCTGCCACACTATTGCCCGGCTGATCCCCTGGCGTCAATCAGGATTCGGTCAGACCGCTGTCCCGATTCTGCCGGAGCCATCGGGTGATCCCGAGCCCCTGCAGGAACGGCAGATCGTGGCTGGCCACGATCAGCGCGCCCCGGTAGGCGGCCAGCGCCTCCGACAGCCGTCTGACGCTGGACAGGTCGAGGTTGTTGGTCGGCTCGTCCAGCAGCAGCAGTTGCGGGGGCGGCTCGGCCGACAGCAGCGCCGCCAGCGTCGCCCTGAAGCGTTCGCCGCCCGACAGCGTGCCCACCGGCTGCTCGGCTCGCGCGCCTCTGAACAGGAAGCGCGCCAGGCGGGCGCGCACCTCGTTGACCGAGGCGCCGGGCGCGTGCGCCCGGACGTTGTCGATCACGTTGAGGCTCTCGTCCAGGACGTCCAGCCGCTGCGGCAGGTAGCCGACGGGGACCGGCGCCCCCGCCGCCATGATGGCTTTGAGCAGGGTGGTCTTGCCCGACCCGTTGGGGCCGAGCAGCGCGATCCGTTCCGGTCCCCGCACCTCCAGGCGTTCCAGCGACCCTTCGGTACGGCATGACGTGTCGAAGGACAGGACGACCCGCCCGGCCGGGACCTCGGTGCCCGGCAGCGAGATGCGGATCTCGGCGTCGTCGCGCACGGCCTGCGACGCCTCGTTCAGCCGCTCACGCGCCTCCTCCAGTTTCTCGATGTGCATGTTGCGGTGTTTGCCCGCCGCCACCTGTGCCTCGCGCTTGCGCGCCTGCATGACGATCTTCGGTTCGCGCTTGTTGGCGTACATCTTGTCGCCGTAGCGGACCCTCCGGTCGAGCTTGATCCTGGCCTCGACGAGCTCGCGCCGCTGCTTGCGCACGTCGGACTCGGCCACCCTGACCATGCGCTCGGCGGTCTCCTGCTCGGCGGCGAGGATCCGCTCGTAGTCGGTCAGGTTGCCGCCGAAGAACCGGACGGCGCCCTCGCGCAGCTCGGCGATCTGATCGACCAGGTCGAGCAGCGCCCGGTCGTGGCTGACGACGATCAGCACCCCCGGCCACGCGGAGACGGCGGCGTAGAGCCGCCGCCTGGCCTCGAGGTCGAGGTTGTTGGTGGGTTCGTCGAGCAGCAGCACGTCGGGCCGGTGCAGGAACTGGGCGGCCAGCCCCACCATGACGCTCTCGCCGCCGGACAGCGTCGCGACCGTGCGGTCGAGGCCGACGTGGTCGAGGCCGAGCGTGGACAGCTGGGCGCTCGCCCGTTCCTCCACGTCCCAGTCGTCGCCGACGGCGGTGAAGTGCTCCTCTCGTACGTCGCCCGACTCGATCGCGTGCAGCGCGGCCCTGGTCTCACTGATGCCGAGCAGGTCGGAGACCGTGAGCTCGGCGCGAAGCGGCAGGTTCTGCGGCAGGTAGCCGACCTGTCCTGCCACGCCGACCGAGCCGGATCCGGGGCGCAGCTCCCCTGCGATGATCTTGAGCAGGGTTGACTTGCCGGAACCGTTCGCGCCGATCAGGCCGGTGCGCCCGGCGGGGAAGGCGGCGTCGAGGCGGTCGAGCACCGGGGTGCCGTCTGGCCAGCCGTACGAGACATGGTCGATCACTACGGAAAATGACATGAGGATGCTCCCGTCAGAAATGTCGAAATTTCATGACTTGGCGGGAACCACCGCGAAGACGCCCGAGGTCCAGGTGCGCACGTGCCCCCGACAGGGCGAGACGGCGCGGTGCCCGCGACCTCAGAACCTCACGTCAACAGCCTCCACGGCTCGGTAATGCGACCCCGAGACCATAGCCGACCAAAAGATCACGCGCAAGGGCTGCGCAGGGCCGCGAGCAGACCATCGACTGACATGCCCTGCTCGGCCTAGAGTGCGCACCAAGTCGTCCCCTCCCCGCAGTCGTCCCCCACGGAGGTCAGGAATGTCGAGCATTCCCGCTCTGCTGCGCGATCGGATCAAGGCCACCCCCGACGCCGAGGCCTATCGTCATCCGGCGGGCGCCGGATGGGAATCGCTGACCTGGGCCCAGGTGGGCGAGCGGGTCCGGCCGCTGGCGCTGGGCCTGGCCGAACTCGGCGCCGGCGCCGATTCCAGGGTGTCCATCCTCTGCTCGACCAGGCTGGAGTGGGTGATCACCGACCTGGCCGTGCTGTCCACGGGCTCGGCCACCACGACGATCTACCCCTCGAACACCGCCGCCGAGTGCGCGTACGTCATCAACGACTCCGGCAGCACGCTGGTCATCGCGGAGAACGACGACCAGGTCGCCAAGCTGGCCTCGGTGCGCGATGACCTGCCCGGCATCCGCCACGTCGTCGTCATCGACGGCACGGCGAGCGAGGACGGCTGGGTGATCCCCCTCGACCAGGTCGGCGCCGAGGGCGACTACGACGCCATGATCGACGCGATCTCGGCGGACGACCTGGCCACGCTCATCTACACCTCGGGCACCACCGGCAGGCCCAAGGGCGTGGAGCTGACCCACGACAACTGGCTGTACGCGGCGGAGGCCGTCCGCAAGATCGACCTGATCGGCCCCGACGACCTGCACTTCCTCTGGCTGCCGCTGTCGCACTCGTTCGGCAAGCTCCTCGAGGTCGTGATGATCGACATCGGGGTGCCGACGGCGATCGACGGCCGTCTCGACAAGATCGCCGAGAACCTGGGCGAGCTGAAGCCGACGTTCATGGCCGCCGCACCGCGCATCTTCGAGAAGATCCACAACACGGTCGTCGCGACGGTCAGGCGCGAGGGCGGCGCGAAGCTGCGGATCTTCGAGTGGGCCAAGAAGACGGGCATCAGGGTCAGCAGGGCCCGCCAGCGCGGCGCGGCGCTCCCGCTGACCACGCGTCTGGAGTACGCGCTGGCCGACCGCCTGGTGTTCGCCAAGCTGCGCGACCGCTTCGGCGGGCGCATCCGCTACTTCGTCTCGGGCGCCGCTCCCCTCTCCCAGGACATCGGCGAGTTCTTCGACGGCGCGGGGCTGACGATCCTGGAGGGGTACGGCCTGACCGAGTCGTCGGCGGGCAGCTTCCTGACCAGGCCGGGCGGTGTCAGCATCGGGACGGTCGGGCCACCGCTGCCCGGCACCGAGGTCCGCATCGCCGAAGACGGCGAGATCCTCATCGGCGGGCGCGGCATCATGCGCGGCTACCACGGGCTGTCACAGGAGACGGCCGAGACGCTCGAGGACGGCTGGCTGCACACCGGCGACATCGGCGAGCTCGACGAGGCCGGCCGGCTGCGCATCACCGACAGGAAGAAGGAGCTGATCAAGACCTCGGGCGGCAAGTACGTGGCGCCCACCCACCTGGAGGGGCGGATCAAGGCGGCGTGCCCGTACCTGTCGCACGTGTTCGTGCACGGCGACCGGCGCAACTTCTGCACGGCGCTGGTGACGCTCGACATGGACGTCGTACGGCCGTGGGCGGCGGCCGAGGGGCTGCCCGACGATCCCGGCAAGCTGCGCGAGCACCCGCGGATGCGCGAGGAGGTCGCCAAGGCGATCAAGCAGGTCAACGACGGGCTGGCCAGCTACGAGACGGTCAAGGAGTTCGCGATCCTGGCGAACGACTTCACGGTGGAGACCGGGGAGCTGACGCCCAGCCTGAAGATCAAGCGCAAGGTGGTCGAGGAGCACTACGGGCAGACGCTGGACGCCTTCTACAAGGACGCCAACCTCACCTAGCGGAAGACGTGGAGTGAGCGCGGGCGTTTGACGAAGGTCAGGGGCCCGCGGGCGGTGACCGTCTCGCCGTCGCGGGCCAGCCGTACCTCTCCTGAAGGCGTCTCGACGCGCACCGTGTCGGCGGTCCACTGCCGGTAGTGGCGCGACAGCCGCAGCCGTCCGCCGATCACGCTCCCGAACGCGCGCAGGCGGGGCAGCCGCCGGGCGGCGGTCAGCAGCCGGATGTCGAGCACGCCGTCCTCCAGCCTGGCCCGCCGTCCGGGGGCGGGGCCGCGCGAGCCGTGCCGGCAGTTGCCCACGAACAGCATCCAGGCCCGGTACGGCACGCCGTCCACGACCACGTCGACGGGCGCCGCGTCGCGGCCGAGCACCTCGGCCAGGCCCCACAGCAGGGCGGGCCACGTGCCGATCCGCTTCTGCCTGGCCTCTCTCCGGTCGGCGAGCGACGGGTAGAGGCCGAGCCCGGCGTTGCCGACGAAGACCCTGCCCGCGACCTCGCCCACGTCGACGGCCGCCAGGTCGCCCGCCTGGTAGGCGGCGACGGCCTCGGGCGCGTCGGCGATGCCGAGTTCGGCGGCGAAGTGGCCGGGCGTGGCCGTGGGGACGACCAGGAGCGGCCTGCCGAGGTCGAGGGCGGCCTGGGCGCCGCGGCTGACGGCCGCGTCGCCGCCCGCGACGGCCAGCGCCTTGCCACCGGCCCGGTCGATGGCGTCGAGCGGGACGAACTCGGCCCGGGGGAAGGCCTTGCGCAGCGTCTGCGCCACCTCGTCCGCCGCGGATTCGACGGCCACGGCGAGCCCTTCGCCCGACGGGTCGACCTCGAAGGCGGGCGCGGTGGCCGAGGCGCGGGCCCGTCCCGCCTCGCTCGCCTCGGGCCAGATGCGGCGGGTGACGAGCCCGGCGGCGACGCCGATGGCCATGCCCGCCAGCACGTCGCCCGGGTAGTGCACGCCGGTGTAGACGCGAGAGAAGCACACCGCCGCCGCCAGCGCGCTCACGGGGACGGCGACGGCGATCGGGGCTTCGAGCGCGACGGCGGTGGCGAAGGCGGCAGCCGAGGCGGAGTGACCCGAGGGGAACGACGCCGACAGCGGCGTCTTGAGCAGTCTGGCCAGCGGCAGCTCGTCGGACACCGGGCGTTTGCGGCCGAAGGCCTGCTTTCCCGCCAGGTTGACCAGGGGGCTGGCCAAGCTGACCGCGAGCAGGCCCCTGGTGGCGGCTCTGCGCAGGCGGCTCCTGCCGCTCAGCGCGAATGTTCCCGCGACTCCCGCCCACAGCAACGCGTTGTCGGCCGCTCTGGACAGCGGCGGCAGGACGCGTTCCAAGCCTGGCAGCCTGGCCTGCGCGACGGCGGCGTACAGGTGTTTGTCGAGGCGGTGCAGCCGTGATCGGAGTCGCATGAGTAACTAGTGCCCACCTTCGCGGGCTTTCAGCGTCACCCGGTGTCACCGCCGACGGACTCACAGGATCCGCTTCGCGCCCGGCAGCGAGCGCACCAGGTAGGCGATTCCCCAGCACAGCGGCAGCGCGAGCGCGGAGACGACCGCGAACGTGACGACCGCGGCGGTGTGGAGCCAGGCGAAGGCGTAGGTGAGAGCGACCAGCACGACGGGGTGGATGATGTAGACGGTATAGGCCTGCTCGGACAGGAACCTGCCGCGCGCGCCCTGGGTGTTGAAGCGCTCGCGGAACAGCACCAGCAGCCCGATGATCATGCCGACCGCGAACACCGCCTCCCACGCGGCCTGGGCCAGGTCCGCGAGCGCCCCGCCGGTCATGAAGCGTACGGGAAGCAGCACCAGCGTCCCCGCGCTCGCAGCGGCGAAGCCGAGCCTGCCCGCCCGCCGCGAAAGCGTGGCGAACCAGCCGCGCCGGTGGGCGAGCACGCCGAGCGCGAACATGCTGGCGTACTGCGGCAGATGGGACGGCGTGGGCAGGCCGAGGACCGGCACGTAGAGGCCGACGGGCACCACCAGCCGCCAGGCGAAGGTGACCACGGCCAGCGCCAGCGTGTAGGCGGCGATCGCCGCCGCTCCCGGCGCCTGCTCGGGCCCCTGGCGCGGGATCCGGCCGTAGCGGCGGATGACGGCGTAGACCGTGGCGAAGACCAGCAGCACCTCCACGAACCACATCGGGCCCGCGTCCCACGAGCCGAGGTAGAACATCCAGTACGGCAGGTCGAAGTCCTGCCGGACGCCGACCATCGCCAGGGGACGCAGCAGCAGGAGGAAGGCGAGCAGCGGGATGCCGAGCCGTACCAGCCGGTCGCGCAGGAAGGCGCCGCCGCCCTTGCGGTCGTAGGAGGCGGGGGTGAACAGGCCGGAGATGAGGAAGAAGAACCCCATGAAGAACGCCTGGTCGAACATGACCAGCACGTCGAGCGCCAGTCCCGACGGGTCCTCGGCCTGCTCGAAGACGTACCAGGCGGGGATGTTGCCGTAGGTGAGGGCCACGTGGTGCAGGATCACCAGGACGGTGAGGAGCACGCGCAGGTTGTCGACGTAGGCGAGCCTTCTCACTGGGGGCCTTTCGTGGCGCGGACGAGGATCTCGGCCAACTCTCTGGCGTGGGCGTCGAGGTCGTGCTCGGGGTGGACCGACCAGTAGGCGAACATGTTGTCCACGGCGGCGCTGTGGGTGATCGCCATGACCCGGGGGTCGAACGGCCGGAACTCGCCGGTCTCGTGGCCGAAGCGGTAGATGCGCTCCAGCGACTGGTAGAGCTCCTCGTTGGCGGCGATGCCGTACCTCGGGGAGCCGTCGGGCAGCCTGAGGTTGTTGAAGATCTCGCCCAGGGCCTTGAGCTGGACGCGGTGCTCGCGCATGTGCTCGGCGACAGTGAGGATCTGGGTGCGCAGCAGCTCGGTGGCCGTGGTCTTGCCCTCCATCCTGGCCAGGACGAAGTCGGCGATGTCGGAGTAGACGTGGTTGACCACCTCCTCCATCAGGTCGTCCTTGCCGGCGAAGTGGTAGGAGATGACGCCCTTGCTGATGCCGGCGTGCTTGGCGATGAGGGCGAGCGACGCCTTGGCGAATCCGACGTCGGCGATGACCTCGATGGCCGCGGCCATGATCTGGGCCCGTCTGGCCTGCTCGATGAACGACCGCGGCTTCTGGCCGGCTGCCTCGTTTTCTGACCGCATGGCCAAAATCTAGCACAGGCGGCCAAGCCACCTAACTTAACGACCGATCGGTCTTATTGTGTTAGCCTGGCGCCATGACAGACGGAAGGAAGGTGCGCGGGCAGCGCAGCCGGGAGGCCATCCTCGGCAGCGCCGTGGCGCTGGCGTCGGTCGACGGTCTCGACGGCTTGACGCTCGGCCGTCTGGCCGAGGCGGCGGGAGTCAGCAAGTCCGGATTCTTCGCCCACTGGCGGGACAAGGAGCAGCTGCAGCTCGAAGCCGTCGACTGGGCCAGGCGGCAGTGGATCGAACACGTCGTCACCCCCGCCCTCGCCGTACCGGAAGGCGTCCGCAGGGTGCTGGCCCTGCACGAGGCCAGGCTCGCCTTCTACCAGGAGGGCGTGCTGCCGGGCGGCTGCTTCTTCTTCGCCGCCCAGGTCGAGTTCGACGACCGCCCAGGCCCCGTCAAGGACAGGGTGGCGCAGGCGATGAACGACTGGCTCGGCTTCCTGGAGAAGTCCGTCCAGGAAGCCGTCGACAGGGGCGAGCTGCGAGCCGATCCCGCGCAGCTCGCCTACGAGATCGAGGCGCTCGGCGAGGCCGTCGTCACCCACTCCCGCCTGCGCGACGGCCCGCAGGCCTTCGTCCGCGCCCGCAGAGCCGTTCTGGAGCGGCTGCGCGCGCTGTCCCCCGATCCATCGCTCCTCCCGGAGGATTGACCTTGTCCCACACCCGTCCCGTCCAGGTCCACTTCGACGACCTCGACGCCATGGGCCTGCTGCACAACGCCCACTACTCCGTGCTCGTCGAGCGGGCCATCACCGCGTTCTGGACCGAGCTCGGCTGGAACTTCAACCCCGCCCTGTCCCGCTTCAAGGACGTCTTCTTCGCCGTCCGCGAGTTCACCATCACCTACCACGTGCCGATCACGGGCTCGGGCGAGCCGCTGGTCCACTTCTGGATGGAGCGGATGGGCAACACCAGCGGTGTGTACGGCTTCCGCGTCCTGTCCCCCGACGGCCAGACCGTTCACGCCGAGGGACGCAGGGTGAACGTCAACCTCGACCCCTCGACGTTCAGGCCGACGCCGTTCAGCGCGGAGATCCGCGACGCGGCGAAGGTCCTCGCCGCGTGATCAGGAGCCGCTGGATTCCAGGACCCGAACCGAGGGGCCAGGGTCCCGTCGTTGTCAGCCTCACCGACTTCCGCCTGCACAGGGCGGCGCACCTGCCGCGGGCCTGCCGTACGGGATGGGGGTTGGGCAGCCGGTGGGCGGAGCTCGACGGCGCGGTCGGGCTGTGGCTGTGGGCCGAGCCGTGGCAGCGGCGCATCGGGTCGGTGTCGGTGTGGCGGATGGCAGCCGACCTCGCGGCGTTCGTCCGGTCGCCTGACCACGTCGCCATCATGCGGGCCTACCGGAACAGAGGCACGCTCGTGTCCGTCACCTGGACGAGCGAGGCGGGCGACCCGTGGGAGGAGGCCTGGTCGTCGCCCAGGGGTGCCGAGCTCAGAGGCGTTTGAAGACCGACAACAGACGTTCGGCGGCCAGCGAGGGCGTCAGGGTGCCGTCGAGGACCTCCCGCTCCACCTCGGCGGTGATCGAGGCCACCGACGGGTTGCCGCGCAGCTCGGCCAGCAGCCGGTCACGCACCAGCGTCCACGTCCACTGCACCTGCTGGCGGCGCCGCTTGGCCGCCAGGTCGATCCGGTCCTGGTGGGCGATGACCTGCCCCCACACCTCGTCCAGCCCCGCGCCCGTCAGCCCGCTACACGTCAGGACGGGCGGCGGCGCCGCCTCCGAGCGGAGCATGCGCAGCGCGCCCGCCAGCTCGCGGGCCGCCTTCCTGGCCGCCATCTCGAAGTCCCCGTCGGCCTTGTTGATCGCGATGACGTCGGCGAGCTCCAGCACACCCTTCTTGATCCCCTGGAGCTGGTCGCCGGTGCGGGAGAGGCTGAGCAGCAGGAAGGTGTCGACCATGTCGGCCACGGCGGTCTCCGACTGGCCGACGCCGACGGTCTCGACGAGCACGATGTCGTAGCCCGCGGCCTCGACGACGACCATCGCCTCCCTGGTGGCCTTGGCGACGCCGCCGAGCGTGCCGGAGGTCGGCGACGGCCTGATGAAGGCCTGCGGGTCGGCCGACAGGCGGGACATGCGGGTCTTGTCGCCGAGGATGCTGCCGCCGGTCCGCGTGGACGACGGGTCCACGGCCAGCACCGCCACCCGGTGGCCGCCACCGGTGAGACGGGTACCGAGCGCGTCGACGAACGTCGACTTGCCGACGCCTGGCACGCCGGAGATCCCCACCCTGCGGGCGTTCCCGGCCAGCGGCGTCAGCTCGACGAGCAGCCGCTGGGCCAGCTCGGCGTGGTCGGCCCTGGTCGACTCGACGAGGGTGATCGCGCGGGCGATCCAGGCCCGCGCGCCCGACTTCACGCCGTGGACGTAGTCGTCGAGCGTCCTCATCCGCGCCGCCCGCCGTACACGGTGTGGGGCATCAGTGGCCCAGCCGCGAGGACAGCTCGCGCACCAGGTCGAGGGCGGCGTCGGCGATCACCGTGCCGGGCGGGAAGATCGCGGAGGCGCCCGCCGCGCGCAGCTCGTCGAAGTCGCCGGGCGGGATCACCCCGCCGACCACGATCATGACGTCCTCCGCGCCCAGCTCGGCCAGCGCCTCGCGCAGCGCGGGGACGAGCGTGAGGTGGCCCGCGGCCAGGGAGGAGACGCCGATGATGTGCACGTCAGCCTCCACCGCCTGCCGCGCCACCTCCTCGGGCGTCTGGAACAGCGGGCCGACGTCGACATCGAACCCGAGGTCGGCGAAGGCCGTGGCGATCACCTTCTGGCCTCGGTCGTGACCGTCCTGGCCCATCTTGGCCACCAGGATGCGCGGCCGCCGCCCCTCGGCGACGGCGAAGTCGGCGCATGCCTGCCGTACCTGCTCGATGCCCTTCACCGGACCCGCCTCGTCGCGATACACCCCGGAGATCGTGCGGATCTGGCCCGCGTGCCGTCCGAAGACCTTCTCCAGCGCGTCGGAGATCTCGCCGACCGTCGCCTTCGCGCGGGCCGCCTCGACCGCGAGCGCGAGCAGGTTGTCGCCGCCCGCCGCGCCCTTGGTGAGGTTCTCCAGCGCCTGCCGTACGGCCTCGGCGTCCCTGTCGGCGCGCAGGCGGCGCAGCTTGTCGAGCTGCTGCGCCCGCACCGCGCTGTTGTCGACCTTGAGCACCTCGATCGGCTCGTCGGCCTGCGGCCGGTACTTGTTGACGCCGATGACCGGCTGCCTGCCCGAGTCGATGCGCGCCTGGGTGCGGGCGGCGGCCTCCTCGATGCGCAGCTTGGGCAGCCCGGCGTCGATCGCGCGGGCCATGCCGCCGGCTGCCTCGACCTCCTCTATGTGCTGCCAGGCCTTCTCGGCCAGGTCGTGGGTGAGGCGCTCGACGTAGTAGGAGCCGCCCCACGGGTCGATGACGTGCGTGGTGCCCGACTCCTGCTGCAGCAGCAGCTGGGTGTTGCGGGCGATGCGGGCCGAGAAGTCGGTAGGCAGCGCGAGCGCCTCGTCGAGGGCGTTGGTGTGCAGCGACTGGGTGTGGCCCTGGGTGGCGGCCATGGCCTCGACGCAGGTGCGGACCACGTTGTTGTAGACGTCCTGGGCGGTGAGGGACCAGCCGGAGGTCTGGGAGTGGGTCCTGAGCGACAGCGACTTGGGGTTCTTGGCCCCGAAGTCCGACACCAGCCTGGACCACAGCAGGCGGGCGGCACGCAGCTTGGCGACCTCCATGAAGAAGTTCATGCCGATGCACCAGAAGAACGACAGCCGCGGCGCGAACGCGTCGATGTCGAGCCCCGCCGCCATGCCCGCCCGCAGGTACTCCACGCCGTCGGCCAGCGTGTAGGCCAGCTCCAGGTCGCAGGTGGCTCCGGCCTCCTGGATGTGGTAGCCGGAGATCGAGATGGAGTTGAACTTCGGCATGTGCGTGCTGGTGTAGGCGAAGATGTCGGAGATGATCCGCATCGACGGCCCCGGCGGGTAGATGTAGGTGTTGCGGACCATGAACTCCTTGAGGATGTCGTTCTGGATGGTCCCCGTCAGCTGCTCGGAGGCGACGCCCTGCTCCTCCGCGGCCACGATGTAGAGCGCCAGGATCGGCAGCACGGCGCCGTTCATGGTCATCGACACCGACATCCTGTCGAGGGGGATGCCCTCGAACAGCTGCCGCATGTCGTAGATGGAGTCGATGGCCACGCCCGCCATGCCGACGTCGCCCGCGACACGCGGGTGGTCGGAGTCGTAGCCGCGGTGCGTGGCCAGGTCGAAGGCAACCGACAGGCCCTTCTGCCCGGCCGCGAGGTTGCGGCGGTAGAAGGCGTTCGACTCCTCGGCGGTGGAGAACCCGGCGTACTGCCTGACCGTCCACGGCTGGTTGACGTACATCGTCGGGTACGGCCCGCGCAGGTACGGCACCGCCCCCGGATAGGTCCGCAAAAAGTCGAGCCCCTCGACGTCGGCCGCCGTGTAGCCGGGTTGGACGGCGATGCCCTCCGGCGTCTCCCACGGCTCGCCCTCGGCCCCGCCGGTGGCGGCCACCGGGGCCAGCGGGATGGTCGTGAAGTCCGGGATCATCGGGCCACTCCCAGGTCGTCGAAGGTCGTTCGGAGGACGTCGAGCGCGTCGCATCCGGTGTACAGGTGCCCGTCCACGCCCTCGTACGACCCCTTCCCCGCCAGCCAGATCCTTCTCGCGCCCGCCTGCCTGAGCGCTTGGGCGACGGCGGTGGCGTGCTCGCCGTACAGTCTGTCGGTCGAGCACAGGCACGCGACGGCCGCGCCGCTGGCGGCGAAGGCCTGCGCGATCTCCTCGGGGTCGGTGCCAGGGCCGGACGTGACCGTCTCCAGGCCCCCGGCGTGGAAGAGGTTGGCCGCGAAGGACGCCCTCGCGGTGTGCGCGGCGACGGGCCCGATCGTGGCGAGGAAGACCCTGGGCCGCCGCGGCTGGGCGTCGGCCAGGTCGCGCAGTTCCTCGTAGGGGCGGGCGTAGCGGACGCCCTCGGTTGTGGCGGGCCGCAGGGGCCGCTCGCGCGGGTTCGGGAACTCGCTCACGCCCGTGATCGGGAACCGCCGGTGGGCGATGTCGTCGTCCCTGCGTGCCCTGGTCCGCGCGATCCGCCCGGCCACCAGCTCGCCGGCGGCCTCGATGCCGCCCGCCGCCTCGATCTCCTGGAACCACGCCCACACCTGGGCGGCCAGGTCGGCGGTGCGCCGCTCGACGTACCACGCTCCGCCCGCGGGGTCGGCGACCCGCCCCACGCCCGCCTCCTCCAGCAGCAGCGACTGCGTGTTGCGGGCGATCCGCCGGGCGAAGGCGTCGGGCGCGCCCATGGCGGTGTCGAAGGGCAGCACGGTGACCGCGTCGGCGCCGCCCACGCCCGCGGCGAAGCACGCCAGCGTGGTCCGCAGCATGTTCACGTACGGGTCGCGCGCGGTCATCATCGCCGAACTGGTCACCGCGTGCTGCAGTTGCACACCCTGACCGCCGCACACCTCGGCCACGCGCGCCCACAGCAGCCGCGCCGCCCGCAGCTTCGCGATCGTGGCGAACTGGTCGGCGGTGGCCGCGTAGCGGAACTCCAGCTGCCCGAGAGCCGCCTCGACGGGCATCCCGGCCGCGGTCAGCGCCCGCAGGTGCGCCACCCCTGTCGCCAGCGAGCAGCCGAGCTCCTGCGCGTCGCCGCCGCCCGCCTCGTGGTACGGCAGGCCGTCCACGACGATCGCCCGCAGCCCCGGGTGTTCGGCCGCGCACCGCAGGGCCAGCTCGACGCCGACGGGGCCGAGGCCCGCGCCCAGGTTGCCACTGACCCGGCCGCCATCTGGGCCGCCGAGCTGGAACAGCACCTCGGCCGCCTCGGCGGTGCGCTCCCCCGCCTCCAGCACGACGGGCGCCAGGTCGAGGTGGACCCCGGCGAGCGTGCGCGCCAGATCCTCCACGGGGACCGCCAGCCACAACGAGGTGACCCCGTTCTCCAGGTCGGCCAGCACCGCCTCGTTGTCGGGCACGGCATGCCGCTGGCGGATGTCCCAGCCCGTGTGCGAGGGGCGGGGGGCGCGCAGCTCGGGCAGGTCGTCCTCGTCGTAGAGGGGCGCGAGGCGCACACCGTCGTAGGTGCCGGTGCCCAGCGCGGCCTCTGGCGAGTCCGACTCCACGCCGGACCTGCGCAGCACACCCAGCGCCAGGGCCCGCCAGTCGTCGCGGGTCGTCGACGGAAAGTCCGCGGCGAGTCTCATGCCTTGGATGGTAGGCGCAGCCGTACCAGAACATTGCTCCGGGGGGCGGATTGCCGCCCCCACGCCGGGTCAGGGCAGCGGGGCCTCCCAGGCCAGCCGCCAGGTGACGGGGCCGACGATGCCGTCGTCGGCGATGCCCTGGTTGCGCTGGAAACGGCGGCACACGTCGCGCGAGTCGGACCCGTAGGCGCCGTCGACGCCGATGTTCCAGCCGCGTTTGTTCATCTGCCGCTGCCAGGTGCGCACGTCCTCGCCGCGCATGACCGGCGGGAACCTCAGCAGCCGCCCGGGGAAGGCGGGGGCCTGCGGCGGCGTCGGCGGCTCCTGCCCGCCCGGCCTGGGCGCGCCGCGCCTGACCCACCGGTACAGCGAGTCGCCCGGGCAGTCGGTGTTGAAGCCGTCGCGGTGCCCCTTGATCTCGCGCCCCGCCTCGCCCTCGTCGCGCAGGTGCTGGATGGCGTCGAGAACGGCGTGGAGCACACCGTCGGGCGGCTGGACCAGGCCCGCGTTGCCGACCAGGCCGAGCACCGCGTAGTGGCCCGAGTTGAGGCCCGCCCCGTTGGCCGCCGGCAGGTGATGCGCCCCCCGCCCCTCGAAAACCATCCGATGCGGGCATCCGATGTAGGTGTTGCCGGTGAAGTAGACGGTGCCGTTGCGGCGCGCCAGCCAGGTCTGGTTCTCCGTGCGTGGGCACCAGATCTCCCCGGTGTACGTCTCGCGCGTGACAGCGAATGTCGATTGCTGCAGCGCGGCGGGGCGGGGGCGGAAATGGTGCTGACGCCGCAGTTTGACGTGCCACATCTCACTGGAGCAGCTTGTGGTGGGAGGCCGCACGCGCAAGGACGCCGCCTTGCCGGAGAGGATCACGGCGAACATGAACGCCTCGGCTGCGGCCCGGCTCTTCTGCGCCAGAATGTCCTCGCCCGCGTTGTCGGCGGCCAGGGAAGACTCGATGAAGAGGGACAACTGCGCTCTGGTGAGGGAGAGCAGGAACTCGTGGCTCGGCACCCTGTCAGGCGCGACCTCCAGCAGGCGCCGTCCCGCGTCCGCGGAGAGATGGAACTCCGCCAGATGCCGGTTGACGCACTCGCGCCATCTGGGATTGCCGTCGGTACGTGCGCCGACGCGAGGGAACTCCTCGACCGGTGGGCCGAACGCGGCCGTCAGCGCGGCTCTGATGCGCGCGACGTAGCCGGGATTGGTTTCCATCGACTGGTACAGGACCACACTGGTGGCCCGGCGCCCGTCTCGATGCCTCTTGATATGCCCTTCCGTCCAGAACCACGCGACGAGTTCGACGAAGGCGTCGGACCATTTCGGCTCCACCGGCAGGTCTCCGCATGGAGCGGCGATCGGAATTCGGTCCCAATAGCCGAGTGTCTCTGTGGTCGCCCAGAGCCGCTCATACGTCGTCAATGCGCGTGGAGCCTTGCCCGTCGGCAGCCACTTCCCGTCTTGGCCCTTCTGCCGTGTGGTGCCGGTGCGCCTTCGGAAACGCTCCACCGGCCAACGATGCTGGGGAGTGGTGAGCGAGGAATGACTGACGCCCTCCATCCGGATCATCTCTCGTTCTCTGGACGGAAAGACGCACACCTCGAGGATCGGCTGCCACTGCGAGACGCCGAGCTCGTGGTTGAGGGTGAGAGCGAGATCTCCGACGTGAAGCTCCTTGTAGGACTTCCAGCCCACCTGCGTGAGGATTTCCGTCTCTTCGTCCACGCAGTAGCCGATGTCGATCCAGCCGTTGGAGTCCATGTGGAAGTTCTGGATCGACTGCACCAGCGCCACGCACCTGGCGTGGTCGCGCACGATGTCCGGATCGACCCTGCCGCCTGTGTAGTGGACCTTGACTCCCCTGGTGGACTCGAGCTGGGTGTAACTGCCGCGCGGGGAACGGGCGCGCCACTCACGGCGCGTGACGAAGTCGATGGCCACGACGATCTCCCAGGTGAGTATGGTGACAACTGAGCGTAACGCGAGGTGTACGGACAGATCCCAGGATTGTCGATTGTTGGTCTGGCTAGGGTCTGAACACCCGCCGGTCCGTAACGATGGCGGAGATCAGGTCGTGGGGCGTCACGTCGAAGGCGGGGTTCAGCGCGCGGGTCCCCTTGGGCGCGATGCGCACACCCCTGACGTTGACCACCTCGTCGTCGCCCCTGTCCTCGATCTCGATGTGCTCGCCCGAGGGGGTGGCCGCGTCGATGGTCGTCTCGGGGGCGACCACGATGAACGGCACGCCCGCGCGCTCGGCGCCCAGCGCGAGGGAGTAGGAGCCGATCTTGTTGGCGGTGTCGCCGTTGGCGGCGATCCTGTCGGCGCCGATCAGCACGGCGTCCACCCCTCCCCTGGCCAGCAGGTACGGCCCGGCGGAGTCGGTGACCAGCCGGTACGGCGCGCCCATCCGCTCCAGCTCCCACGCCGTCAGCCGCGCGCCCTGCAGCAGTGGCCTGGTCTCCAGGGCGAGCACCTCGGCCAGCCGGCCCCGCTCGTGCAGCGTCTGAATGACGCCCAGCGCGGTGCCGCGCTCAACGGTGGCCAGCCCGCCGGTGTTGCAGATGGTCATGATCCGCAGCCTGTCGCCTTCGAGCAGGTCGGCGCCGCGCTCGCCCATGGCCACGCAGGCGGCGATGTCGTCGTCCCTGATCCGCTTGGCCCTGGTGAGGACGGCCTTGCGCCCCTCCTCCAGGTGCGCGGCGGCCTGGTCGACACCCCACGCCAGGTTGACGGCCGTCGGCCTGGCGGCCCGCAGGCGGGCGATGGCCTTCCTGTCGCCGTCGGCCAGCACCACCCCGAACGCCCCTGCCACGCCGAGGGCGGGGGCGCCCCTGACGGCCAGGCGCTGGATGGCGTCGATGAGCTCGTCCACGGTGGTGATGCGTAGCTTGACCACCTTGTCCGGCAGCAGCGTCTGGTCGACGAGCTCGATGGCCCCTCCGACCCAGTCGATCGTCCTCACACGCGCACGGTACCAATCACGCGGACGATCTCCAGTCCCCGAGGCCAGGAGCGTCGGCGGCGGCCCTGCACCCCAGGCGGCCCTCCCTGCGAGAGGGGGCGTGAGCCGAGGCGTGAAATCACAGTCAGTGATTGCGCGATTGCTCTACGCTTTCATGTGCTCGACATCCGCGCATCGGAAGGTGCGTCCGCGTCCGGCATGTCGAGCGGCGCAAGAAGGCCCGGCCAGGGCTGACCGTTTGAGGGTGCTGGCCGGGCCGCGCCCGCGTCAGAAGCCACCCCGCCCGGGCGGGGCCGGCGCGGCCAACCGGTCGTAGGCCTGCCGTCCGTGGAGCAGGTCGGCACCGGCCTGCTCGGCGCTGTCACGCCGCTCGAAGTAGTGAAGCAGCCCGGTCCTGCGCAACATCCGCTCGAGCCGGCCGTCCGCACCGACCAGGATGACCCGGCCGGTGCGCGAGTCATGAAGCCGTCGGGCGATGCTGACCAGCGTGCTCACCCCCTCGAAGTCGCAGAACCAGATCCCGCCGACATCCAAGATCAGGTGCGGGCCCTCGGTCCATTCCCAGGCCGCGTCGACGTGCGTCAGCAGGACGGGCCCGCTGACGCGGTCCAGCGCGCCCCGGGCGCTGACCGTCGTGTAGCCAACGTGATCGGAAATGCTGACCTGCAATGTGAAACCGCGTTCGGCGTCCTCCATGTGCGATCACCTTCTTCCCACCAAGCCCCTTCCCCGCACGGCGGGAGGTACGCGCCGCGCGGCTCGGCGCAGGGCGCATCGCCGCAGTTCCACGGGGTCAGCGGGGCTGGGCGCCGGTCTCCCTACAATGGCCCGGTGAACCACACATGCCGGGCGAATGCCCCAAAAACGGGCCCGGGGCCCGAGTGACGTGCTGAGCGCCGCGGGGCTGAGCGCCGAGGAGGAGGCCGCCTACCGGCTCCTGGTCAGG
Organism: Nonomuraea sp. NPDC059194; assembly: GCF_042754765.1. Classification (NCBI taxonomy): domain Bacteria; kingdom Bacillati; phylum Actinomycetota; class Actinomycetes; order Streptosporangiales; family Streptosporangiaceae; genus Nonomuraea; species Nonomuraea sp. NPDC059194. The sequence continues at coordinate 144,280 of NZ_JBHZBH010000019.1, read as the reverse complement.
ACCGCCGGGGTCGAGCCCGCCGAGCTGGCCGACGAGCTCGGCGTCGAGAGCGAGGCGGCGCGGCGGGCGCTCGGCTCGCTGCTCGCCAAGGGCCTGGCGCGGGCCGTACCGGGAGAGCCCGACAGGTTCATCGCCGTCGCGCCCGACGTGGCGCTCGCGGCCCGGCTGCACCGGCGGCAGGAGGAGGTGGACCGGGCCAGGCAGGCCGTGGAGCAGCTCACCGGGGAGTATCTGGCCCATGCGCGGCGCCGCGAGGCCGCCCAGCTGATCGAGGTGATCACCAGCAGGACGGCGCTGCGCGAGCAGTTGCGCCTGCTGCAGGACAACGCCCGCCACGAGGTCGTCAGCCTCTGCCGGGCCGGGCACGTGGCGATGACCTCGCAGGAGAACACCGAGGAGCTGGCCGCGCTGCGGCGCGGTGTGGGCTACCGCGTGCTGTACGAAGGGGCGCTGCTGGAGGAGCCGGGCATGCTGGTCAATCTCGCCCACGGGATCGAGCTGGGTGAGCAGGCGCGCGCTATGCCCACCCTGCCGGTGCGGATGATCATCGCGGACGGCGAGCTGGGCGTGCTGCCGCTGATCCAGCACACCGGCGGGCTGACCCAGCTCACCGCGGCGCTGATCAGGCCGAGCAGCCTGCTCGACGCGCTCAAGGCGCTGTTCGAGAGCCTGTGGGAGCGGGCCACCCCCCTCAGTCTCACCACGCCGGGCAGCCCGCTCGACTCCGACCACCTCTACCTGCTGTCGCTGCTGGTGGCGGGCGTGCCCGACAAGTCGATCGCCACGCAGCTGAAGGTGTCGCAGCGGACCGTCCAGCGCCGGATCACCCACCTGATGGAGCAGGCGGGCGCCCAGACCAGAATGCAGCTGGCCTGGCACGCCGCCCGCGAGAACTGGCTGTGACGGTTCAGTACGCCCTGATCACCGTCTGACTGACCTGGTTGCCGCCGGAGTCGGTGGCGGTGACGCGCAGCGACGGATGCGGGCGAAGGACGAGCGCGCTGTAGCGACCGTCGCCGTGCGGGAGCACCGGCTGCCTGCGCCAGGTCGCGCCGTCGTCGTAGGACAGCTCCAGCCGCAGGTCCTTGGCGGTCAGCCCGCTCACGCCCTTCTGGTGCCGTACGGCGAGGCCGAGCCGGCCGGGCCGTACGTCGTAGTCGATCTGCAGCAGCGGCAGCACCTGCTGGCCCTGCTTCGACTTGAACGTCCAGGCCGTCTCGGTCGCGATCGCCCGCGTCCATTCCTCGGAGGTCCGCTTGGTGGACAGTTCGAGGCGGTACTCGGCCTCCTGCGGCACGGCGGGGAAGGCGCCCCAGGCGGCGTCGCGTTCCTCCACGAGCTTGCCGTCCCTCAGGAACCTGGCCGAGGTGCTGTCGTTGTCGACCCCCGCGCGGGAGACGTGTCCTGAGGCGTCGACGAACTCGGGGACGCGGATCTCCAGGGTGTCGCCCGTGCGGGTGGAGGGCGCCAGCCAGTCGGGGATGGCGGGCCGGACGACGGGCGCGTGCCAGCTCTCGCTGACCTGCTGACCGGGCTGGTAGGTGCGCGGCTGCTCGGTCAACCCGTCCCGCAGCCGGTTCATGTCGTCCCAGGTGAACTGGTGGTTGACCAGGTGCTGCCAGAAGGAGCCGTCCGCGCTGACGTACTCGGCCCGCCGCGACGGCGTCTTCACGATCCGCTGCGTCTCCATCTGGTTGCCGAGGGAGTAGGCCTGCCAGGGCCGCCAGCCGAACCGCTGCTCCTTGGCCCACCCGAACCCGCCCGCGTCCTGATATTTCGTGTCAATGCGGGCGGTGTTGCGGTTGCTCACCTCGTGCACGATGGTGTCCGGCACGTGCCCGCCGGAGACCTGCATGACGTCATAGAGGTACGGCGAGGCCATCGTCCCCCTGATGTCCAGCAGGGCGTGGCCCTTCCTGACCCGTTCGAGCAGCCGCTGCCCGTGGTCGTGGGCGATCAGCATGACGGGGATGGGCAGCGACACGTTGTTCGGGTTCCATCCACGCCCGAGCGCGTCGTCAGGCGACAGCACGAGGATCGCGGCGACCGCGCCCGCCTTCACCGCGGCCTCGGCGGGAGCCTCCCAGTCGATCTCGGATATCACGGAGACCTTGCCCCGCGCGCTGTCCGCTCCCTCGGCGAGCCGCCACAGGTGGCGGCCCTCCAGGCCGGGCGAGCCGCCCAGGAAGCCCATCGGGTACGGCTGCGCCGTACCCGCCACCCGCGCGGTGATCTTCGGCGCGACCAGCTGCCAGCGGGAGGCGAACTCGAAGGTGCCCTCGCTGACCGGCTGGGTCGGCGAGACGTTGAGCCCCTCGACGACGTCGAAGTTCATGACGCCCTGGGAGATCTTGCGCGAGCCGAAGGCGCGGTGGGTGAAGTAGGTGAAGATGCCCACCTGCTCCACCGGCTCGCTCACCTTGACGGTGACGGGGCTGGTCCTGCGGTAGTCGAGGACCACCTCCAGGTCGCGGTCGACCTTGAGCTCAGGGATGACGACGAGCCCGTCGCGCGGGTGCATGCGGCCCCAGCCGCTGGCCAGGTTGATCGCCTGCGTCATGTAGGTGCCCTCGGAGACCTCCACGGTCAGGCCCTGCTCGGGCACCCAGGTGAAGAGGTCGTCCTGCCGCGTCGCGCCGTACATCGACAGGGTGTCGGTGCCGGTGGGCTTGCCCGCCGCGTCCACCGCGCTGAAGCGGACGGTGTGCTGGGGTCCCTTCCAGGTGAGCGCCAGCGTGGTGTGCACGCTCTCGGCTCCGGCGCTCGCCGTGACGTGCCCGCCGTACCTGCCGAAGGACAGTTTGGAAAGATCCACGCGGACCTGGACGTCGGCGGTGCCGCCGGCGGCGACGGTGACGCTCGGCGCGCTGAGCACGGCGCCCTCGAAAGTGCTGGACAGCTCCAGCGTGACCGGGGCCGCCGTGCCGTTGGTGTAGGTGATCGTGCCCTCGGCCGTGCCCGTCCCCTCGCCCTTCTGGTGCTTGCCGAGGTTGACGACGCCCGTGGCCGTCACGCCCTGCCGCAGGGCGCGCGCCACGTCGAGCCTGCCCGCGCCCGCGTCGTCGACCTGCTGTCCGGCCACCGTCCTGGCCGAGCCCACCAGGGCGTCCTTGATCTGCCCCGCCTTCCACTCCGGATGGCGCTGCTTGAGGATCGCGGCGGCCCCCGCCACGTGCGGGGTGGCCATGGAGGTGCCCGAGGAGGCCGTGTAGCGCTCGTCGACGGGCTCGCCCATGCCGGTGCCAGCCGCCCTGGCCGCGACGATGCCCACGCCCGGCGCCGTGATGTCGGGCTTGGGCGCGTCGTCCAGGCGCGGGCCCCTGCTGGAGAAGTCCGCGATGGCGTCGTTACGGTCGACGGCGCCGACGGTCAGCGCGGAGGTGGCCGCTCCCGGGCTGCCCACGGAGTAGGCCGCGCCGTTGTTGCCCGCCGCGACCACGAAGAGCGCGCCGGTCCGCTCGGTGAGATTGTCGACGGCGACGCTGAGCGGGTCGGTGCCGTCGGTGACGTCACCGCCGAGGCTCATGTTGATCACCGAGGCGCCCTCGGCGGCGGCCCACTCCATGCCCTCGATGACGCCGGACAGCGTGCCGGAACCGTCGTCGCCCAGCACCTTGCCGATGATCAGCTCCGCGCCCGGGGCGACGCCCTTCTTGCCGACCCCGCCCGCGATGGTGGCGGCCACGTGGGTGCCGTGCCCGTGGGCGTCGTTCACGTTCTCGTCGCCGGTGAACACCTTGGTCCGCGTCACCCGGCCGGCGAGATCCTGGTGGGTGGCGTCGACTCCGGTGTCGAGGACGGCGACCTTGACGCCCTTGCCGTCGAACCCGGCCTGCCACGCCTCTGGCCCGCCCACCTGCGGCACGCTGTGATCGAGCGAGACCTTGACCTTGGCGTCGAGCCAGATCTTCGCCACGCCCTGGGACAGGCTCGCCCGCTCCTCGTCCAGAGACTTCCACAGCTGACCGATCGTGCGCTTGTCGGCCGAGACGGCCTTCCCGTTGACGCTCTCCAGCGGGGTCGCGGTCCTGGCGGCCATGGCGGCGTCGTAGACGAACAGCAGCGGCAGCTTGTCCGTCGACGCGTCGTCGTAGCCCTGCTCGATCAGGTCGGTGACGGAGAACAGGCTCGGGTCCAGCCGCTTGGCCGCCAGGTAGGGCACCATGTCGGCGGGCAGGATGCGCAGCTCGCCGTCCTCCTCGGTGGTGTGGAAGCCCATCCGCTCACGGCCGGGCCCCGGCTTCACCTCCACCGCGCGCCTGCCCTGCTCCGCCTCCCTGACGGTCACCACGTCGCCGGTGATCAGGGTGACGCGGTGGACGCCGGAGGCGGCGGGTCGCTGAGCCGCCGGGGGCGACGGGGAGATCAACAGGGCGGCGGCGGACACTCCCACCGCCGCCACATGTGCGGACCAGTGCATGGGGGGCAAACCTCTCGTATCAACAACTCGTGATCACGAGAGTGGGCGATGGCGGGTCATGGCCGCCAGCCGTCAGACCTGCCGTTTGTCTGACATGTCGCCATTGCGACAGCCGTCTCCTCCAGGACACCGGCTCGCCCGCCTTCTCCCAGCGGCTGCTAGCTTGCGGTTGCTTCGGGTGCTTGCGGTTGCTTCGGGTGCTTCGGGTGCTTCGGGTGCTTCGGGTGCTTCGGGTGCGAGCGGACTCCAGGTGAACGCCGCGCCGGCACGCTTGACCGTGCCCAGGCCGGGAAACGGCAGGTGATAGGCGTGGACGAGGAGGTTCTCGTCGGCTGCCCAGGCCAGGAGCCGACGGCGGCTGCGCGCCGATCGAGTGGCGTCGAGGTCCCATGGCGTGCACCAGTCGGGGTGGGTCAACTGCAGCGGGTCGTAGAAGGAATCTCCGGTGCACAAGAGCCGCTCTCCCCGGGACTCCAGCAAGATCGCGGTATGGCCAGGGGTGTGGCCCGCGGACTCAACCGTACGGACGTTCGGCAGGATTTCCTCGTCATGCCGAAATCTGTGCAGCCGCTCGCCGAAAAGCCTGATCGCCTGACGGGCCGATTCCAGGTGCGGGCCCGTCGCGGCGGCGCTCGACCAGTACGCCACCTCGGCGGCGTGGGCGTACGCGGACGCCGTGGGAAAGACGGACTCGCCCCGCCATGTAGCGCCTCGGGAATGGTCCTGGTGGAGGTGGGTGAACACGACGGCGGCCACGTCGGCCGCGCCGTACCCGGCCGTGGCCAGACCATCGGTCAGCACACCGACCAAGGGCTCGATCTGCGGTCCGTAACCGAAGAAACGCTTGCCCAGGCCCGTGTCGAGCAGGACCAGGCCGTCGGGGGTTCGCACGCACAAGCAGTTGTAGCCGAGCGCGAGTGACGACCTACCGTGTGTCACGGCACACAGCTCCTCACTCGGCACGCCGGATTCGGGCGTGAAGAACTCAGCCAAGGGCGGCTCCCAGGGCGGTTTCGGTTGACCATCGCTGATCACCACACAGCTGAGACTGCCGAGGGGGAAACTGTAGATCACCTGGCCAGTGTTCCAGGTCGGGTCGGGATGCCCCGTGCAGCTACGTGCAGCATTCCCAGGTCGGCTATCTTTCTCGATTCGCACGTGGCCTTTTCACGCCCGTTCCGCTGCAAGGCCCGCACGCTGGGCGGCCCGGCAGGTCGGGGTGGTTTTTCAGAAGGGTGTCGGCATGGGCGAAGGAGTTCAGGTTGTGCGTCACACAAGACCATGGGCTCCCTCGCCTCATGCTCAGGCCAGGCGCCCCTTGGGGATACTCATCTAGGCGGCGTCCCACACGCCGGTGGGGGCGATCTCGGCCACCCAGTCCGCGAAGTCGCGGGGCTTGCGGTTCAGGGCACGCTCGACGCCGTCGGCCAGCGAGCTGTTCCGGCCGTCGAAGAACTCGGAGATGAGCGTGGCCAGCGGCTCGGCAAACTCGCGCGGGGCGCCGTCGTTGACGATCGCGTCGGCGAACTGGTCCCGGGTGATCGGCACGTAGCGGAGCTCGCGGCCCGTCGCCCGGGCGATCTCGCCGACGCCTTCGGCGAAGGTCCACAGGCGGGGGCCCGTCAGCTCGTAGCGCTCGCCCACGTGGCCGTCCTCGGTGAGGGCCGCCACCGCGACGTCGGCGATGTCGTCGGCGTCGATGAACGGGTCTGCGTTGTCGCCGGCGGGCAGGGCCAGCACGCCCTGGCGCAGCGGCTCGAGGAACACGCCCTCGTCGAAGTTCTGGTTGAACGAGGCCGGGGCGACGATGGTCCATTCGACCGGGAGGCTCGTCACGGCGTCCTCGCACCGGACGGCCTCGTCCTGGTTGCGGGCGGACAGGAGGACCAGGCGCTCGACGCCGGCGTCGACCGCCAGCCGGGCCACGGCGGCGATGGCGTCGCCGGCGCCGGGCCACTCGACCTCGGGGTAGTACATCAGGTAGGCCGACTTGACGCCGGCGACGGCGCCGGCCCAGGTTGAGGGGTCCTCCCAGTCGAACGGGGGCTCGCCGGTGCGGGAGCCGACCCGCACGTTCACGCCTCGCTCCATCAGCCTCTGGGTCACCCGGCGGCCGACCCGGCCGGTACCGCCAAGGACCAACGTCGTGTTCTCGTTTGTTGTCATGGCCACAGCCTGAACGACATCATCTGGATGGTCCATGGCCGAGATGCCGGAATGCATATCCGATCGTCTACTCTGAGCGGGTGGACGCACTCGCAGGGTTGCTCGAGGGGCCGCGGGCCAGCGGCGCCTTCCTCCTCCGCATCGTGCTGGACCCCCCATGGTCGATCCGGGTCCAGGACGGGTCGCCGCTGTGCCTCGCCGTCATGCTCAGCGGCGAAGCGTGCTTCGAGCCCGACCACGGCGAGCCGGTGCGGCTGCGCCCGGGCGACGTCGCCATCGTCCGTGGGCCGGACCCCTACGTGATGAGCGACGACACGGCGACCCCGCCGCAGGTCATCGTGCACCCCGGCCAGCAGTGCGTCACGCTCGAGGGCGTCGACCTGCGCGAGCGGATGGCGCTGGGGGTGCGCACGTGGGGCAGCAACCCCGACGGGTCGGTGCAGCTGTTGCTCGGCGTGTACGAGGAGGTCGGCGCCGTCGGCCAGCGCCTGCTCGACGTGCTGCCGCCGCTGCTGGTCGTGTCCGAAGACACGTGGGACTCGACGCTCATCCCGGTGCTGGCCGGCGAGGTCACCAAACAGGGGCCGGCCCAGGGCGTCATGCTCGACCGCCTGCTCGACCTGCTGCTCATCTCGGTGCTGCGAGTGTGGTTCGACCGGCCCGAGACCGAGGCCCCGGCCTGGTACCGGGCCTACACCCACCCGGTGGCCGGCGAGGCGCTGCGCCTGTTCCACGAGGACCCGGCGAACGACTGGACGCTGGCGCGGGTCGCCGCCGAGGTCGGCGTGTCACGGGCGACGCTGGCCGAGTGCTTCCGCAACGCCGTCGGCACGCCGCCGATGACCTACCTGACCGAGTGGCGCCTGGCCCTGGCCGCCGACCTGCTGCGCCAATCCGACGCCACGCTGAACACCGTCGCCCGGCAGGTCGGCTACGGCAGCGGGTTCGCCCTCAGCTCGGCGTTCAAGCGGGTGTACGGCATCAGTCCCCAGGAGCATCGCAGCGCCGCGCCGGCGCAGTGAGCCCAGGGATGAGGACAAGGTCCGGGATCACGCCGAGCAGCAGGCCTCCGAGGAGAGCACCGACGACCGAACCCGCGATCACGCCCGGCACGTGATCGTTCAAGATGGGAGACACCCCGGCGGCGTTCAGCTGGCGTCAAAACTCATCGACATTCTCGGCCCTTGATCACCAAGTGGCGCTCAAACTCGCTGAGAACTGGCCCCCGCGCTCACCTACAGAATCATCTAGAACCCTTGTCATCGAAGGCTGAGCAGCCGAGGGCGTCGTCTCATCGCGGGCATTGCCCAGATCTTCAATGCTGACGGCTGGTCACAGGCGGGCGGTCCACTCGTCGCTCGTGAGGACGTCAGCACCCCTGGCCGGGAAGACGCGGTTGATCAGGAAGTCGTGCACGTCCGGTTCCCCGTCGGCGCAGGCGTCGCTGAGCACAGTCACGTGGTAATCGCGGTCGGCGGCGTCGTAGAGCGTAGCGGCGACCATCGCCCCGGTCGCGACACCGGTCAGCACGATCGAGTCGATGCGCTGGGCACGCAGGAGCCGATCGAGGTCGGTCCCCGCGAACGCGCTGGCGCGGCGCTTGAGGACGACATCCTCGCCCGGCAACGGCTCGATGCGCGAGTGTACGAGCGTCTCGGGGGAATCTTCATGGAACAACGTCCCCGCCCCGTGCAGGCCTCTGATCAACTGGTTTCCCGCTGCCACATCAAGGCCTGAGGCCCGGAGCCCGAAACGGATGAAGATCACCGGGATTCCGGAGTCTCTGGCCGCAGGCAGAACTTTTTCCATGACGGGAAGCACGTTGGCGGCGAAGGGGTAGTTGTCCACGATGCCCGCCTGCAGGTCGCCGACGATGAGCGCGGTGGTGGTCATACGGTTTCCTTTTCTGTTTCCTTGTCTGTACGGCGCGCCATCGGCCGTCCTCCACGGTCGTATCCTTGGCGTTGTTGTCGTCGATCTAGTACGACGATAGTGGGACAAATTCGCGTATGGGCCATCGGCCGCGGCGCAGGCGGCTTGGGTCGTAGGCCGCACTATCAGGCTCTATGTCCACCACAACCAGCCCCTGACTCGCTCAAACCTCGGTGGCACGAGCTCAGGGTCCGATGTCACAGGACACAGAGCCCCCAGCGAAACGGTCTGAGCGAGAACTCCCGTTACCCGGCGCTGGCCTGCTCGGCCTTCGCGCGGGTCCGCGCCAGCCGGTAGGAATCGGTGCCGGCTTCGATGATCGCGCCGCCGAAGGTGAGCCGGTCGGCGATGGCCGTACAGAGCCGGGGGTCGGCGAAGGTCTTGGTCCAGCCGAAGGACTCGTTGGAGGCGATGGCCAGGCTGTTCTTCTCCTCGCGCTCAGCCCTCTAACGATCTTCGGCAGAGTTGGAGGTGGGCCGTAAACCTCGGCGGTCCGAGGCGAACGAGTCCAGTTCGTCTGCTCGCCGGAGGTCCTTGGGGCGGCCTATGGCGCGACGCATCCGGATCAGGTCTTCTCGGGAGACGTAGTGAACTTCCAGGCCGCGCGGGCCGACTGCGGTGATCGCGCGGTCGAGGAACTCTCGGACTCGAAGGTTGCCCCAGGGGAGCGCCGGGGTGCAGCAGTCGCCACTGGCTCCGGGTGAGGTGAACTGCACTTTGGGGCGGAGAAAGGAATCCGGTTGCGTTGCTACGGGGTTGCCCTTCTCGTCAACAAGTTGGGCGTTGACGGAGGTGAAGGCGGCCGCCAGGGCTGGGGCGTGAGCCGGGGCGCCATCCCAGAGCAGGTCCAGATCGCCGGTCAGTTCGGTGGATCCATGCATGATGCCGGCGACTTGCCCGATCACTACGACCCGGACGCCGTTGTGATGGAGGGCTTCGAGCAGAGGGAATGGGTCGAACCCGAGGGCATCGTCCGTGCCGATCGTGCCGACGTCGTCGTTGGCGTCCTGGTGGCCCAGGCCGGTGCCCGCCCGGTTGAGGGCCAGTTCACGGGTGCGTCGGGCGGCGGCGCGGAGTCGTTCCAGCGGTTCGTCGATCACCTGATTCATGCAACACCCGGCCACACTCATGGCGCACCCGAATTTCTTAAGATCATCGAAGGGTTATGAGCAGGGCTTCCGCGGGCCGCGGCTCGGCATAGTCGCCTGTTGAGCGGAGTCTCGTTCGTGGGAGCAATTGGGCTCTCGCGAAGGAGGCGAGTGCGATGGCCGGCACGAGGAGGAGGCCCTGCCTGCTGGGTCCGCAGGTCGAGGGCTATCGAGCGTGGCTGGTGCGGCAGGGCTACACCTCGGCGACAGTCCGGAACATGTTCTCGGACCTGGGCCAGGTCGGGCGCTGGCTGGAGGACACAGAACTGGAGGCCAGCCAGCTCAACGAGGAGCGGACAGCGCTGCACTTGCCGGCGGGTGGCGAGAGCCACCTCGACCTTCTCCATGTCCTGCTTCCCCACCTGGCCGCTGCCCACGTCGAGACCGTCGTCCATGATCAGAGTGGCCTGCTGGTCCGCGCCAGACGGCGAGCTGGGTGTCGGTGGCTGACCGAGGGGCAGGGCAGTCAGTCCTCGCAAGGACGCGGCGCCCTGCGCGTGCAGCTGCCTCAGGAGTGCGCTTCCGATGTTCCGGTCGCGCCGGTCACGAGGATCAATGTCATCTTCTCCTGTTGTCCGTCGCTGATCACGGTCTCAGTGCGTGCCGATGGTGTGAGTGGTGCCATCGGCGATGGACTGGAGCTTGTCGGGGTTGGCGACGTTGTGGATGGCGGTGATGCGGCCGTCGCCGTCGAAGGCGAAGGAAATCGTCGCGATGACGCGGCCCGAACCGCTGAAAACCATGCCAGGACCGCCGTTGATCTCGACCAGTTCGGCGTTCATGTCAGCGGGTTCCACGCCCTGGTAGGTGACTGTGCCGATGGCCGCGAACCAGGCGGCCACCGTTGGTGCGCCCACGACCGGACGCATCGCCTGACGGACCTTGCCGCCGCCGTCGGTCCACAGTGTGACGTTCGGGGACAGCAGCTCCATGAGGGTGTTGATGTCGCCACCGGTCGCGGCGGCGAAGAACCGCTCGGTGACCTCGCGCTGCCGCGACCGGTCCGCGGTGAAGCGCGGCCGCCGGGCCTGCACGTGCTCGCGAGCACGGTGCGCAGCCTGGCGCACCGCCGCCTCGGAACGCTCTACCGCCTGCGCGATTTCGGCATGGCTGAAGTCGAAGACCTCCTTCAGCACGAACACCGCGCGCTCGAGCGGGCTCAGTGATTCCAGCACCACCAGCATCGCCATCGATACCGACTCGGCGTTCGTGATGGCGTCGGCGGTGTCGGCGCTGGTGAGGATGGGCTCCGGAAGCCATGGCCCCACGTAGGTTTCACGCTTGTGCCGGGTGGAGCGCAGCCGTTCCATCGCCAGATTCGACACGATCCGCGTCAGATAGAACTTGGGGTCGGCCACCTGCGAGCGATCGGCGGCCGACCATTTGATCCAGGCGTCCTGGACCGCATCCTCGGCATCGGCCGCGGTGCCGAGGATGCGGTACGCCACCGAGAACAGCAGGTTGCGATGTTCGTTGAACATCTGCTGATCGAATTCCGGGTACGGATGTGTCACCACGCCTCCCGGATACGGGTGAAACGGCCGCCGCGGGGCCAGAACGCGCCGGAGGAGGGCATCTTCTTCATACGGACGTAAGTCTGCCAGGGTGAGGCGGTCACCGTCTCCTTGTACCAGGCCGCCTTGCGACCGGTCAGATACATCCGCCGGGGGCTGTCGTCGGGGTGGGTGAACTGAACGACCGCATCATGCCGTCCCAGTCTCACCGGCGTGTGGTAGTAGCCGAAGCGGAACGGCTTGGGCTTCTCGCCCTTCAGCTCGCGGACGATCGACACCGCGGCGTGCACGCCGGTCGGCATGCCGCCCTGGCAGGTGCCGTGCATGACGCCGTATCCCTGGCGGACCGCGGCCGCGTCGCCCACGGCGTACACCTCCGGGTGCGACACCGACCGCAGCGCGGCGTCGGTGACGATGCGGCCGCGCTCGTCGACGGTCAGACCGGCGGCGGCCGCCAGCGGCGACACCCGCGTACCGCTCGTCCACAAGACCACATCGGCGGCGATGCTCTCCCCGCCCGCCAGCTCGACCGACTCGGGCAGCACGTTCACCACCTCGATCCCGCTGCGCACCCGGACGCCCAGGCGCTCGAGCGCGGACTGCAGATACGCCTTGGCCTTCGGATTCATGGTCGCGCCGGGTTCCTGCCGGCCCAGCAGCATGACGGTCAGCTCTGGGTGCCGCTCGGCGATCTCCGCGGCCGACTCGATGCCGGTCAACCCGCTGCCACCGACCACCACCGTGCCGCTGCCGAGCCGCGCCAGCCGGTCGGCGAGCAACTCGGCGTCCTGGGCGTTGTTCAGGGTGTATGCGTACTCTTCGACACCCGGCACCGCCGCCGTGTCAGCCACGCTGCCCAACCCGTACACCAGCGTGTCGTAGTGCAGGACCTGATCGTCGTCGACCCGCACGGTCTTCGTGTCAGCGTCCACCGCCGTCACCCAGCCGCGCACGAACTGCGCACCTGTACCCTCCAGCAGCTCAGGGAGGTTCATCTCGGCGAGCTGCTGCCCGGTCGCGGTCATGTGCAACCGCAGCCGCTCGGTGAACCGCTCTTGCGGATTCACCAGGACCACCTGCACGTTTTCGCGCCCTTTGACCCTGGCCGCGAGCTGGATCGCCGCGGCCGTACCTGCGTAGCCTGCGCCCAGAATCAGAACGCGGTGTGCGGTCTCCATGCCGGCTCTGCGCTGTGTGCTCATCGTTCCGCCCTTCTCCTCCTGCTGACGACCCCCAGACGCAAGTTGCCCGCCTGTCTGTGACATGAGGGCGGAGTGACACGCGACACAGGCGCTTTGGGCGGGGCGGCCCACGCCGCCTACAGATCCCCGGCGAGGGTGGCCAGGTAGCCGTCGAGGATGCGGATCTGCCGCTGGGGCGGGAATTCCTCGGCGTTGAACAGCGCCTGCACGATGAGGCCGAGCGCGAAGGACTGGACCGCCGCCGCGATATCGTCCGGATCCGACATTGGCAGCTCTCCCAGGCGTTGCGCCGCCTCCACATGGTGGCGGATCCGTTCGCGTGATCGCGCGTAGCGGGCCGCGTGCCCGGCCGCGAGGTCAGGGTCAGCCATCGCGGCGTCCCAGGAGCTGACCCAGATCCGATTGTCCGCGGCGGCCTGCGGCGTCAGCGGAAGGATGTCCATCAGCATCGCGCGCAGGGCCGCGAGCCCCTCGGGGGCGGTACGCCTCGGCCGTACCGCATGGCGCTCGTCCAGCAGCGTCAACGCATGCGCGACCAGATCCTTCTTGTTCGGAAAGTAGTGCGTGAGCAGGCCCGTCGTCGCTCCCATCTCGGCGGCGACCGCACGCAGTGTCAGGCCGCCGAACCCGTATGTGGCCAGCACACGCCACACGGCCCCTGACACATCGCGGCGGCGGGCGTCGTGATCTCCCTTGTGTCGTGGCATGCCGACAGGATAGTTTCCCAAAACATTCGTTATGTAAATGAGGTTCTATGTTCGCCACCCCGCTGCGCGACAACGCCGAGCTGCGTGCGCTCGAGCCGTATCACGCCGAAGAGTTCCTGGCCCACCTGGACCGCGCACGCACGCACATCGCACCCTGGGTGAGCGCGAGCTTCGTCGCGTCCGATCTCGACGGCGCGCGGGCGGTGCTGCAGCGGTACGCCGACGGCCAGGCCGCCGACCGGCAGCGCCTGTACGGCATCTGGCTCGACGGCGCCCTCGTCGGCGGCACCATGTTCGTCAGCTTCGATCCCGCCCTCGGGGAATGCGAGATCGGCTGCTGGCTCGAGCCCGCCGCGGAGGGACATGGGCTTGTCATCCAGGTGGTCCGCATGATGATCGACTGGGCTTTCCGGGTGCGTGGGTTGAGCCGCGCCGAGTGGCGCACCCTGTCCGGCAACGTGCGCAGCATCAACGTGGCCAAGAGACTGGGCATGAGCCTGGACGGCACGTTGCGGCAATCCATACCGGGCGCAGACGGGCTCCGGCACGACAAGCAGGTCTGGTCCGTACTCGCCACCGAATGGCCTGGTTCTCCGGACAGAAGGGGTGCCGACGTCAAGGCCGAACTCGACCAGCTGACGCGCGCCTTCCTCGGCGCGTTCACCAACTCCGGCGGGCGTCGGCCGAACCTCGAGGTGATCCGTGAGGTGTTCATTCCCCAGGGAACGATCATCAAGAACGTCGGGGCCGAGCCCGTGATCTACGACCTCGACGCGTTCATCGCGCCTCGGGAGAAAATCCTGACCGATGGGACGCTGACCGAGTTCTCCGAATGGGAAGTCGCCGAGCGGACCGAGATCTTCGGGTCGATCGCGCACCGGTTCAGCGAATACCGCAAGTCCGGTTTCCTCAACGGAGAGTGGTTCGAGGGCTCCGGCCGCAAGACGGTCCAGTTCGTTCGGACGCCCGGCGGCTGGAGAATGAGTTCGATGGCCTGGGATGACATCCGATGAACCGGCCGTGAGCGTCAGAGGGTTCGCTGCCAGCGGACCTCGCCGTCCTGCCACTGGTCGGTGGGCTTCAAGCCGGCCGACCGGGCAACGGCGGCCGAGGCCGCATGGTCTGGGTGGATGTGTGCGGTGACGGTGTCGACATCCTGGCCGCCGAGCCACCCGACCAGGGCTTTGACAGACATGGCGCCCAGGCCCCGGCCCTGCCATGGAAGCCCGATCACCCACGCGATCTCGGCGGTCCGGCCCTCGATGGTGGCCTGCACGTAGCCGACCAGACGCTCTTCCGCGCGCAGCCAGATCACCCAGTTGCGCCAGCCGGACGGCCCGGCGACCAAGCGCTCGTAGCGAGCACGCAACTCCTGCGCTGTGAGAGGAGCACCGCCGATGAACTCGTGCAGCTCGGGGTCGGAGAGTACGGCTGCCATCTCCTCAGCGTGCTCCACGCGCAAGGGGACCAGCACGAGCGGAGGCGTTTCGATGGGGTCCACGTGAGCCCACGATATTCCACTGAACGTCATCCTCTTTGACTGCGGCATGGGAGACACGTGGATTGGACGTCCTGTTGGGGTGAGGCAGTCTGCTTCGTCAGCGACCTTGAGCTCTTGAGTCACAGCCCGGGACCGGTCGCATAGCCGCCGTGAGCACGCAGTCTCCTGCAGCGGGAGTCACCACTGTGGGCTGGATTACGGCGAAGGCGGGCTGCCCCCCTGACCCCGCGCGGCGGTCTCGATGTTCACGTTGGGGATGCGCCGTCCTCGGATGATGGCCACCGATGCCAGGGAGAGCAGGGGCCCGCCCCCGCCAATCGCTCCGGCGAACCCGGTCAGACTGACCTTGTCGTGCCGTACGGCGACGATCTTCTGGGCGGGGATGCCGCCGGGTCGCGATTGGTGAGCCTGCCGCGCCGGACCTCGTCGGACACGTCGAGAGACACACCGCGATTCCATCCAGTAGCGGCGCGGAGGGGCTGGCCAGGACCTCTCCAAGTGGGGACTGCCCGGTCAGCAGGAGATCGACGCCACGGTCCTGGTACTCCAGCGCGCGACGCACCCACATCTCGGTCATGCGATTGCGCCGCTGACGATCGGCGCCTTCCGGTACGCCGAGTTCGTCGAAGTCGTGCACGGCGACTTGCCGGAGCCGCTCGCCCGCGGAGTAGGCGAGCGTAGTCTTGCCCGAACAGGCCAGGTCGTCCGGGCCGAACGGCGGGTCAGGGTCGGGGCTTTCGGCCGGGCAGGGCGGCAGCACGACCAGCTCGCGGACGCGGCCGTCCCAGCGGATCCAGACGAACCGATCCGGCACGGGCAGGATCTGCACGTGCGCGACGTGGGCCCCCGGGTGGCCGGGCTGCAGCTCGCACTCGTACGCCGGCTTGCGGGCGTGGCCGCCGATCGTCCGACCCACATCGATGGATGGCCATCGTGATTCCACGATGGCCATCCATATGGACTATTCAAATGCGCAGGTCGCGTACGTTTTGACGCTCCAGTCTCGGCCGGTGACGCTCAGTTCGTTCGCGTAGCCCAAGGCCGTACCATTGGTCGGAATGAAGTAGGTGAGGACGGTCTCACCGGCGGCGCCGGGGATGGAGAATCCGGCGCTCAGCGTCTCCTTCCCGCTGGGACACGGCGCGATGGAGCCCTTGTCCTCTGAGTCCTCGTCACTTTCCTCGTACACGACCTGCAGGCCCGTCGGTGCGTTGTCGGCGCAGATCACGAATGCCCGGAGATAGTAGTTGCCGGCGTAACCTCGGTGGTTCTCCTTCGTCTCCACAAAGACGCTGTTCAACGTCGGGACGAGTCCGGTGACGCTCACGTTGCCTCGCGCGCCCTCCAACTGGTAACCCGAGCCGAGCAGCCAGTCGTCTTCTAGGCATTCGAGGGGCAAGGTCTTGGGATTGGGGTGCGACGTGGTGGCCACGGAACGGATGTAGGTGGTCCCGCGCGGGAAGCCGCACACGGCCCACACGGTGATCGTCCATGAAGCGGTCGTGCCATCCGGAGTCTCCACGCCATACGCGCTGACCGAGTAGGTGGTCGGGATCACCTCGTCGATAATGACGGATCCCCCCAGCCAGCCGGTGATCTCGGCCCCGGTGCCGATCACACGTTTGCCGTCCGGACAGGTGACTTCGGCACCCTTGTCGTTGGAGTTGCTGTCGCTGCTTTCGCTGACGATCACCCGTCCGGGAACTTCGGCCGACGACGGACCGGCCGTCACCGTCACGAAGCCGGCGACCAGCGCGAGAATAACCGACGCGGTCGCAGTCCGCCCGAGCTTGGTCGAGGCGTTCAATCTGACCTCTCCTTCTCAGGGAGTCGATACCACCTCCCCGACCATCGGAGAGGCCACCCCCTTCCTCCGCACTGTCATCCCTGACGGCACCCCGGAACCACGCCGATTTACCTGCTGGTTACCGGTCCTTATACATTCAACGATCGCGCCGAACCTGCTAGACCCGTTTTCCGCATATGAGGATCTTTGGGATTCTTCGGCGTGTCGGGTCGTGGGCGTGGTGGGCGGCAGCCTGCTGGCCGTGTGAGACAACCTGCGCGTTCGGTGTCCCGTAGCTGCTGGGGGGTTGCCGGTGGTGGCCGGTTTCTGTTCCGGCTCGGGATCCGTGACATCCTCTCCTACGGCAACCTCGCTCCCACCCGGTCGGCGGCTCGACGTCCGGTCTGGTCGACGTCGACGACGGCGGGGATGTCGGTCAGCGCCTGGGCGAGCCCGGCGGCCAGGGGAAAGGGGGCCTGGGCGGCGGGCGTGGTCCTCGGCTTCAGCGGCTCTCCTGATGGGCGCGGGCGGCCATCATCTGGATCAGCCAGGCGCGCTCGGCGTCCGCGTCGCCGTGGCTCTCCCCGGCCAGCGGGTGGGCGTCTTCCGGCTCGCTGGCCCACGCGGTCGGGGCGGGGGCGGTGTGGCGGTGCAGGACCTCGCGCTGGAAGATCTCCTCAGGCTCCACGGCACGCCGTACGGCCCGCAGGGCGCCGTTCCCGATCACGGCGGGGGAATGGGCCGCGGAGACGGCCACAGGAGCCGTAGTTCGCGAGCCATATTCGAGACGACCAAGGAGTGGTCTTCGCCCTCACTCCGCATTCCTGCAGGTCAAGCCTTCTGCTCGCATCTAGTAGCAGCCGCTCCCCTCAAGCAGGTGTCGTATGTTCGAATCATGCCGGGGCCCAGGTTCGACCTCATAAGATGGGCCCTTGACCAGCGGAAACGTGAGTCGAGGACTGCTTCGCTGTGGCAAGAGCTACTCGAAGCCGGATCCGTCGACAACGCCGTCGTCACCTACGCAGACGGTTCCGGAAGCATCCTCGCTCGGGTCGACTGGAATCCGGCGACACAGCGAGATCTGACCGAGCTGTTCAGAACATGCATCAACGAGCTCTGGGCAAGCCTCGACTCTCTCGTCGCCGAGACGGTCGAGACGTACAGCGTGCGCAAACGACCAAGACATCCTGATCGTCCCCGCTTTTTCCCGCTGGCGGACTCGCTGGACAACTTCCAAGCGCTCCTAGAGGAGTCATGCCTAGATGGCGTTCTACAGCCTCACTTCGCCATGATCCGCGATTGCCAACCCTTCCAGGGATCTTCAGAGGACCAACATGTCGATGACCTTCGCAGCGGGCTTCGTGACCTGCTGGCCTGGACTCATGCTCTAGAGGCGGACGCGCAGGTCGGTGCATGGGCGACTCCAGTAGAGCCGCAAGTCCTCATAGAGGAACCCCTGGAGTTGGAACACCTTGTCGTCTCCGCACCCGGCGAACTTATCGATGAGCGGGTGTTGGCGGAGTTCCGGCTACTCAACTACACCGTCGGTCTTCCGGTTTCAGCACAAGCTGGGACATACGTGGATCTCAGCTTCGCTGACGGATTCAGCCCTGGAGGAGTGGACGACACCTTCGATCGGCGCCTTAACGCAGTAATCGGCGTTGTGATCCGAATCGCTGCTTCATTCAGCTGGCTCTCCGCTCAAGTGCCTGGCTCCAGGCGCGTGCTGCTCGCTAACAACGCTTATGGAACGACGTGGAGGGATGCCACTCGTTCTATTCATCGCTGGGCCGAGGCTGACCTCGCAGGCGTTGCCGCTTCGGAGCTGGGGCTTGGAGTAGCGCCAGGAGTCGATGAGCTAACGCTGATTGTCGCAACGCCCGATGGCGTCTTTGAGCGGGTAGTCCCCAACGCAACACCGCTACGAGCTCACGATCGCCCCGGCCTGGCAGCAGAAGCTGCTGTGCAAGACGCCGCAGCCACATGGGGCCTCCCGGACTTCGTCATGCTTCCGAGCGTCGAACGCAAGGGAACAGGGATTCGGGAGATCAGCGACGGGTTGCTCGTAGTCGGCGATATCGGACTCATCGTGCAGATCAAAACCCGAGAGACGGAGCCAGGCACCACCGCTCGCGAAGTGTCATGGATTACGAAGCAAATCCATGCTGCCGTCAAGCAGGTGAATGGCACCGCGCGTCGGCTGGCCACCGACACGACCGAAATGGCGAACGGCCGAGGGCAGAGTATCCGTATCAGCGGCCCTACGATTCGTTGGGCCGGCGTCGTCATCATCGAACATCCCGACCCACCATCGAATTGCGAGATCCCACTCCTCGATAGCCGTATCCCAGCAGTAGTCCTCCTGCGACGAGACTGGGAGTTTCTTTTCGACCAACTCCGCTCCTCGCATGCCGTGGTCAGCTATCTGCACCGCGCTGGGACCCCCGCTCAACACCTGGGTGAGGAGCCGCAGCGTTACTACGAACTAGCCGCCGCCGATGCCGCCGCAAGTCCCGGCCCTATCGATCCCACCATTGCAGGACGTGGTAGGCCTTGGTCCGTTCCGCTGCTTCCAACGGCGCCAGCAGGTAGCGATGACGACGAAGCGCACGGCCTGGTGCGACTCATGCTCGAAGACATCGCAACTTCATGCATCGAGCCTGAATACCTGGAGGATCGCCAAAGGCTCCTTGCCTCGCTTGACAGTCTGCCCGTCGGCCACCGTACCGAGCTAGGACGCCTTCTATTCGAAGGTTTACAGCGAGCGCGCCGAGCGGAACCGGGCTCCACTTTTTGGCAGTTCCGAACCTTCCTGCTGGGCCAAAACCGCGACCAGCTTGGCTTTGGGGTTTGCTCTTCTCTCACCGAGACGACTAAATTGGCTTTTCAATCATGGCTCCTTCTACGTCACCACGAGCGAGGGATACATGAGAACCTATCTGAGCTGACATCGATCGGCGTACTACTCACGCCCCGAAACGACGGCCATAGAGACTGGGATACCACCATGACTGCTGTACATGGCGACCCTGGACTTACAGTAGAAGAAATTGGCCAGTATCAGGAACTTTGGAACAGGCCACATTAACGTAAACGATCGACAGCTATATCGAACTTAAATGGGTCTTGTCGGGTAGCTGACGAGCGTTGATCCGTACGGTATGACGAGCGTGTGCGATACGCGCAAGGCGGTGGGTTCAGCCCCCAGGAACAGCAGCGCCGGGAACGGATACGGCTGGAAGCGGCCGGGATGTTCGCACAAGGCGAGAAGAACACGGCGATCGCGCGTCGGCTGCGGGTCACCGAGCGGTCGGTGGAACGGTGGCGGCGTGCCTGGCGCGGGTGGCGCCCAGGCGCTGCACTCCAAAGGACCTCCATCCCTGCCCAAGGTCAGCGCTCAGCAGTTCGCCCGCTTGGAGATCGAGCTGGAGCGCGGACCGCTGGCGCATGGCTTCGCCGACCAGCGCTGGACGCTGATGCGGATCAAGACGTTGATCGGTCGCATGTTCCACATCGGCTACACGGTGCCGGGGGTGTGGCTGCTGCTGCGGCGTATCGGCTGGTCGGCCCAGCGGCCGGCACGGCGGGCGATCGAGCGCGACGAGGCCGCGATCGAGGTGTGGAAGAAGGAAGTCTGGCCGCAGGTGAAAGATCCACGGCGGCCAAGGACGCCTGGATCTGCTTCGAAGACGAAGCAGGCCAGGGACTGAGGCCGCCTCGCGCTCGTACCTGGGGCCGACGTGGGCAGACTCCCGTCGTACACGTGCGGGGCGGCGGCACCGGAAACGTCTCCATCGCCGAGATGGTCTGCTACAATCCCGGCGAACGCTCCCGGCTGATCTACCGATGACACCTCTACCGGGGCCGCAAGGACGAGTCCAAGACCTTCGCCTGGACCGACTATCGTGACCTGCTCATCGCCGCACATCAGCAGCTCGGCGCACCGATCGTCCTGGTGTGGGACAACCTGGGCCGGCACCTGGTGCCCGGAATGAAGGCATTCGCCGCCGAACACGCCGACTGGTTGACGATCTTCCAACTCCCCGCCTACGCACCTGATCTCAACCCCGCCGAGGGCATCTGGTCGCTGCTCAAGCGAGGCGTGCTGGCCAACCTCGTTGTGGCCTGCCTGCCCCAGCTTGTCCGGGTCGTCAAGCGCGGCCTGAAGAAGATCCAGTACCGGTCACACCTGATCGACGGCTGCCTCGCCGGGACCGGTCTGGCCTTGACCGCCACCAACACCAACCCACGTGACATCACGAATTAAGGATCAGTAGTACGGTTCCCATGCCCTCACGTGGTCACGAACGTTGAGGCGGCGACTTCGGCAAGCTGATGAGCACGTCGAGGTCGAGGTGTTCCTTGCAGAGGTACTTGAGCTGCTCGCACTCGATGATATCGATACGCCCATGACGAGCAGCGAAGTCACGACTGTCTTTACCTCTACCCATGAGGTGGTTACGAGGATGCTCTTCGTCGCGCGCATGTCTTCCATGACGCCGGCCAAAGCACGAACAGCCTCGAGCGACCGGCGAGGCCCCGTTCGGCGCGGACACCCTCCCGGCGATCATGCACCGGATCCTGACCGCCGACCCCGACGTCACCGTCCTGCCCGAGCCGCTCGCTGGACTGGCCGCCGTCTGACCTGGCCAAGGACCCGTCCACCCGCCCCACCGCCCGCTCCGTCCTGCTGATCCTGCTGGACCTCGACGCGGCGCACGAGCCCGGCCCCGACGAACTCCTCGCCACCGGCACGTCCATGGTCGCTCCCCCAGAGCCGCTGCAGACCGTCCCGGACCGGTTCCCAGAACCGGTCACCCAACGGTTCCCCGAAGCGGTCCCAGCGCCCGCGAAGCCCGTCCTTCGGCGGCGCGCCTTCCTGGTCGGCGCACTCGCGGCGGCCGGGACGGCCGTCGCGATACCCGTCCTGCTCCTCAGGTCGAACGCCGGCAAGGACTCCTTCAGGCGCCTCAATGGCCACACCGAGGACGTCCGGGCGGTGGTCTTCAGCCCGGACGGCCAGACGCTGGCCAGCGCCAGCGCCGACCACACCATCCGGCTCTGGGAGGCCGAGACCGGTCGACTCCGCGAGATCCTTACCGGTCACACCGACGACGTCCAGTCGGTGGCGTTCAGCCCGGGCAGCCTGAGCCTGGCCAGCGCCTCCTACGACAAGACCGTCCGGCTCTGGTGGACGTCCGGCGGCACCGCCGAGGCCACCCTGGCCGGCCACACCGGCCGGGTCGGATCAGTGGCGTTCAGCCCGGACGGAAGGCTCCTGGCCAGCGGCGGCCAGGCGGACCTGCCCCGGGGCGACGGCAGCGCGGCGCCCCACATCCGGCTCTGGGGCACCTCCACCCGCCGCACCGTCGCGACCCTGAGCACCCAGAAAGCGGCAGAGCACCCACCTGAGGCCTGCGTGGTGTTCAGCCCGGACGGCAGGACGCTGGCCGCCGCCGACGGCAGAAGCCGGGAGATCTGGCTGTGGGAGGTCGCCACCCGCCGCCCCATCGCCAAGTACCCCAGCCCCGCCACCGTGCGTCAGATGGTCTTCAGCCCGAACGGCAAGACCCTGGTCTCCGGCGGCACATCCGTCCAACTGTGGGATGTGGCCACCCTCAGCGCCACCACCCTCGCCGAGGGTAGCCAGATCCGGTCGGTGGCATTCAGCCCCGACGGCAAGACCGTCGCCGCCGGTGAATCCGACGGGGACGCTCACGTAGCGACGAATCCGCAGTTTCGGTCAGTTCACCTATCAGGCAATGTTCGCCCCCATATTGGGCCTCGTGGTGTTCTTCGCGAGCGCTTCCGAGTTGTTGTCATCGAGGCGAGACGTCCGTTGACGCCGTGTCGGAGAACTCGAAGCGGCGATCAGAGGTCAGGGGCACCAGCCGCGTTCGACTGACCGGCGGCATTGTTCGGGGTTGTCGCCTGCGCTGGTGAACAGGGCGGTCAGCAGCGGCACGCCATGGGCTAGCGACTGATGGGGCAGGGGGCCGGTGGCGACCAGTGATGCCAGTCCATGTCCGATGGTCCAGCTCTGCGTGGCCAGCTCCAGTGGGTCGATGTCGTCGCGAAAGCGGCCGGTGGCCGTGGCCCGTTCGACGGCCCGGACCAGATAGTGCAGCGTGTCGTCCGCGGCCGCGGCGTTCTCGAGTTCGAACCCGGCGTCGAACATGACCCGGTAGAGATCGGGACTGGCCAGGGCGTTGGACAGGTATGCGGCGCCGAGAGCGGCCAGATCCCGTACCGGATCCTTCGATGGCGTGACCGCGGCGAGGCGGGCGGCCAGGCGGGTGAAGCCTTCCTGCCGCATCGCTGTCCACAGGCCGTCCATGCCGCCGAAGTAGGTGTAGACGGCCATGGTCGACACGCCGGTTCCGGCCACCAGCGAGCGGAGCGTGACCGGCTGCCGAGCGGCGAGCATCTGCGCGGCTCGGTCGATGAGCAGGGAGCGGACCGCCGGGTCCTTCGTCCTCACCATGGCACCACAATACATAGCTTTGCTATGTTCTCGGTGAGTGCCGAACATGCTGTGCCGATGCGCAAGGAGCGGACATGACCGTGACGCTGGTCAACCCCGACGGGCTGCCGAAACCCGACGTCTACCGTCAGCTGTCGATCGCCACCGGATCGAAGATGGTGTTCCTGGCGGGCCAGGTGGCCCGCGATGCCCAGGGCCGACGAGTCGGTGAGGGGGATCTGGCCGCTCAGGTTGAGCAGGCTTACCTCAATATCGGCACCGCCCTGGCCGGGGTCGGCGGATCCTTCGATGATGTGGCCAAGCTGACCATCTACGTCGTCGACTGGACACCCGACAAGATGCCGCTGCTGGGCGAGGGGGTCGCTCGGGCGGCGGCCAAGCTGGGGGTCGACCCGGTCAAGCCGATCACACTGCTGGGCGTTGCGGCGCTGGGAGAACCCGATCTGCTGGTCGAGGTCGAGGCCACTGCCGTTATCGACTGAGTCGAGGCGCCTCAGACACGCCTGTCGGCCTGCCGGGTCGGCGGGCGTGATCACTTCAGAATGCGGGCATGGCTGAGCGAGTTCGCATACGCGAGATCCCGCCAAGTCCAAACCCGCCGAGCACGGCCTGCCGTTGTCCCGGTGGAGCCTGGCCAAGCTGACCGATTTCCTGGTCGCCGAGGGGGTGGTCGACGACATCAGCCATGAGGGCCTGCGCGAGCTGCTCCGTGCAGAGGGTGTCTCATTTCAAGCCGTAAAGACCTGGAAGTCCTCCTCCGATCCGGACTACGTGGTCAAGAAGGCCCGCATGGTGACCTACTCGGTGGCGTTCATGGCGAGCTTGTCCCACTCGCGGTCAGGCAGGGTCCGGTTGAGCTCCAGCAGCTTGTCGGCCATGAAGCCGACGGCGTACCGAGTCTCTGGCTCGTCGGCCTCGACGGCCTCGCGGATGACCGCGGCCACGACGCCGGGGTCCGAAGCCGGACTGTCCGCGCCGAGTTGCGTCTCGCTCTTGCGCGCCATGGCCTCGGCCATCGCGCTGTAGGCGGTACCGCCGGAGATCTCTCGCAGGTCGTGCGCGGTGTGGTCTTCGAACTCGGTCTTGATGATGCCGGGCTGGATGATCACCACGTCGATGCCGAACGGCTTGACCTCCAGGCGCAGCGTGTCGGAGTATGCCTCCAGCGCGTGCTTGGAGGCGTAGTACCAGCAGCCGAGCGGCAGCGCGATCTCGCCGCCGATGGACGAGACGTTGACGATCGTGCCCGACCCCTTCTCGCGCATGTACGGCAGGACCAGCTGGACCAGTCTGGCCGGGGCGACAACGTTGACCTCGAACTGGTCGCGCGCCATGTCGAGGGGGACGTCCTCGGCGGCGCCGTGCAGCACGGTGCCCGCGTTGTTGATCAGGATGTCGATCCGGCCCTGCTCGGCCACGATGGTGTCGACGACGCGCTCCAGATCCTCTGGTTCGCGCATGTCGAGCGGGAGGACCCGCCCGCCGGCCGCACGGATCGACGCCATGTGTCCGGTACGGCGGGCCGCGCCGTACACGATGTGCCCGGCGCGCAGCAGCTCCAGCGCGGTGGCCTTGCCGATCCCTGACGACGCCCCGGTGACGAGGATTACCTTCATGATCGAACCTCCATATCGGTGCCCGGCGAGACTTCGTTGAACTCGGATCTGGCACTCGTGAGCAGGTTGAGGAGGATCGCCTTGCCTGCGGCGAGATCGGCGCCTTTGGCAGGGGGCAGGGTGCATTCGATCATCTTCTCCAGCACCGCCAGCACCGTGGCCGAGGGCGGGACGTCACCGTCATCCGGTTCCTGGAACGTGCGCCGGATGGCGGGTGTCAGGGCGTCGAGGATGTAGGCCGCCGCCCGCACGTCGACGTCGCGGTGGACGGCTCCCGCCGCCTGCATCGCGCGCAGGAAGTCGTGGCTTCTGCTGATCTCCGGCAGCCGCTCGAAGACACTCCCTCGCTTGCGCAGGTACTTGCCGAAGACGTCCTCGGCTCGGGCGACGATGGCGGCCGCCAGCGGCAGCGTCTTGAGTGCCCCCATCATGGCCCGGTAGACGCTCGCCACACTGCCGGCCCGGGGGTCGGCCTCCAGGTGCTCGCGCCAGGCGTCGGCGTAGCGGCGCAGCTGGTCGTGCACGACGGCCTCGACAAGCTCGTCCTTGCTCTTGAAGACCAGGTACACCAGCCCGCGGTGGAGGGTTACGGCGTCGGCCACGTCCCCCATCGTCAGCTTGTTGTAGCCGATCCGCAGGAGCAGCTCCGCCGTCGCGTCGAGGATCGTCCGCTTGCGTTCTCGATCTTCGCCCATGATTGTCAGTTTGACGTATCTCGACAAATTGTCAAAGCATGGCCCGGCGCGGCTCGCCCCGTTGTCATTCGGCTGCGGTGGTCCACGACCAGCTGGTGAGGGTGGCGCGCATGAGCCGGGCGGCGGTGGACAGGCGAGCGTCGGCGGCCTGGTGCAGGGTGAGCGTGCGGCGACAGGCGGGGTCGTCGATGCCGATCCACGCGACGGGCGCGCGCGTCCTGGCGTGACGGGCCATCTCGGGGATGAGCGTGAGGCCGATGCCGGCGCTGACGAGGTCGGCGGTGGCGGCGGCTTCGTCGCCTTCGCAGACGATGCGCGGGGTGAGGTTGTTGCCCGTGAAGAGCTGGTCGAGCAGGCGGCGCTGCCAGTGGCCTGGCCGGGTAGTGACGAACGGCTCGTCACGCAGTTCCCTGACCGTGACCGAGGAGCGGGAGGCGAGCCTGTGACCGGGTGGGGCGGCCAGCCAGACGGGCTCGTCGTGCAGGTGGACGCTGTCCAGGCCATCCTCCGGGATCGGCTGGGATGCGAGGCACAGGTCGACTTCCCTGGCGTGGAGGGCGCGGTGCATGTCGGCGGAGGGCATCTGGCGCAGTTCGACGTCGATGTCGGGGTGAGCGTGCTTGTAGGCCGCGAGCAGGTCGGTGATGGTCAGGAAGGTCTCCGAGGCCAGGCGCACAGTGCCGATGCCCTCGCGGGCGGCTTCGGCCACGGCGCGTCGCCCGGCGTCGAGCTCGCCGAGGCAACGTTCGACGTGTTCGCGGAAGAGCCGGCCCGCCTCGTTCAGCCGAAGGCGGCCGGCCCGGTCGAACAGGGGCGTGCCGAGTTCGGACTCCAGGCGCGCGATGGTGCGGCTCAGTGACGGCTGCGCGACGCGGAGCTCGTCGGCCGCGCGGCTGAGGTGCTCCAGGCGGGCCACCACGAGAAACTGTTTCAGCGCATGCAGATCCATAACCTCAGCAACATAACACCATAGCAATATCGGTCTTTGACTCCATAACACGCGAAACATGACGCTAGTTCGCGTGACTACCACCGACACCCCACCATCAGTGACACAACGGCCACCGGCCACGAGCGTCAGCGGCTGGCTGCTCCGGGCGACCGTGACCGCGCACACCATCGCGGCGTTCGGGCAGCCGGCGTTCGCGGGCGTCTACCTGAGCGGGAACATCCACGGCCTGAGCTGGCACGCCCGCACCGCCGACGTCGTGTCCTACCTCAGCGTCCTGCAGGTCGTGGTCGCCATCGTGGTCTCGTCGCGAACGCGCCGCCGGTGGCCGGCTGTCACGTCGGTGCTGATCCTGGCGGCCGAGTTCGGGCAGTACGCGGTGGGCATGTCCGGCACGCTGTGGGTGCACATCCCGCTGGGCGTGACGATCATCGCCGTGCTCGCCGTCCTGTTCGTCGTGGTCTGGGCCCGGCCCCTGCCTTACGGCGTCGCGAGGGGCCGCATCAAGCGCGCGAGCGTGCAGAACCGGGCAGGCGCCGATGTCTGAACGGCCGAGCTCCGAGTTCACCCGGCGCCGGGTTTTCGGGCTCGGCGGCGCGCTCGGGCTGATCGCGGCCGGTGGGCTCTCGCTATCCGGCGGCCTGGCGCACAAGCCGGCCAGCACCGGTGGCCAGTTGCTCAGCGACGCGCCGTTGCCGCAGCCGTACACGGTGCCGCTGCCGGTCCCTGGCGTCCTGAGGCCGGTCAGCACAGCCATGGGCACCGACCGATACGAGATCACCCAGCGGACGGTGACCGCGGAGATCCTGCCGGGCGTGAGGACACCGCTGTGGACCTACAACGGAACGTTCCCCGGACCGACGATCGAGTCCCGGCGCGCGCGACCTGTCACGGTGCTGCACCGCAACGAACTGCCGGTGCCGACCGTGGTGCACCTGCACGGCGGTCGCACCCCGGCCGCGTCCGACGGCTATCCGACCGACCTGGTCGTCCCGGACGGATGGTCCGAGGTCATGCACAACCACAGCGGTGCGCACATGATGCACGATCCGCACGCGGTGACCAGCCGGGTGACGCGCGAGTACACCTTCCCGCTGGATCAGCGCGCCGCGCTGCTGTGGTACCACGATCACCGGATGGACTTCACCGCACCGGCGATCTGGCGTGGCCTGGCCGGGATGCACATCGTCCGTGACGACGTCGAGGACGCCCTCGACCTGCCCCGCGGCGAGCGCGAGCTGGCACTGATGATCGCCGACCGGGCGTTCGCCGCCGACGGCTCCATGATCTACCCGGCGCTCGACCCGACGCTGCGCGGTCGGGCCGGGGTGAGCGAGCCTTATTCGGCCGGCGTGCTCGGCGACGTGATCCTGGTCAACGGCGCGCCGTGGCCCGTCCACGAGGTCGATGCCGTCCGATACCGGTTGCGGCTGCTCAACGCGTCCAACGCCCGCCACTACGAGCTCGAGGCCGTCACCGACGACGGCCGTCGCCTCGATCTCGTGCAGGTCGGCGCCGACCAGGGCCTGCTCGCCGCCCCCGTCACCCATGCTTCGCTGCCGATCGCGCCGGCGGAACGTTACGACGTGATCATCGATTTCGCGGACCTGCCGGTCGGCAGCCGGGTGCGCCTGCTGAACCGGCTCGGCAGCGGGCGCACCCGGGATGTCATTGCCTTCCGCGTCGCGCGCACGTCCCGAGACGACAGCCGCGTCCCCACGGTGCTCGCTCACGATCTCCCCAGGTGGCGGCGTTCGGATGCGAAAGTGGTCCGCGAGTTCTCCTTCCGCGCCGGACACATGCAGCACGGCCGCGGCTGGGTCATCGGCGGTCAGCCGTTCGATCCATCGCGCACCGACGTCAGCACACGGCTCGGCACCGTCGAAGTGTGGCGGTTCGTCGCCGACGTACACCACCCGATCCACCTCCACCTGGTCGGCTTCCAGGTGCTCTCCCGCGGCGGGCGCCCGCCGCTGCCGCACGATGCCGGGCTGAAAGACACCGTGTCGCTACGGCCGGGCGAGTCGGCGGAGATCATCACCCGCTTCGACGGGTACCGCGGCCGCTACCTCTTCCACTGCCACAACGCCGAACACGAGGACATGGGCATGATGGCCAACCTCGAAATCATCTGACACCCCCTCTCACCAGCAAAGACGAACGGAACCGCACACCATGCGAACCGGCGACGGCATCGTCGTCATCGGCGCCGGCCTCACCGCGGCCAAGACCACCGAGGCCCTGCGCCTCACCCACGGCTACGACGGCCCCATCACCCTCATCGGCGACGAACCTCACCGGCCCTACCAGCGGCCGGTTCTGTCGAAGGGATACCTGCTCGTCACCACCGAGGCGGCGGAACTCGACGTGCTCGCAGCCGACCCGGAGCACGTGCGCGCAAGGCGGCGTCCCCCGGCAGCCCCGCAGGGTGGAGATGGCCTTCTCGATACGCCGCTGGCGTGTCTCGGGCTTCTTCGCGCTCTCGATGGCGCGCACGTGCTCGCGCTTGTGGCTGTACGCAAGATTGTCGTACGCGGCGCGGGCGACGGGGTCGTCGTCCAGGGCTCGGGCGAAGTCCGCGGGCTCGACAACAACGCGCGGCTCGGTGTCGAGCTTCAGTTCGACCTCGACCTCGTCGCCGATCGCGACACCCGCAGCCTGCCGGTTGGCGTTGCTGAGACCGAGCAGGTGGCGGCCTCGCATGAGGGCGACCCGGCTCTTCCAGGAATGCCCGTTGACTGTGATCGTCACTGGCGGCCGCGCGCCCCCGCCGAGCGCTGCTACCACCTCGGGCGGAACTTCCAGCCCCCGCATGGGCTCGGGTGGCTCGACGTAGGCCCAAAACTTCATGATCTTCTCCCGCTGTCTTGCCGGCTCACCGCGGATCCAGCCCGCCCTGCTCCGATCGCCGCTCCCACTTCCCGCACCGGGGCCATAGCCGTGTCCGGGACGGCTGCGGCACGCGCCCCGCCGTCCCGGACGGCTGTGAGACAAGAGATCGCGGCTACTCCGCGTAGGGCTGGTCCGTTCCTCGGGCGCTGTAGCCGAGACTCCAGATGTAGCCGTCCGGGTCGGCGAAGGTGCCGCCGTACCCGCCCCACGGCAGAGCACCGGCGGGCTTGAGGATCTTGGCGCCGGCCTTCTGGGCCTCCGCCATGATCTCGTCGACCCGCGCCTCACTGCGGACGACGTAGGTCAGAACCAGCCCGCTGAAGCCGCTGCCTTCCGGGCTCGTGCCCACCTGGTCGGCCAGACCCTCGCGACCGTAAAAGCCGACGGGCGAGGCGCCGTCCGATTCGAAGAACACCGAGATGCCGTAGTCGTTCTTGATCTTCCAGCCGAGCCCCTCGGTGTAGAACTGCTTTGCCCGGTCCATGTCCCGGACGCCGAGAAGGATCGAGCTGACGTGCGCTTGCATGCCGTACTCCTTGCGCTTGAGGTGTATACGTGCCGGCCGGCCGGACCTCCGGGCCAGGGCCCGGCTGTCACATCGGCGCGTGTTCGCCGGTCAATCGGTATGACAGGCCCGGACGGAGGAATGTGACAGATGGTCGAGCAGGACTGGCTGAGAGAACGGTTCGCCGAGCACCAGAGCCGCTTGCACGCGGTGGCCTACCGGATGCTCGGCTCCCCGACCGAGGCCGAGGACGCGGTGCAGGAGGCCTGGCTGCGGGTCAGCCGCGCCGAAACCGGCCAGGTGGAGAACCCGGCCGGCTGGCTGACCACCATCGTCGCCCGGGTCTGCCTGAACATGCTCGAGGCACGCCGGGCCCGGCGCGAGGAGTCGGCCGGGGCGCTGCCGCCCGAGCCGACCGCATCGCACCCGAGCACCCACCCGGTCGGCCAGGCCACCCCCGAGGACGAGACGCTACTGGCCGATTCGGTCGGTGTCGCGCTGATGGTGGTGCTGGACACGCTGACTCCCGCCGAGCGGCTCGCGTTTGTCCTGCACGACGTCTTCGCCGTGTCGTTCGCCGAGATCGGCGCCATCATCGACCGCTCCCCGGCGGCGGCCCGGCAACTCGCCAGCCGGGCCCGGCGCCAGGTGCAAGGAACGGCCGACGCGTCCGATGCCGCGCGATCGGCGAAGCGGGAAATCGTCGAGGCATTCCTCGCCGCGGCCCGAGGCGGAGACTTCACCGCCCTGCTCGAGCTGCTCGATCCGGACGCCGTGGCCATAGAGATCCGCGGCGCCGACGCGGTGGCCGCCTTCTTCGCCGGACGGGCTCAGGCCGCCCGGCTCGCCCTGGTCGACGGCGTCCCGGCGGCCGTCTGGTCACACCGCGGCCGACCGAAGGCCGTCATCACGTTCATCATCCACGACGAGAAGATCACCCGCATCGCCATCGACACCAACCCCGACCGGCTCCACGACTTCGACATCGTCTACCTCTCCGCCAGCGACAACGAGCGGCGTTGACCGGCATGGATCTCAAACTCTCGTCCTGCACTCTCGCCGTCCACGACCTCGCCGAGGCGCTCGCCTTCTACCGTGACGTACTCGGCTTCGAGGTACGCGACGACCTCGAATCCGAAGGAACGCGGCGGGTGCACGTCGGCCCGCCGGCGCAACCGGACATGCGGATCTTCCTCGAAGCGCCCAGCACGGACCCGGGAGTCCCCCCGGCCGACCGGCAGGCAATCGAGGACCTGATGACCAACGGCCGGCTGGGCCGTCTCGGCTTCATGACCGACAACTGCGACGCCACCTTCGAGCACATCGAGGCCGCGGGCGCCGAAGTGATGCAAGAACCGATCAACCAGCCCGACGGCGTCCGCGACTGCGCCTTCCTCGATCCCTCCGGCAACATGCTGCGATTCACCCAGCCGCGGCAGGCAGGTCCCGCTCGCGGCAGACACATGCCGCGAGGAGCCACCAGGCGCCCTGAACGCGCGCCCGGGATGCCGTGGTCTGGGGAGCAGGTACGACGCAGCGGTCGCCAAGGCGTCCGGCACACCGAAGCTGGGACAAGCCGATGACCAGCGAACTCGGCGGCGTCTCCCCCATCATTGTCGTACCCGGCGAGTGGTCCACAGCCGACCTGCGCTTTCAGGCCGAGCACGTGGCACCCAGCGCCTGCACAACAGCGGCTGTAACTGCATCGCCGGGCAGATCGTCATCCTCAGCTCCGACTGGCCCCAGAAGCACGATTTCCTCGCTGCCCTCCGCCAGGCGCTGGCCGATGCGCCCGCCCGGCCTGGTACCCCGGCTGCGAGGCTCGGGTCCAGTCCGCTCGCACGCTCCACCCGACCGCCGAAAAGGTCGGAGGCACGCCGGAGCGCACGCTGCTGACCGGCCTGGATCTCACCGACGCGAACGAGTCCGCGTTCTCGACCGAGTACTTCGGGCCGGTGCTCGGGGTCGCGGAGCTGCCCGGCACCGGCGTCGAGTTCCTCGACGCCGCGGTCGCGGCCGCCAACGACCGGCTCCACGGAACCCTGGGCGACCAACCTCATCGCGCATCCGGAAACGATCGAAGCACTCGGCGGCCGGCTCCGCGTGGCGGTCGCCGACCTGCGCTACGGCACCATCGGGGTCAACGCCTGGACCGCCGTCGGCTACCTCACCCCCCGCGCCACCTGGGGCGCCTTTCCCGGACACACCCTCGCGGACGTGCAAAGCGGGATCGGCGTCGTCCACAACGCCTTGCTGCTGGACCACACCGAGCGCACCGTCGTCACGGGTCCCTTCCGCCCGGCACCACGCTCGGTACTGCACGGCGAGATGACCATCTCCCCCAAGCCACCCTGGTTCGTCACCAACACGACCGCGGCCCGCACCGGCAGACTCCTCACCGAGTTCGCCGCGCGTCCGCGGTGGCGGGCGCTGCCCGCCATCGTCGCATCCGCCGTGCGCGGTTGAAACGCATCGCAACCATCCACAACACGTGCCTGGCATTGTTTCCGACCGATCGATCGGTAGGATTCGAGCCGTGGACATCATCGCGGTCACCCGGCACGGCAAGGTGCGTGGCCTACTCCAGGACGGGATCCCGGTCTTCCGCGGCATCCCCTACGCGGCGGCTCCCTTCGGAGCCGAGCGCTTCCGCACCCCCGCGCCCGTGCGGCCCTGGGAGGGGGTCCGTGACGCGCTGGAGTTCGGGCCGACCGCACCCAAGCGTCCCTACCGGCCGCCGCTCGACCGGCTCATCCCCGAGGAGCAGATCCCCGGCGACGAGTGCCTCAACCTGAACGTCTGGACCCCGGGCGTGGACGACGGCGCCCGCCCGGTGATGGTCTGGATCCACGGCGGCTCCCTGCGCAACGGCTCGTCGAGCCTGGCGTTGTACGACGGGCACGCCTTCGCCCGCGACGGCGTGGTGCTGGTCTCGATCAACTACCGGCTCGGGGTGGAGGGCTTCGGCGTCTTCCCGGACGCGCCGGACAACCGCGGCCTGCTCGACCAGATCGCCGCGCTGGAATGGGTGCGCGACAACATCGCGGCCTTCGGCGGCGACCCGGGCAACGTCACCGTGTTCGGCGAGTCGGCGGGGGCGATCAGCATCGGCGCGCTGCTCACCAGCCCGCGGACGAAGGGGCTGTTCCACCGGGCGATCATGCAGAGCGGACCCCCGCACACGGCCATGCGCGAGGAGGCCGCGAAGATCGTGAAGCTGATGGCGGCCAGGCTGGGCGTGCCCGCCACGGCCGAGGCGTTCGCCGCGATCGACCGCGAGCGGCTGCTGGACGCCCAGGTCGAGGTCGTCGGCAAGGCCAACCCGATCACCGGCGGCCCCGGTTTCCACATCGTGGCCGAGCCCGACGCCGACCCGGTCGAGGTCGATCTCCTCATCGGCGCCAACCGGGAGGAGTACCGCCTCTGGTTCGTCCCCACCGGCGCCGTGGATCGGGTCAGCCGCCTGACCCTGCGCCTGGCCCTGCTGAAGTTCCGCATCCCCGCCCGGGTCGCCCGGCTCTACCGGTCGAGCCGCCCCGGTGCCAAGCCCGGCGAGATCCTCGGCGAGATGGCCACCGACCTGCTCCTGCGCGGCCCGCTCAACCGCCTGGCCGACTCCGTGGAGCGGGCCTACGTCTACGAGTTCGCCTGGCGCTCCCCGGTCATGGACCTGGGCTCCTGCCACGGCCTGGAGATCGGCTTCGTCTTCGACAATCTCCGGCACTGCCGCGAGCTGGCCGGCGACGACGCCCCGCAGGAGGTGGCCGACGCCATGCACCGGGCCTGGGTCGCCTTCGCCACGACCGGGGACCCGGGCTGGCAGCGGTGGGATTCCTCCCGGCCCGTCATGGTCTTCGACTCGCCGGACTCCGGCGTCGTGCGTGCCCCCAGGGACGAGGAGCTCAGGGTCTGGCTAGATCGCGGACGGTGACCGCCGCTTCCAGCAGCCGCGCCTGCGCGGGCACCGCCAGGTCCAGTCCGGTCAGCATGCTCACCCGCTGCAGCCGGTAGTCCAGCGTGTTGCGGTGGATGTGCAGGTCGAGCGCGGTCTGGCGGCGGTTGTGCCCCCGGTTGACGAACGCACGCAACGTCTCCAGCAAATGGGGATGGCCGTCGAG
Source organism: Nonomuraea sp. NPDC059194 (assembly GCF_042754765.1). NCBI lineage: Bacteria > Bacillati > Actinomycetota > Actinomycetes > Streptosporangiales > Streptosporangiaceae > Nonomuraea > Nonomuraea sp. NPDC059194. The sequence continues at coordinate 110,645 of NZ_JBHZBH010000019.1, read as the reverse complement.
CGGCGCCAGCTTGGCGGCCAGCCGTACCAGACCTGCGCCTGGCCGCGCGAGCTGGTGCTCCAGCAGGACGTCGTCGAAACGGTAGAGGCCCGGCGGCCGCTCCAGCCTGCGCACCAGTTCCAGCACCTCGCGGGCCTCCCGCGCCGCCTCCGGGATGCCCGCAGGCTCCCCCGCCAGGGCCGCGGCGGCGAGCACGGGCCGCCCCACGACCTCGGCCAGCCTGCTCGCGAGCGGCTCCAGCGCGCACCCATCGGGCAGCAGCGCGACCCCGTCGACGTGGTCCATCAGCACCAGCGTCCCGGTGTGCGCGTCCATCGCCGACTGCACGAGCCGGACCGGCGGCGCGGGCTGCCCGAAGTCGAAGAGCACCACCTCGTGCGCCTGGCCCACCTCCACGCCCGCCGCCTCGGCGAGGCTCTCGTACGGCTGGCCGCCCAGCAGCGCTCCGATGAGCGCCCGCCGTACCCGCTTGTCCTCGCTCCTGTTGTCCTCCTGCGCCTGCTGGTGCGCCAGGGCGACGGCGGGCATCGCCGTACGCAGGCAGCCGAGCAGCCGCCCACCGGCCGCGGCCAGTTCGCCGGGCTCGGCCACCTCGGCCAGCGCCTGCCACCAGACCTCGGCGCCGATGAGGTAGGCGGTCACCGCCGCCTCCAGCGGCAGCCGCTCCTCGGCCCGGCGCGCCGACCACTCGATGATGCGAGTGAGATCGGCCGGTCCCACCGCGTCGGGCCTGCGGAGCGTGCGCAGCAGGATCGCCAGGACGGCCGAGACCGAACGGGTCACCTCGCCGCTCAAGGTCTCGGGCGGCAGCTCCCGGTAGAACGGGATCTCGGCGGCGCACCGGGCGACCACCGCGGAGGTGAGCTCCCGCACCCTCGGGGCCATCCGGCTGTGCAGGTCGGACATCCCGGGATCGTCACATTGCCCAAACCGCACCGTCAATTCTTGCCCCAAGTGCGGAAAGACGGCGGCCCCCGGCTTAACCAGGATGCGATCAAGACCCCCAGCCAGGAGGCCGCCTTGTTCCGACGCCTGCTCGTCCCCCTGCTCCTCACCCTCGCCCTCGGTACGGCTCCCGCCCGTGCCGAGACCACGAACTGGGGCGCAGCCGGCCCCTACGCCACCGCCGTAGAGGTCGGCGCGGTCAACACCCTCTATTACCCCCGTGACATCGCCCAGAGCGACCGCCGCCATCCGGTGATCGTCTGGGGCAACGGCACGGGCGGTGCCCCGCTCGTCTACCGCGACCTGCTCCTGCAGTGGGCCAGCCACGGCTTCATCGTCTCGGCCGCCAACACCCCGATGTCGAACCTCGGCATCTCCATGCGTGCCGGGATCGACGCCCTGTCCCAGCGCGACGCCGACCCGTCGAGCATCTTCTTCGGCAAGGTCGACCTGACGCGCATCGGCGCCTCGGGTCACTCCCAGGGCGGCGCGGCCGCCATCGTCGTCGGCGCCGACGCCCGCGTCGACAGCATCCTGCCCATCCAGCCCGGCCCTCTTGCCGACATCGACGCCGTCCACGGCCCCGCCTTCCTGATGGCCGGCCAGTACGACTCCATCGTCTGGCCCTGGATGGTCAAGGCCTTCTACGACGACGCGGAGCACATCCCGGCGATCTACGGCGAGGTGCGCGGCGCCGACCACTTCACCGTCGTCGGCGACCCCGGCCCGTTCGCCGCACCCACCACGGCCTGGTGGCGCTTCCAGCTCATGGACGACCCCGAGGCTCGCGCCCTGTTCTACGGCCCGGACTGCGGCATCTGCGTCGACCGATCCACCTGGTCGGAGGTTCGCCGCAACGCCCTCGTCCCCCGCTGAAAGGGCCTTCCTACCGATCGATCGGTCGGCTACGCTCTGCCTACCGATCGATCGCTCGGAAGGGACCCCCCGCCATGACCGTCGAAAGCCGGCCCAGACCCGCCCTCCTGCGGGTGACCATCGGCAGCTTCGTGGGCACCGTCATCGAGCAGTACGACTTCCTGCTCTACGGCTTCATGACCGCCCTGGTCTTCAACACGCTCTTCTTCCCCAGCTCCGACCCGACCGTCGGCACCCTCGTCGCCTTCGCCGGCTTCGCGATCGGCTTCGTCGCCCGCCCCATCGGCGCGATCGTCGCCGGCCACTACGGCGACCGCATCGGCCGCAAGTCCATGCTCGTCATGACCCTCCTGGTCGCGGGCCTGGCCACCACCGCGATGGGCCTGCTCCCCACCTACGCCACGATCGGCATCTGGGCGCCGGTGCTCCTCATCACCCTCCGGATAGTCCAGGGCTTCTCCTATGGCGGCGAGGTCACCGGCGCGGTGCTCATGACCACCGAGTTCGCGCCCCGGCACCGCCGCGGCTACATCGGCAGCTTCGTCCCCACCGCCGGACCCGCCGGCCTGCTGCTGGCAACGATCGCGATCATGGCCGTCGCCGGCATGGACAGGGCCGACTTCCTCTCGTACGGCTGGCGCATTCCCTTCCTGGTCTCAGCCGTGCTCGTGCTCGTCGGCCTGGCAATCCGCGCCACCGCCCCGGAGAGCCCCGCCTTCACCGAGACCAGGACCCGCCACTCCGCACCCATCCTGGAGGTCTTCCGCCGCCACACCCGCACCGTCCTGCTCGGCGTGGGCACCGGCTTCGGGTTCTACGTCGTCTTCTACGTGCTGCTCGTCTTCGCCGGCTCCTACCTGACCACCCAGCTCAAGCTCCCTGCCCAGGTGCCGCTGATCGCGGTCGCCATCGGCTCGATCATGGTGATCGTCCTCGGCCCGCTCTGCGGCAGCCTCTCCGACCGCTTCGGCCGCCGTCCAATGATCGTGACCGGCTCCGCCCTGAGCGCCCTGTTCAGCTTCGCCTTCTTCACCCTGCTCGGCACGGGCAGCACCCCGCTGATCTACCTCGCCTACGCGCTGGCCTTCGGCTTCATGACCATCATGTACGCGCCGCTGATCACCTTCATCGCCGAGCAGTTCCCCACCGCCGTGCGCTTCAGCGGAGCCTCGGTCGCCGGCCAGATCGGCGCCGTCCTCGGCGGCGGCCTGGCCCCGCTGATCGCCACCGCCCTGCTGCTCACCGCCTCCGGCATCTGGGCGGTCGCCGCCTACGTCTGCGCCTCGCTGCTGGTCTCCCTCGCTTCCGCTCTGGCGCTCAAGGAGACCAACCAGAGCGACATCACGGCAGAATGAGGTCGTGACTAACGATCGATCGGCAGCACTCGCGACCCAGCGCCGGATCGCCGCTTCCGACGTCCGGCTCCCCGAGCACATCCTGCTGGAGGGCACCTCCGGCCGGATCCTGCGCGAGGCGCTGCTGCTGTTCGCCGAGCGGGGCTTCCACGGCACCTCCATCCGCGACCTCGCGGAGGCCTGCGAGATCCGCTCGTCGACCCTCTACTCCCACTACCCGGCCAAGGAGAACGTCCTGGCCGAGCTGGTCCGCATCGGTCACGAGGAGCACCACCGGCGGCTGCTCGAGGCGGCCTCGGAAGGCCCGGCCGACCCCGAGTCGCGCCTGCGCCGCGTGGTCCGCGCGCACGTCCTGGCCCACGCCGAGTTCCCCATGCTTGCCGTCGTCGCCAACAACGAGCTACACGCCCTCTCCCCCGAGCTGGCCGGTCCCGCGCTCATGCTCCGTGCCGACGGCCGGCAGTTGCTGATCGACATCCTCAACGAGGGCATCACAGAGGGCGTCTTCGACGTGCCCGACGCCTTCCTCGCGGTCACGGCGATCAGCGGGATGGGGATGCGGGTGGCCAACTGGTACGACTCCGCCATGCCGTACGAACCTGAGGAAGTCGCGGACACCTATGCGGAGTTCGCCTTGCGGATCACCAGGGCGGGCTTCTGACGTGCGCGCGTCGCCGTACAGACCGGGGAGCGGCACCACCGGTGACGGTCAGCGGGCGCGCAGGTCCTTCCAGAGGATCTTGCCGCTCGCGGACTTGGGGACGGCGTCGATGAACTCGACGACCCGGGACCTTCTTGTGCGGCGCCACCCGGCCCGCGAGTAGGCGATCACCTCGTCCCCGGTGAGAGCGGAGCCGGGCGCGCGCACCACGAACGCCTTGGGCGCCTCGCCGCTCTCCCACGGCACGCCGATCAACGGACCGCGCGCGGTGGGCGCCTGACGTCGGCGATCTCAGGAGGGTGAGCACTAATCCCCAGGTTCCGTTGCAATCCCGCAAGGTGGCGGGCGACGGCGGGTCGAGGATCGGGTGATCCTGGCGGCGATCGTGTACGTGGCCACTTCCGTGCGGACGGCGCGGCCGAGTTCGTCCGGGACAATCCGCTGTGAGCGTCCGTCACCCCTTCAGACCGGTGTGGGCCAGGCCCTCGACGAACTGCTTCTGGGCCAGGACGAAGACCACCAGCACCGGCAGCGCCGTCATGGAGGCCGCCGCGAGCTGGACGTTCCACATGGGACCGCCGTAGGCGTCGACGAACTGCGTCAGCGCCTGGGGCAAGGTGAACTTCTCCGGACTGGAGAGGAACACGATCGGTTCCAGGTAGAGGTTCCAGCTGTGCAGGAAGGTGAAGATGGCCACCGCCCCGAGGGCGGGGCGGGCCAGCGGGAGGCCGATGCGCCGGAACGTGGCGAACCGCCCCAGGCCGTCGACGGCCGCGGCCTCTTCGAGCTCGCGGGGCAGCACCAGGAAGAACTGCCGCATGATGAAGGTGGCGAGCACGCTCGGCGCGCCCAGCACCGGCACCAGGATGAGCGGCCAGTGCGTGTCGGTCAGCCCCCAGCCGTGGAAGAGCTGGAACAGCGGCACGATCGTGACCTCGCTCGGGATCAGCAGGCCGGTCAGCACGATCACGAACAGCACGTTCGAGCCGCGGAAGCGGATCCGCGCGAAGGCGTAGCCGGCCAGCGCGGAGACCGCCAGCGTGCCGACGGTGACGACGACGGCGATGTAGAGGCTGTTCCAGTACTGCTGTGCGAACGGCTGCAACGCGAAGACCTGTCGGTAGGCCTCCAGGGTCGGCCGCTCGGGCCACAGTGAGGGCGGGAAGGCGAAGATCTCGCTTACCGGCTTCAGCGAGGAGGTGGCCATCCACCAGGTCGGGAAGACGAACGGCACGCAGAGCACGCACAGCAGGCCGTACAGCAGCGTCTTACGCCTCATGGAACACCCACCTCCTGCGCATGCGCCACTGCAGCAGGGTGAGGGCGAGCACGATCACGAACAGCAGCACCGACAGCGTGGCCCCGTAGCCGAAGTGGTGGAACTGGAAGGCCTGCTGGTACAGGTAGTAGACGAGCACGGTGGTCGAGGTGCCGGGACCGCCTTGGGTGAGCACCGCGATCTGGGCGAACACCTGCAATGATCCGGCGACCGTGATGATCGAGGTGAGCAGCACGGTCGGGCTGATCATCGGCAGCGTGATCCGCCGGAACCGGGTCCACGCCGAAGCGCCGTCCAGCCGGGCCGCCTCGAACAGTTCCTTCGGCACGCCCTGCAGCGCCGCCAGGAAGAGCACCATGTTGAGCCCGACGTTCTTGAAGACCTGGACCACGATCACCGAAACCATCGCCCACGAGCCGGTGCGCAACCAGTTGGGCCCCTCGATGCCGACGACCTGCAGGATCGCGTTGATCCCGCCGTTGTTCTGGAGGAGGAACCCCCACACGATCGTCCACGCCACGAGCGAGACGACCACCGGAGAGAAGAACAACGTCCTGAATACCGTGGTGCCGGGCAGCCGCTGGTTCAGCAGGACGGCCAGCAGCAGCGCCAGCGACAGGTTGAAGACGACCAGCCCCACGGAGAAGAGCCCCGTGGCCGTCAGCACCGACGGCACGTTGGGGTCGCTCAGCATCCGCTGGTAGTTGTCGGCGCCGACGAAGGTGAAGGTGTCGGCCAGGACGTTCCACTCGTTGAGGCTGTAGGAGAAGATCAGCGCCAGCGGCAGGAAGACGAAGAGCACGCTGCCCACCAGCTGCGGCCCGATGAAGAGGTACCCGAGCAGGTGGTCGCGCCGCCGGGTGGTCCACCAGCCCGCACGGCTGGTGGTCTGTACCCTGCGAGCCAGAGACAGTGCCATCACTTGGCCAGCATCGGCTGGATGGTGGTGCAGACGCCGTTCATCACCGTCGCGACGTCGGCGTTCGGCTGCCACAGCTGGTCCAGCCCGGCGCGTACGGCCTGGCTGAGCTCGGCCTGCCCGGCGTGGCTGGGCTTGACGCGACCGGCGGTGATGCCGTCGACCACGACCTCCTGGAGCTGCTCCGGCTTGAGCAGGGGGTTGCTCTTGGCCAGCGAGTCGGCGGTCAGCAGCGGCTGCCGGGGCGAGGGGAAGAACTGGGCGAGCTTGGTGGAGTTGTCGGGGTTGGTGAAGAAGGACAGGAAGTCCGCGGCGGCCTGGGCGTTCTTGGACTTCTTGATCACTCCGATGCCCGCCTGGCCGATCACGCTGTACTGGCCCTTCGGGCCGGTGGGCAGCGTCACCAGGTCCCAGCCGAAGGCGTCATCCTTGAGCAGCGAGGCGCGGGAGATCTGGGTGATCGTCATGCCGGCCTCACCGGCGAAGAAGTCGGCGGAGGTACCGGGGGCAGGCATGGCCTTGTCGGTGAAGATCGCCTTGTGCAGGAAGCGCATCGCCTCGATCATCTCGGGCTTGTTGAAGCCACAGGTCTTGCCGTCCTCGCTCCAGGCCTCGGCTCCCCAACCGCCCCAGACGGAGGCCAGGTTGTCCCAGCCCTTGTAGTCGAAGTCGCGCACGACCATGCCTGCCTTGCCGGTCTTCTCCTGTACGGCTGACGCGATCTTGACGGCCTTCTCCCACGTCCACCCCTTCGCCGGCACGCTCTGCCCGGCCTCTTTGAGCAGGTCGGCGTTGACGAAGACACCGAACGGCGAGGTGGAGAAGGGATAGGCGTGAAGCGTGCCGTCTTTCTGCCACAGCTTGGTGGTGCTGGGCGCGAACTCCTCTGGCTTGACCAGGTTGCCCAGGGGGGCCAGCGCGCCGGAGCTGACGAAGTCGGGGGCCGAGCTCTCGAAGATCCACGCCAGGTCCGGCCGGTCCAGATCGTCATTCGCAGCGAGACGGGGCCGTCCTGTGGCTCCACGGAAGATCCGCAGGCCGCGAGGGCCAGCGCACCCGCCAGCCCGAGCGCGGTCACCTTGATGCGCATGTCGCTACTCCTAGGGGGGTTAATATCCGGAAATCTCCGGCCAATGGAGTTCGATTCCCTGCGCTTCCAGACGATCCTGGAAGCAAGCCAGAAGGTCTGAATCGTTCCGGACGGCGCGCGGCGGCACCGACCGGTCCAGGCAGAAGGCGGCCAGCGCGCCCGCGGCCTCGCCGATGTTCCACTCGACGGGGTGCAGCCGGTAGCAGCCGTTGGTGATGTGCGTGGTGCCGAGGTTCTTGCCTGCGGGCAGGAGGTTGTCCACCCGCCGCGGGATGAGCGCGCCCAGCGGGATCTCGAAGGGACTGCTCGGCACGTCGATGTAGTTGTCACCGCCGGTCGAGGGGTGCAGGTCGATGCGGTACATGCCGATGCCGACCGCATCGCCGTAGCGGGCGCCCTTGACCACGTCCTGCTCGATGACGGTGTGCTCAGCCAGGATGCGGCGTGACTCGCGGATGTAGGGCGCCTGGGCCAGGCCGTCAGCCGAGCCGGTCACGTCGCCGCGGAGCCTGAGCCCCGGCCAGCCGGTGCCGCCGTCGGGCCGCGGGGCCTCGGTCTGCAGCCAGTACAGGACCGACCGGGACAGCTCGCGCGCGGCGGCCACGTGCTCGGCCGCGTCGGGCACGTCGAAGGCCGGGCCGAGCACGTAGTCGATCATCGGCCAGTTGACGAGGCAGATGTCGCTGGCGTAGGCACCCGGGGTGAACAGGCTGCGGGCGGCGATCCGGCGGAAGGTCCACAGGTTACCGTCGCCGGGGTTGCGCCGCTGGTCGGCGCGGACCAGCAGCGGGTCGTCGTCCGGGTTGGGAGTGAAGCCGCGCTCGCCGATCTCCAGCGTGCGCGGGTTCGGGCTGCGCCAGCCCAGCAGCTTGCCGCCCCAGAAGGGCAGCTCGAAGTCGCGCCAGAAGTCGTACGATGCGGGCTTGTCGATGGTGTGGTCACCGTCGACGTGGTCGATCGCGAAGCAGACCGAGACCGCTTGCATGTTGAGCGGTTGCGCCTCGGCGGGGGCGCTCGGCTCGCTTGCCCGCGCGAAGCGGATAGCGCTCGCCGTAGATGGCGTGCGTGAGGATGCGCGGCGAGGTGTCCTGCTTGGCCAGCACGGGAACCGGGGAGGGATCCGCGGCCCAGGCGGCGCGGGCGGCGGTCAGGTCCTCCCGCGCGGACAGGAAAGCGGCCAGCGCAGGCACCTCCGGCACGAACTGGTTGGCGAGCGCGGTCCGCTCCGGGTCGGGCCGGACGTCGTCGTAGAAGCGGGAGCTGGTCCGCGAGGACGACGCGATGTTGGTCAGCCAGCCGGATCCGTCGGGCTCACGCAGCAGGTTGTAGCCGAGCCACTCGGCGTACCTGGCGGCCATCTGCACCATGTGCGGATCGCCCGACTGGCGCCAGGCATCGGCCATCTCCGGGAGCATGACCTCGAAGTTGTAGTTCTGGTCCGGCCCCGACTTCTCGTAGAAGAAGCCGGCGGGGCTCTGGCCGGTCTGGGCCATGCGGGCGAAGGCGTCGGCGAGCTGCCGCTGCAGCGCCGGATCAGGGTCCAGGCGCAGGGTCAGGGCCGCACCCGCGACTCCGGCCATGGTCTGGTTGGCGAAGGTCAGCCTGCTCTGCCAGGCCGACTGGTTCGCGCCGTCGAGCAGCCAGGCTGCCGCCTTGTTGAGGGCCGCGCTCAGCTGGGCCCGGCGGGTGGGCAGGTTCGCCCGCGTACGGGTTCCAGGCCCGTTGCTGGGTGAGGAACCAGGCCAGCGTGTAGACGTGCTCCTGCACGCGGGCGTTGTACGGCGCCGCCGGGTTGCGCCACCAGCCGCCGGCGAAGAAGCCGGAGGCGTCCATGTCGTGGACCATCGGGGCGAGGGTGGTCAGGTAGGTCGCGAAGCGCTGCTCGGCGGGTGCGAAGAGGCGGCGGTCGGGGGCTCCGGGAGGCAGTGTCGCGAGCGCGAGGGCCTCGGCGCGGCCGGTCGGCAGAGCGGCGACCAGGGCGGCGGCCCCCGCGCCGGTCAGGAGGGTTACGGCGAGGAAGCGGCCGACGCCTGGCGCGCCTGACAGGCGCCGCGACGCCCCCAGCACTACGACTTTCGCTCAAGGCCCGCGAGAGCCGCCGGCCCGGCCGGGCGGGTGGCGGCGGTGGCCGGCGGCAGACCGAGCCGGGCGACCACCGCCGCCACCACCTCGTCCGGCGACAGCGCCACCTCCAGCACCATCCCGGACTCCTCAAGGTCGAGGTGCTCCAGGATCGCCCGCTGCGAGTCGAGCAGGCTAGCCGACATGTAGTGGTTGGTGCGGCGGGTCATCCGGTCCCGGATCAGCTCCGCAGACCCGTCCAGGTGGATGAACTCCACGTCCGGCGGGCCCTGCCGCAGCACGTCCCGGTAGGAGCGTTTGAGCGCCGAGCAGGCCAGCACCGTGGAGACACCCTCGGCGTGCCGGGCGGCCATCCACGCGGCCAGGTCACGCAGCCATGGCCAGCGGTCCGCGTCGTCCAGCGGGAAGCCGGCGCGCATTCGTGCCACGTTCGCCTCTGGGTGGAACTCGTCCGCCTCGGCGAACCGCAGTCCGGTCAGCTCGCTGATCCCCCGGGCCACGGTCGTTTTGCCCGCGCCCGACACGCCCATAACCACGATGTGCCGGGTGGGCCGGTGCTCACCAGTCATGGACGGTGCCGTCCTTGAGCCGGTTGAACGGCAGGTACGCCGGTTGGTACGGAAACCGCGCCGCGGCCTCCTCGTCGAGTTCCACGCCGAGTCCCGGCAGCCCACCGGGGTGCAGGTAGCCGTCGGCGAAGCTGAACGACTGCTGGAACACTTCGTTGGTCGCCGGGCCGTGCTGCATGTACTCCTGGATACCGAAGTTGTGGATTGCCAGGTCCAGGTGCAGGGCGGCGGCCATGCCGACCGGCGAGATGTCGGTCGGGCCGTGGATGCCGGACTTGATCTGGTACAGGGCGGCGTAGTCGAGTAGCTTCCGCATGGCCGTGATCCCCCCGGTGTGGGTGACGGCGGACCGGACGTAGTCGATGAGCTGTTCGCGGATCAGGGTCTGGTAGTCCCACACGGTATTGAAGACCTCGCCGATGGCCAGCGGGGTGGTGGTGTGCCGGCGGACCAGACGCAGCGCCTCCTGGTTCTCGGCCGGCGTGCAGTCCTCCAGCCAGAACAGGTCGTACGGCTCAAGGGACTTGCCGAGCTTGGCGGCCTGGGTGGGGGTCATTCGATGGTGCCCGTCGTGCAACAGCGGCAGCTCGGGGCCGAACTCGTTGCGCACCGCCTCGAAGACACCGGGCAGGTGGCGCAGGTAAGCGCGGGTGTCCCAGTCCTCTTCGGCGGGCAGCGCGGTGCGCTGGGCCGGCTCGTAGTCGTACCGCTTGCCGTCGATGCTGGGCTGGGCGGCCACGCCGTACACGGCGTTGATGCCCGGTACGGAGGTCTGCACCCGGATCGATCGGTAACCCATCTCCAGGTGCCGGCGGATCGAGTCGAACAGCTCGGGCAGGTCCCGACCCGAGGCGTGCCCGTACGCCATGATCCCGTTCCGGGAGGCTCCGCCGAGCAGCTGGTAGAGCGGCATCCCGGCGGCCTTGGCCTTGATGTCCCACAGTGCCACGTCCACGGCCGCGATTGCGGCCATGGTGACGGGCCCTCGCCTCCAGTACGCCGAGCGGTAGAGGAACTGCCAGGTGTCCTCGATGCGATGCGGGTCCCGCCCGATCAGCAAGGGGACAACGTGGTCGGCCAGGTACGACGCGACCGACAACTCCCGCCCGTTGAGAGTGCCGTCGCCCAGACCGGTGATCCCCTCACTCGTCGTGATCCTGAGGGTGACGAAGTTGCGGTCGGGGCTGGTGACGATGACGTCCGCTGCGATGATCTTCACGTGGGTGCCTTTCTCACGCGTGGTGCGAGCGTCAACGCGCCGCCGATGGCCGACCGCAGCGACACCAGCGCCTCGCCGAAGTTCATCAGGCTGACCGGGGTTCATGACGTCGCGGCCAGGTAGGCGCGGGCCCGCTCCCGCAGGGCGTCCAGGTCACCGCCGGACGCCGCATCGCCGATCAGTGGCCCCCCGACGCCGACGGCGATCGCGCCGGCGGCGAGGTAGCCGGGCAGCTCGGCCAAGCCCACACCGCCGACCGCGACGAACGGGATGTGCGGGAACGGGTCGCGCAGCGCTTTCAGGTACGCCGGCCCACCCAGCGAGGCCGGGAAGAGCTTCACTGCGGAGGCGCCCATCCGAACCACCGCGTACGCCTCGGTCGGGGTGAGCGCTCCGGCGGCGACCGGGAGCCCTCGGCGGGCCGCCTCGCCGATGGAGTCGACGACGGCGGGAGTGACGACGAACTGCGCGCCGGCCGCGGCCACGTCGGCGACGGCAGCCTGGGTAAGCACGGTGCCGGCGCCGACCAGCGAGCCGGCCGGGGCGGCTGCCCGGATCGCCGCGATGGCATCGAGCGCGCCGGGCGTGGTCAGGGCCACCTCCAGAACGCGGACGCCCTCGGCGAGCAGCGCGGTGCCGGTGGCGATGGCGGCGGCGGTGTCGGTGCCGCGGATAATCGCCAGGAATCGGGTGGTGGCGAGTGTGCCGATGAGGTCGAGGGTCATGGTCACCATTCCGCGTAGGAACCGTCCCGGTGCCGCCAGATGGGGCTGCGCCAGGCGTGCCCTCTTTTGTCGGCGGAGCGGACCGCCGGATCGTCGACCTCGATACCCAGGCCGGGCGCGGTAAGCCGCTCGACGTGTCCGTCCACGAAAGTCAACGGGGTCTTGTCGATGCAGTAGTCGAGCACATCGGCGCCAAGGTTGTAGTGGATGCCGATGCTCTGTTCCTGGATCAGGTAGTTCGGCGTGGCGAAGCCGACCTGCAGGCAGGCCGCGAGGGCGATCGGGCCGAGCGGGCAGTGCGGGGCGAGCTGCACGTCGTACACCTCGGCGAGCGCGGCGATCTTGCGTACCTCGGTGATGCCGCCGGCGTGCGAGAGGTCTGGCTGGGCGACCGCGATGCCGGCTTGGAAGACGGGCAAGAACTCCTGCCGACTGTGGAGCCGCTCCCCGGTCGACACCGGGATGGTGGTCGAGCGGACGAACTCGCCGATGAGGTGCGAGTTCTCCGGGACGACCGGCTCCTCCAGGAACAGGGGCCGATACGGCTCCAGCAGCGGCGCCACCCGGCGAGCGTTGGCCAGGGTGAACCGCCCGTGCAAGTCGACGGCGACGTCGCGGTCGTCGCCGAGCACCTCGCGGGCGGCGGCCACCCGGGCGACCACGCCGTTCAGCTCGGCGACCGACGCGACCGGGCTCATCTTGCCGGAGGCGTTCATCTTCACCGCGGTTAGCCCGGCCTCGACCTGGGCAGCGATGTGGTCGCGGACCTCGCTGGGCTCGTCGCCGCCGACCCAGCCGTACACCCGGATCCGGTCCCGGACCGGGCCGCCGAGCAGTTGGTGCACCGGGGCGCCGAAGTGCTTGCCGGCGATGTCCCAGAGGGCCTGGTCGAGGCCCGCCACGGCACTCGCCAGGATCGGACCGCCCCGGTAGAACGAGCCCTTGGTCAGCACCTGCCAGTGGTCCTCGATGCGCAGCGCGTCCCGACCGATCAGCAGCTCCGCGAGCTGGTGCACGGCGGCGCGGACGGTCTCGGAGCGCCCTTCGCAGGTCGCCTCACCCCAGCCGACGATCCCGGAGTCGGTCTCCACCCGGACGAAGAGCCAACGGGGGGCGACAAGAAAGGTCTCAATGCGCGCGATGGTCGTCATGCCGATCAGCCCTTTGTCGCGCCGGCGGTAAGGCCGGAGACCACGTACTTCTGCACGAACAGGGCGATCAGCATGATCGGCAGGGTGACCACAGTGGTCGCGGCCATCAGGCCGCCCCAGTCGATGCTGGCGTAGCCGACGAAGTCGAAGATCGCCACGGGCAGGGTCTTGGTGTCCGCGTCGGAGAGCACGAGCGCGAACATGAAGTTGTTCCAGGAGAAGATGAAGGACAAGATCCCAGCGGTGGCGATACCCGGTACGGACAGCGGCAGGGTGACGCGTCGGAACGCGCCGATGTGGGTCAGCCCGTCGACCAGCGCCGCCTCCTCCAATTCCTCGGGCAGGCTGTCGAAGTAGCCCATCATGATGTAGACCACCAGTGGTAGCGAGACGAACATGTGGCTGATGATCAGCACCCCGAAGCCCCCGACCATCTTCAGGTTGGAGAAGACGTAGTACCAGGGCACCAGTAGCGAGACGCCGGGGATGACCCGGGCCATCAGCACCACCAGCGCGGACTTCTTCATGGTGAACCGGCTCATCGAGTACGCGGCCGGCAGGCCGAGGATCAGCGACGCCACAGTGGCGGCGAACGCCACCCAGAGGCTGTTGACAATGAACTCGACGTAGTTCGCCTGCTGGAGCACCTTGGCGTAGTTGTCCATGGTGGGCGAGAAAACCAGCGCCTTGCCCGGATCGTAGATGTCGACGTTGGTCTTGAACGACGCGGCGATCATCCAGAGCAGCGGCGCGAGCAGTGTGAGCACCACGAAGGTGAGCGCCACCACCCGGAACACCTGGTACGCGGGTCGTGGCTTCATCGCTGCGACTCCTTGCGCCGGGCGGTCAAGGCCCACATCGCCCCGATGATGATCAGGAAGAAGAGGATGAGAACGGTGGAGGAGACGCCGTACTCGTTGTAGTCGAAGCTGAGGCCGTAGGCGTACACGTTGAGGGTCTCCACCTCGTGGAACGAACCGCCACCGCGGCCCTTTGTGGCGTAGAGGATGTCGAAGGTCTTCAGCGCGTCGATGCCGCGCAGCAGGATCGCCACGGTCAGCGTGGGCATCAGCAGCGGCAAGGTGACGTGCCGGAAACGCTGCCAGGTGCTGGCGCCGTCGATGCGCGCCGCCTCCTGCGGCTCGTCCGACAGCGAGGTGAGCCCGGCGAGCAGGATCAGCACCACCATCGGCGTCCACTGCCACACGTCGATGAAGATCGTGGTGGGCAGGGCCGAGTGTTGGCCGGCGAGCCACGGCTGCGGCCCGATGCCGACCCAGCCGAGGATCTGGTTGGCGAGGCCGATGTTCGGGTCGAAGATGAGTCGCCACATCATGCCGACCGCGACCGGGGTGGCGACGAGCGGCATCAGGATGGCGACCCGGACCCACCTCTGCCCTTTGAACGGCCGCCAGAGCAGCAGTGCGATCGCCATCCCGAGGACCACCTCGAACAGCAGCGCTACGACGGTGAACGTGGCGGTCCGTCCGACGGCGGGCCAGAACCGGTCGGTGTCCGAGAAGACGTCGAGGTAGTTCTGGAAGCCCACGAACTCGCTCTCCGCGCGGACGGATCCCTCGGCGTCGGTCAGGCTGAGGTAGCCGGTCCAGGCCAGTGGGAACACGAGCAGCGCGGCGACGAAGGTCATCGCGGGCGCGGCGAAGAGCCATTTGCGGTGGTCATTGACCCAGCGCACCCAGCCGGGCGTATCGGAGGCGGTGGGGGCGCTGCGCGGCGTCTTGGTGGTGATGATCGTTGCCATGAGGTCTCCAGGGGTGGGCGGGCCTGCGGGTACACGGGTGACGGACGCTCAATCCCGCCACCCGCGTTGCCGCCTACTTGGCCTCGTCGTCCAGGAACTTCTGGAACGTGGCGTTGGCCGTGTCAGCGGCCGCCGCTGCGTCCTTGCCGGTGATCGCGTCAACGATCGGCTGGCCGACGATCTCGCGGGCCTCGGCAACCTTCACGACCAGCGGCCGGTCATGGCCCACCCCGGCCTTGGTGCTGGCCGCGATGGCCTCCACCAGGTCCTTCGGGAAGGTCGAGGTGCCCTCCGGGTTGGCCCAGACGGAGCTACGGGCGCCCGGCACGCCGGACTTCTGCTGGGTGAGCGTCTGCTCCTTGCTGGTGGCCCACTCGATGAACTTCCAGGCGTTGCTCGTGTTCTCAGAGCTGGAGTTGATGCCCAGTGCCCACGACGGGATGTTGTACGGCTTCGAGCCGGTCGGGCCGGCCGGGAACGGCGCGAAGCCGACCTCGTCCGAGATCTTGGATTTGGCCGGGTCGGTGGCGTTCTTGTAGAGCGAGTTCGCCTCGGTGTAGAAGGCGGCCTTGCCCTGGGTGAAGATGGCCATCGCCTCGGGCCAGCCCATGTCGGTGCTGACGTTCGCCGGACCGGAGTCCTTGATCAGCCCGCCGTAGTAGGCGTACGCCTGCTTGGCCGCGCCGCTGTTGACCGCAGCCTTGCCACTGCTGTCGACGAAGTCGCCGCCGAAGCTATAGAGGAAGCTGGAGAACTGGGTGACCGCCGCCGACTTGCCAGTACGGGCGACGAAGCCGGCGACGCCCGGCTCGGCCGCCTTGACCTTGGCGGCGGCGGCCTTCAACTCATCGAGGGTCTTCGGCGGGGCGCTCAGGCCAGCCTTGGCGAGCAGGTCCTTGCGGTAGTAGAGGACCTCCTGCTCGGTGATGATCGGGACACCGACCGGCTTGCCCTCGAACGTGGTGGCCTCCACCGGGCCGGCCTGGAAGTCGCTGAAGTCCCAGGTCTTGGACTTCACCTGGGCCGACAGGTCGGCCAGATACTTGTTCTTGGCGAAGAGCCTCCCCTCCTGCAGGGGGCGGTACATCATCACGTCGATGTCGGATGAGCCGGCGTTCAGCTTGACGTTGTACTGGTCGGAGAGCTGGTCCTCGCCGAGCTGAGTGATCTCGACCTTGAGCCCGGTCTGCTTCTCGAACTCGGGCAGTGCCTGCTTGATGTTCTCGGTCCACACATGGTTGGCCAGGGTGACCCGGACAGTCTTGGCCGCGCCGCCGTCGCCGCCGTCGCCACAGGCGGACAGGCCCATGGCGGCAACCACGGCCAGAGATGTACCGAGTATCGATCGACGTCGCACGTCATCTCGCCTTTCTGTCATGGCCGCCGCCCCCCGGAAGAGCGCCACACTCTCGTAACATCTGCTTAATGCCGGGATGCTAGGACAAAAAAGCTGACTTATTCAAGAGTCAGCCTTCAACTGATACGCTTTATGCCGTGAATCACGCCTCTTCAGAGGGCCCACCCACCCAGCGGGCCCCTGCCGACGCTGGGCTGCACGCACGCGTCCTCGACCACCTCGGCACCGCGATCTGCAGCGGCGACGTGGCCGCCGGTTTCGTCCTCAGCATCGAAGACCTGGTCGACCGCTACCAGGTCTCCCGCTCGGTGATCCGCGAGGTGCTGCGGGTGCTCGCATCCATGGGACTCATCGAGACCCGGCGCAGGGTCGGGATCATGATCCAGCCCGCCGAGGCGTGGGGCGTCTTCGACCCGCAGGTGATCCGCTGGCGGCTCGCCTCAGACGGGCGGATGGCGCAGATGCGCTCGATCACCGAGCTACGGACCGCGATCGAGCCGCACGCCGCCTGGTTGGCCGCCGAGCGGATCGACGACGACGAGGCGAGCGAGTTGGTCGGGCTCGCGGCCAAGATGTGGGCCGCCGGGAAGGCCGGTGACGAGGCGCGCTTCCTCAACCTGGACATCGACTTTCACCGGCGGGTGCTGGCCGCCTCCGGCAACGAGATGTTCGCGAAACTGCAACTGATCGTCGCCGAGGTGCTTGCCGGCCGTCACCACTACCACCTGATGCCTCACTACCCGGACGAGCAGGCGTTGCAGCTGCACACCGACGTGGCTCAGGCGATCCAGCGGCGCGACGGCGAGCGGGCCCGGGCGGCCATGGTGGGGATCATGGAGCAGGGGTTCGCCGAGATGAAGTCGATGTGGGAGCAGACCTCCGAGCCAGGCGGTGCCTGACCGGCGCGGGTCAGCCGAAGGCGACTGCCTGCGCCTGCCGATAATGTCATCCGGCCACGGCAGGCGCCCTCGATCACTCCGGTCGCGATGGGCCAGCCGTTGGCCAGGGCGACGTTGTAGCGCAGGAAGGATTTCTTCGCGGTCAGGTAGCCGATACAGGCGTCGACGCCCTTGTCCTGATCGGTGGTGAGCTCGGCGGCGGTGGCCTGTTCGTCGA
The DNA here is from genome assembly GCF_042754765.1 of Nonomuraea sp. NPDC059194. Lineage (NCBI taxonomy): Bacteria > Bacillati > Actinomycetota > Actinomycetes > Streptosporangiales > Streptosporangiaceae > Nonomuraea > Nonomuraea sp. NPDC059194. The sequence goes on along the minus strand of NZ_JBHZBH010000019.1, from coordinate 93,539 downwards.
GCGCGCCGATCACCTGATCGGCGTGGCGGCGCAACAGATCCAGAACATGCTGGGCAACCCACCAGGGCAGCTCTGCTGACGGATCGTCGCACGCGGCCCTAGGATTCACAAAATGCAATATTCATGACATACCTCTTTGAGGAGGCCTGACATGGCCCTCTGGTCCAAGAGTCGCCGCAGGGACACCATCAGCGCGCTCGCCTTGACCGCCATCCTGGGACTGTCCGCCTGCGGCGGCTCGGGAGACGGCGCCACCACCGCGACCGCCAGCCCTGCCGGCACGGGCGCGGCCGGTGCGCAGCTCGTCAACCCGGGCAAACTCACGACCTGCACGAACGTCCCTTACGAGCCGTTCCAGTTCAAGGACGCGAGCGGCAAGGTCGTCGGCTTCGATGTCGACATCGTCGATCTGGCGGCCAAGAAGCTGGGGGTGACGCAGGAGATCGTCGACATCGACTTCGCGGTCATCAAGAGCGGCGCCGCCATGGCCGCCAAGAAGTGTGACGTGGCCGCCGCCGGTATGACGATCACCGAGGAGCGCCAGCAGAACATCGACTTCTCCGTGCCGTACTTCGACGCCACACAGGCGCTGCTGGCCAAGAAGGGCACTGGCGCCAAGTCTCTGGAGGACGTCAAGGCCAAGGGTCTCAAACTGGGCGCACAGGCCAGCACCACCGGCCTCGACTACGTCAAGGAGAAGGGGTTCGACCCGACCGAGTACGCCGACTCGCCCAAGGAACTGCTGGCTCTGCAGGCGGGGCAGGCCGACGTGATCATCCAGGACCTGCCCGTGGTCCTCACCTGGCTGAAGAAGCCGGAGATCGCCGCCAAGTTTGAGCTGCTGGCCAGCCTCGACACCGGCGAGCAGTACGGCATCGGCCTCAAGAAGGGCGCCGACCCGGTCCTGCTCAAGACGATCAACGACACGATCACCCAGGCCAAGGCCGATGGCACCTACGACCAGATCTTCATGAAGTGGTTCGGCAAGAAGCCCGGCGAGCTGGGCTAGTACATGTCGGATCAGCCTGTTGCGGCTGCGCCGGGCCGTGCCCGGCTCAGCCCTCGTAAGAAACAGAAGATCATTCGTGGCACTCAGTACGTCGTGCTGGTTGTCGCCCTTATCGCGCTGGTCCTGTATGTGGACTGGGCGAGTCTTGCCCAGAACTTCGCCAAGGGCGACGTGGCCGACAAGGCGCTGCCTGAGCTGTTCACGATCGCGCTGCGGAACACGCTCATCTACACGATCGGCGGCTTCGTCCTCGCCTTCGTGCTTGGGCTGATCTTCGCTCTCATGCGAATCTCACCGGTGCGTCCCTACCGGTGGATCGCGACGATCTACATCGAGATCTTCCGTGGCCTGCCGGCCCTCCTGATCTTCCTGTTGATCACCTTCCTGCCCCTGGCGCTGCCCGGCTTCGAGGTGCCTGGCGGCACCTACGGCCAGGGCATCCTGGGGCTCGGCCTCGTGGGCGCGGCCTACCAGGCCGAGGTCTTCCGTGCCGGGCTGCAGGCCGTACCGAAGGGACAGACCGAGGCGGCCAGGTCACTGGGCATGTCGGCGGCCAGGGCGCAGTTCACCGTGGTGATCCCCCAGGCGATCAGGATCGTGATCCCGCCTACCACGAACCAGTTCGTCAGCCTGCTCAAGGACTCCTCACTGGTGCTCTTCCTCGGAGTATCAGGGCAGTACGTCGAGCTGGCCAAGTTCGGCAACGATCTGGCTTCCCAGTACGCCAACGCCACGCCCATCATGGTCTCGGGACTGACGTACCTGATCGTCACCGTCCCGCTCGGCTATCTCGCAGCCCGGCTGGAGAAGCGTAAGGGGAGTGGTCGATGACGCCCGCCATCGAGATCAAGGGGCTGCACAAGTACTTCGGCGCGAACGAGGTACTCAAGGGCATCGACGTCACGGTCGAACCGGGCCAGGTCGTCTGCGTCGTCGGCCCCTCGGGCTCGGGCAAGTCCACGTTGCTGCGCTGCGTGAACCTGCTGGAGCAGCCGACCAAGGGCACCGTGCACGTCGAGGGAATCGAGATCACCGACCCCGACGTGGACATCGACTCGGTCAGGCGCCGCATCGGGATGGTGTTCCAGCAGTTCAACCTGTTCCCCCACATGACCGCGCTGCAGAACGTCATGATCTCGCAGCGTCGGGTGCTGAAGCGGAGCAGTAAAGAGGCCGAGATCGTCGCCAGGGACAACCTGAACAAGGTCGGCGTCTCAGAGAAGTGCGACGCCTACCCCGCCCAGCTCTCCGGTGGGCAGCAGCAGCGGGTGGCCATCGCCAGGGCGCTGGCCATGGACCCCGACCTGATGTTGTTCGACGAGCCCACCTCTGCGCTCGACCCCGAGCTGGTCGGCGACGTGCTCGCCGTCATGCGCAAGCTGGCGGAGGAGGGCATGACCATGCTCGTGGTCACGCACGAGATGGGCTTCGCCCGCGAAGTGGCCGACCGGGTGGTGTTCATGGACGGCGGCGTCATCGTCGAGGACGGCCCGCCCGCCCAGGTGATCGGCGACCCCAAGCACGAGCGCACCCGCTCGTTCCTCAAGCGCGTGCTGCATCCGGAAGGCTGAGTACGGGAAGCTCGTCTCTCGTGGCTGGCCCTTTCCCTGATCGTGCGGGTGCTGTATCAGGCCGACCGCTCCCGAGGGCCAGCCATGCCCAGACGTCATGCAACCCGCGGGTGTCATTGAAGTGGGTCTCGTAGGTAGCCGGCACGCGCCGTAAGTGGCGGGCGTTGACGATGAGGATCCGATCAGGGAATTCTCGGCGCAGGCCGCCGATCCAGCGTTCGGCCAACGCGTTGGCCCGCGGAGCCCGAGGTGGACTCTTGAGGATGCCGATGCCCTCGGCCGTGAAGACTTCCCCTCATCGCCAGTTTCTGGCACTGGACACGGCCCGGACAGACCCTCAACTCAGGATCGGCGAGTAACGGGGCGCACCCGAGCGGCGGTGTCGGAGCTGACTAAGCGGCCGCCTCGCTGATCCGGAACGTCGTCACCGATCATCACCTCATTCTCGCGGGCACCCGACGGCAGGTCTGGATCCGACGAGCCGCCATCGACTTCGCTCACGGAATCCGAGGCGAATGCCGGTCTTGATGACTCACCCTTGGCCCCCATTGGTGGATCTTCGTTGCTCTCTGGCATACACGCCGATCTCGTCTCGTGATCCATGGATTCTGGATCCCGAGTCGCGTGGTCAGTGGGAACCCCCGGGGGAAGGCCAGCCCCTCGCCGGAGGCGAGGGACCTTGCTTTTCGGGGGCCTTGCCGTACGGGATCTAGCGTTCGGACAGGACGATCACCGAGTCGCCCGCGGCCAGCGTCACCGGCTGGGTCTTGCTCGGGTTGAGCACCACCCCGTAGTGCGGCGACTGGTTGATGTCCGACGCGAGCCGGTACCCGATCGCCGTCTCCCCACGCCGCCTGGCCGACTCGATGACGGTCGAGAACGATACCTGCGCGCCCGGCGTCACGTACGAGGCGGCGGGCCTGGGGTAGATCTCCGAGCCGCGCGAGTCGAAAAGGTAGCCGAAGACGTCGGCCAGGTGCCGGTTCTCGGCGAGCTGGGCCAGCAGCAGGCCGATCACCGTGTCGCTGATGACGATGTCGTCGGCCTCGGTCACCTCGGCCAGCGAGCGGTTGTTCTCGTCGTGCATCTCGCTCACGATCGAGTACCGCTCCCCTGTCGCCGCCTGCATGTCGCGTAGTTGCAGCAGCGTCATCAGCGTGCGCGTGTCGGCGTGCTGCGGCTTGAACCTGTCGTCGGACAGCACGATCACGTGCTGGTAGAGGCCGGCGCCGAGCGCCTCCAGCGCGTACCTGTCGGTGGTGTCGCAGTCCTTGACGTTCACGGTGAGGTTGCGCAGGCCGCTGAGGCCGGTGCCGGCCTTGGGGTGGTCGGCGGCGACGTCCAGGACCGAGCCGGGCGCGACGTAGCCGTCCAGGTAGGTGACGATGTGCTCGGCGCGGGCGTTCCAGTTGAGGATGAGCGTGCGCTCCGGCTCCAGGGGTACGGCCTGGGCCGTCGCCATCTCCTTCTCGGAGTAGGAGGCCGCGCCCGAGGCCAGGTGGATGAGCGAGTCGTCGTGGGCGATGACGATGACCTGGTCGTCGGCGCCGATGACGGTGTCCATGGGCGGGTTCAGCACGACGCCGGTGGGCCGGCGCAGGCCGATGACGGTGGCCGTCTGGTAGGCGTGCAGCGCCTCGCCGTACGACTGGCCTTTCAGCGCGGCGTCGGAGCGCAGGTAGATCTCGCCGCCGTCGAAGTTCAGCAGGTCCATGCAGACCACGGACATGCCCGACTGCCTGGAGGACTGGACGATCAGGCGGGAGGCGGTGTCGTCGGAGTCGACGAGGTGGACCTGGCTGCCTCCGGCCAGGCGGGCGGCGGCCATGTTGCGGCTGGAGGTGAGGGAGGCGACGACCGGCGGGTGGTCGCCCGCGCGCTTGGCCAGCGCCAGCAGGATCTTGATGACGTGGGCGTCGGCGTCCTCGCCGTCGGGCGACAGGACGACGATGGAGCGGGCCTTGCTGAGGTTCATCAGGCGCAGGTCGCCGGGCTCGGTGGGCCGTCCGGTGCGGCAGACGAGCCTGGTCCTGCCGGTGTCGCCGATGCGTTCCCTGATCTCCTCCTCCATGTCGAGCTTGTCGCGGTCGGCCATGACGGCGATGACCGAGCCGCGCTGGCTGGCGTGCGCCTTCACCAGCTCGCCGACGATGGTGAAGATCTGGTCGGACCAGCCGAGTACGACGGTGTGGCCGCTCTCGGCGATCATCGAACGGCCCCTGCGCAGCCGGTCGATCTTCTCCTTGAGCCCGTTGGACAGCAGGCCGACCAGGATGCTCACGATGAAGATGCCGGCCAGCGAGCCGGCGAACATCACGGCGAGGAAGGCGGTGCTGCCCTTGTCGCTGGCGACCTTGCTGGGCGTCATGGCGTGCATGAGCGCCAGCCACAGCACCTCGCCAGGGCTGGCGCCCTCGGGCTCGTCGGTGAGCCAGACGGTCAGCCCCGTCACGATCAGCACGATCGCGACGGACACCACGGCGAGCCAGCCGATGAGCGAGGCCGTCCCCTTGGACATGGTGTTGTCGAACCAGTAACGCATGCGCTCGCGCAGAGACACTGATTACCTCCCCGTGAGTGAACCCCGATCAACGGCAAAAGGTACAGGTGCTTTCACGCGACGAAAAATCATGACCTCGGGCACCCGTACCCTAGTCCCGTGACCACCGCGAACCTGGCCTACGAGACCCTCAAGCGACGCATCGTCGAGGTCGAGCTGCGCCCTGGCGAGCGGCTGATCGAACGGGACCTGGCGGCCGAGCTGGAGGTGTCGCGGATCCCGCTGCGCGAGGCGCTGCGACGGCTGGCAGCCGAGGGCCTGGTGGTGCTGGTGCCGGGCAGGGGCGCGCTGGTCAGCCCGTTCACCCCGGACGACGTGCGCGACCTGTTCGACGTGCGGGAGAGCCTGGAGGCGCTGGCGGCGCGCCTGGCCGCCGAGCGGGCCGACGGCGAGGGGCTGGCCCGGCTGCGTTCGTGCATGGAACGTGCCCGTACGGCGATCACGGACGACGACAGGGCGGGCATCGCCGCCGCCAACGCCGACTTCCACCACGAGCTGGTGACCATCTCGGGCAACGCGCTGCTGGCCGATCTGATGCGGCCGCTGGACGCGCGGCTGCACCGGCTGTTCCGCCTCACCTCCGACCGCGATCCGGGACGGCAGAGCCAGGAGCACGCCGAGCTCTACGAGGCGATCGCGGCGGGCGATCCCACCAGGGCGTCGGCCTGCGCGCTGCGCCACGTCGCCGACGGCAGGCAGGAGTCGCTGGCCGTCGCGCGCGGCTGGTCGGTCGAGGACATCGACCCCATTCAGGCCACCCATTCCCGGCGCAGGGCTCGGTAGTGTAACGCTCGTGCTCACCCCCCTGACGCCTGACGACCCGCTGGAGCTGGGCGAGTACCGGCTGGCCGGCCGCCTGGGCGAGGGCGGCCAGGGCGTCGTCTACCTCGCCCACGACCGCCAGGGCAGGTCCGTGGCCGTCAAGCTGCTCACCCACAGCGACCAGGAGACCCGCGCCAGGCTGGCCAGGGAGCTGGCGGCGCTGGAGAGCGTCGCCTCTTTCTGTACGGCGAGCGTGCTGGCCGCCGGCGTCGAGGGCCGCCGCCCGTACGTGATCAGCGAGTACATCGAGGGCCCCTCCCTCTTCGAGCGGGTGCGCGACAGGGGCCCGCTGCGCGGCGGCGACCTGGAGCGCCTGTTCGTCGGCACCGCCACCGCGCTGGCCGCCATCCACGGGGCGGGCATCGTGCACCGCGACTTCAAGCCGTCGAACGTGCTGCTGGGCCCCGACGGGCCCAGGGTGGTCGACTTCGGCATCGCCAGGCAGGAGGGCTCCTCCACCCAGACCTCCGGTCTCATCGGGACACCCGCCTACCTCGCGCCCGAGCAGATCGGCGGCTCGCCCGCGTCGTTCGCCTCCGACGTGTTCGCGTGGGCGGCGACGATGGCGTTCGCGGCGACGGGGGTCGCGCCTTTCGGCGCCGACACGGTGCCGGCCGTACTCCACCGGGTGCTGCACGCCGAGCCCGACCTGTCGGCGCTGCCGCCCGGCCTGCGCGCCATGGTGGCGGCCGCGCTGTCCAAGGATCCCGTACGGCGACCGCCGGCGCGGACGCTCATGATGACGCTGGTGGACCCGCGGCCCGGTGCCGCGCCGCCGTACCCCCACTCTTTCGACGGCGGGGTCACGGATCCCAGCGGGGCGGCGCTGACCGCCCAGGGCACCCGGCGGCGCAGGCGGCGCGGCCCGCTGCTGGCGGCGGCCGCCGTCACCGTGGCGGCGCTCGCGGGCGGCACGGTCGTGCTGGTCAACCTGCCCGGGTTACCGGCGGCCGATCGGGGCGGTTCTCCGGCTACGGCCTCGCCAGGCTCGTTATCCTCGGCCTCCCCCACCTCCTCGACTGCCCTTGCTTCCCCGGCCGCTTCCACGCCGCCTACCAAGGACCTCAAGATTCCCGCCGCCTTCGCCGGGAGCTGGTCGGGGCACACCGCCAGCACCAACCCGCTGGACCCCGACGGCGCCGACAACACCGTCGTGCTGAAGGCGGGCGCGAGCACCGCGGCGTGGACCGAGAAGGACGCGCAGGTCGACTGCAAGGAGGACATCAAGCTCACCAAGGTCGAAGCGACCAGGCTGACCTTCGCGCTCACCGAGGGCAGCGGCTGCGTCCCCGGCACGATCGAGCTGACGCTCGGCGACGGCGTCCTGCGTTACCTGTGGCGCGACGTCCCTGGCCTCAACCTGGTCCAGCAGACCGGAGAGCTGCGCAAAGGCTGAAAAAGCAGTCGACGTCGGCGGGCCGAATCCGGATCATTGACGGCATGTCCGTGCTGAAGGAGGTCCGTTTCCCGGCCGCCGCCGAGCTGCCGATGAACATCTGGGTCGACGACTCCGACTCCGCCGTCGACATCGTCGACGCGCTCGCGCTGTCGCCGTTCGCGACGGGCACCCAGCCGTGGGCCCGGCTGGCCAGCCTGGAGCGGGTGCGCGCCGACGCCACGCTCACCCCGCCCGAGGGCCGCCTGGTGCGTACCGCGCACGAGGAGGACGGCGCCGAGGCGCGCCTGTTCTGCGGCGACGGCTGGACGCTGCGGGTGGTGCGCCACCGCAACCGCTGCGCCACGGTCAGCGTCACCGCCGTCAGCGAGGAGCTGGCCCGTTCCGTGCTGGCCGAGACCACCGAGGGCGCGGCCGAGCCGCCGCCGGAGACCGACCACGTCGAGATGGGCTTCTGGTGGATGGGCGGGCACGGCGCCCGCCGTTCGGACAAGCCCATCACCTCTCCGTCCTGGGACGAGATCAGCGGCAACTACTCCGCGAGCGTGCGTGAGGCCGTGGGCCGGGTCATGGCCGTCACCCCCGCCGAGGTGAGCGGCAGGCTGCTCCTGCTGCACGGGCCGCCCGGCACCGGCAAGACGTCGCTGCTGCGCACTCTCGCGCGGGAATGGCGGGAGTGGTGCCAGGTCGACTGCGTGCTCGATCCCGAGCGGCTGTTCAACGACCCCGGGTACCTGATGGAGGTGGCCATCGGCGACTCGGGCGAGAGCGGCGAACGCTGGCGGCTGCTGGTGCTGGAGGACTGCGACGAGCTGATCAGGGCGGGAGCGAAGGAGGCGACAGGGCAGGGGCTGTCCAGGCTGCTGAACCTGACCGACGGCCTGCTCGGGCAGGGGCGTGACGTGCTCGTGGCGATCACCACGAACGAGGACCTGGCGCGGCTGCACCCCGCGACCATCAGGCCGGGACGGTGCCTGGCGCAGGTCGAGGTGGGGCCGCTGTCGCGTGAGGAGTCCGTGCGGTGGCTGGTCGAGGGCGGCGTGGAGGAGGTCGCGGGGCAGGTGGGCGCGGATGGGGCGACACTCGCCGAACTGTTCGCCGCCCGTTCGGGCCACATGTCTCTCCCACAGGCGGCCCCCGCGACCACCGGTCTATACCTCTGACTCTTCTCCTCCCCACCCCTGCCCCCGTCCCCCCACCCCCCTCCCGACCACCGGCCCCCTTTCCCCCGCCCCCGCCCGCTCGCCTCCAGGTCCCGGCTCCCGGCTCCCGGCTCCCGGCTCCCGGCTCCCGGCTCCCGGGGATGGTGGCCTTCAGGGGGCCGGGGATCGAACGGGTTCAGGCGGTCAGGATGGTGTGCAGGCGGCGGGCTTCAGTGACGAACCGGCTCGACCCCCGCCCCGCCGCCACCGCCGCCAACCCGCGGACCTCTCCACGCGCCCCCGCCCAGCCCGCCACCAGCCCCGCCCGCTCGACCAGGTAGGCGAGCCCCGCCATGGGCCGAGCGCCCGCGGCGGGCAGCAGCAGCGGAACCAGTTCGGCGAACACCTCCCACACCTGAACGTGCGCCCCCTTCCGCGCCGCCAACTCCAGCACGTCGGCCACTGCCTTCAACGACGCCTCCCGCTCGCCGACCAGCTCCTTCAGCCGCCGCGCCAGTGCCGCCGACGGCACCGCGCCCGCCGCGGCCAGCCGCCGCAGCGCGCTCACCGCCTCGTCCCTGCTCTGCGGGTCCACCAGTGCTCGGGCGACCAGGAGGGCCGTGGCGGGACCCGCGGGACCGTCGGCGCGTACGATCGCCTCCAGCCACCGCGCAGGCGTGACCGCCCATCGCGACGACAGCCGGGGGACGAGGTGGGCCGCCAGCACCTCCCGGTGCGAGGGCAGCATGCCCGGCCACCAGTCCATCGCTCCGACGACGAGGGCGTCGTGCCAGGTGCCCCTGGCCAGCGCGTCGATCTCGGCCAGCCCTGTCGGCGTCCCCTCCAGCGAGCTCACGATCTGGTGCGCCGGGTCGTTCCAGTACAGGCGGTTTTCGGCGACCACCGTGGTCACCGTGGAGACCGGGTCGGCCAGGCCCCCGCCTGTCAGCCATGCCGCCGCCGTACGGCCTGCCGCCGAGGTGAGCCCGGAGGCCCGCTCGACCGCCTCTGCCGGGATCCGCCTGGGCAGCCTCAGCAGCGCCTGCTGGAAGTCGGCCGGCAGCGGCTCGCCCACCGCCTCCAGCCGGTCGAGGAACACCCACGGGTCCAGGCGCCCGTCGGACCTGGTCGGCGTCGCCAGCAGCAGCGGCGGCAGCGTGCCGGTCCGCAGCGCCTCGTGGATCTCCGCGCACCGCCGTAGCGCCAGCGCGAACGGAGGCGCGGCGGCGGAGGCGGGCTCGGTCAGCCAGGGCCGTCGCCGCTTGAGGACGCGGCGCGGCCTGACGAGCTCGACGGCCAGGTCGTGGAACCACAGCGTGGTCTCGGGCAGCGAGCCGGTGTACCTGTCGTCGAGCGTCACCACGCTCTCCAGCGCCGCTTGCAGTCCCGCCCTGTCGCTCGCGGCCAGCCGTACGAACCCGGCCATGAACCGTTCGGCCGCGGCCCACCCGGACCGGTGGAAGGTGGCGGCGAGCGCCTTGGGCGTGGCGGGGATGTCGGGGAAGTCGTCCGGCACGGGCAGCGGCGGCAGCCCCGCCGGTGTGAACGGCTCCTGCGGCACGACCTCGCCGCCGTACCCCTCCGCCAGGCGGGCCGACAGCGACGGCGGGAGGAGTTCGCCCGCCGTTCTGATCGTCTCGGCGGCGAGCGGGCTGAAGCGCGGGGCGTGCTTGAGCGCCACCCGCGTCGCGTGTTCCTGTACGGCCCGCGACCGGTGGCCCAGCGCCATGGCCAGCGAGGGGACCAGCTCGTCGGCCCGGTCCTTCGCGTGCCTCAGCGTCTGGTCGAGCCAGGTCAGCCCGCTCCTGACCAGGCCGCTCTCCGCCCTGAACAGCACCGCCTCCAGCGCCTCGGTGACGGTGGCCGGGTCGGGCTCGGCGGCGCGCAGGCGGGTGAGCGCCACCTTGGCGGCCGGTGCCGCGGCGGAGGGCAGCAGCCGGAGATAGTCGCGCAGGCAGGGCTCGACCTCGCCGGACGACGGGGCGAGCGCCTCGTGGAGGCGGGCGAAGAAGCGCAGGTCCTGAGGGGCGCCGCCGCGCAGGAAGCGGCTGACGCACCCGTCGAGCAGGAGGCGCCGGGTGTCAGGGGTTGCCGCCGCCAGGTCACGAAACCCGTCCAGCCACCCCTCCCCCGCGCCCCCGCCCGACAACCCGGCGTCGACCGCAGCGCCTTCCCCGAGCTCCTCCATCGACACGGGCACGCCAGACGACCCGACGCCGACCGCGCCACCTCCGAGTGTCCCGACCGACGTACCCCCGCCTACCCCAGATCTCCCGGTCGGCCGTTGAACGCTCCCAGGAGAGGACCCGCCACGAGACAGGCCGCCGGAGGACGTGGCACCGAGCGCGGCGCCCCACGGAGGGGAGGCCGCGTCAGGCCGGGTGGATGGCCGTGCGGTGGCGGCGCTGGCCGGAGGTGTGTGGCCCGTCGGACGAGCAGGGTTCGCGGGGAGAACGGCGTTCGCTGCAGGGTCGGCGCTCCCTGGAGGAACGGCGTTCGCTGGGGTCGCCCCTGGAATGGGTTTCGGTGGGGAGACGGGGGCGAGTTTGACGTGTTGAAGGCGGCGGCCAACGCCCTCGGCCTCGAACAGCCTCGGCAGGAGTGCTCCCAGCAGCGGATCGGCGGCCAGTGCGGCGGCGCTGTGCGTGACGTTCTCGGCCACCCACGCCACCACCAGCGGATCGTGCGCGGGTGGCGTCACCCCCGTACGCCGCAGCAGGGCGAGCGCCAGCGGCACGCCGGGATCGTCGGCGTCGCGGATCCGGAGGGCGGCCCTGGTCGCCAGGTCCTCCAGCCACGGGGTGCTGCGCCACGACAACACGTCGAGCAGCAACTCCGTGTCGTGGTGCAGCCCCCACTGAGGGGCGAGGTCGCGCCGGTGCAACCATGACGCCACCCCTGCCGCCCCGCCGATCGTCCCCGCGCCCGCGACTCGCAGCGGCGTGGCCCACTCCTCCACGAGGGCGTGGGCGCGCAGGCCGCTCAGATATCCGGGCAGTTCCGCCGCGATCGCCCGCCTGTCGTCGCGGTCCAGCTTCACGACCAGGGCCGCGACAGCGGCGGCGTCCTGGCGCTCGATGTGCCGCCGCACGGTGTCCCATGCGCTCAACGCGTGGCTCCTTCGGGGAGATGGTGGAGGTCGCCGGTCGTGCTGTCCCCTGCGATCATCACGCGGTTCCTTCGGGGAGATGGTGGAGGTCCTCTGCGGTCATCGCTCGGCTCCCACGAGGAAGCGGGTCGAGGTCGCGGGCCGTACCGTCCCCTGCGGACATCACGCGGCTCCCTCAAGGAGGTGGTGGAGGTCGCGGGCCGTACGGGCGAATTCGCTGGCGCCCTTGCGCCGGGCGGCCATGGCGACGTCGGCCACCGCCAGCAGCGCGGCGGCGGCCGGCGCGGCCTGGGTGAGCAGGCCGCTGAAGAACCTGGGATGGGTCTGGGGGCCGGCCAGCGCCCTTCCGCCGGAGGTGGAAAGGCCCAGCCGGCCGTGGGCGAGGGTGGAGGGACCGGCGTAGGAGTACGCCTGCACCGCTGTCGTCATGCCGGGGACGATAGAGATCGTCCCCGACAAAACCGCGAGTTACGTAAACCTTCCGATGCGCCTCACCTGGCCCTCCTCCACAATCGGCCAGGTGATCTCCCGTGCCGTCTTCCCCGTCGTCGCGCCCGCCGCGCGCGGCTCTCGCGGTTATCACGACCCGTTCGGCAGGAGCACGGGCGTCTGGGACTGCGCCACGTGGACGAGCCCGGAGGTCGAGACGGGCTTCCCCGCGACCCAGCTGGTGCCGTCGTGGACGGCCAGGACTCCGGCGGGCAGCTGGCTGGAGGTCGAGCTGCGCGGCAGGACCGCCGAGGGCCGCCGCACCCGCTGGTACGTCATGGGCAGGTGGGCGGAGAGCGCCGCCGACATCCGCCGCACGTCACTGCCGGGTCAGGGTGACGAGGACGGCGACGTGGCCGTCGACACCCTGGTCGCCAAGCGTCCGCTGGTCGCCTACCAGGTGCGGGTCACCCTGTACGGCACGGGCGCCGGCGTCGGCTCCCTCAGCGTGATGGCCTCAGGCGCGCCCGGCCCGGTACGGCGGACGCCTCCTGGCGTGGCGAGCGGGATCGAGCTGTCCGTGCCGCCGCTGTCGCAGAAGGCGCACGCGGGCCACTACCCGGAGTGGGACGGCGGCGGCGCGTCCTGGTGCAGCCCCTCCTCGGTGACGATGGTGCTCGGCTTCTGGGGCAGAGGCCCGTCGGCCGAGGAGCTGGCGTGGGTCGATCCGGCCGATCCGTGCCCGGCCGTCGACCATGCGGCCCGCGACATGTACGACCACAGCTACCAGGGCTGCGGCAACTGGCCGTTCGGCGTGGCCTACGCGGGCCGCTACGGCCTGGAGGGGTTCGTGACGCGGCTGCGGTCGCTGGCGGAGCTGGAGCGGCTCGTCGCCGCGGGCATCCCGGTGATCACCTCGCAGTCGTTCAAGGAGCACGAGCTGCCGGGCGCCGGCTATTCCACGACCGGCCACATCATGGTCGTCATCGGGTTCACCGAGGCCGGCGACGTGATCGCCAACGATCCCGCGACCGAGGGCGTCCGGCGGGTCTATCCGCGGGCGGCCTTCGAGACCGTCTGGCTGCGCGGCTCGGGCAGCGCGGGGATCGTCTACGTCCTGCACCCGCCGGAGGTCCCCCTTCCCCCATCCGACGGCAATTGGTGATCCATGAGGGTCATCGCGGCGAATGGGGTTGGAGTGGAGTACGGCGGGCGGCGGGCGTGGCTGCCGCGTGACGGGTGAGGCGGGCCGGAAACTGTCGTCGCCTCCTGCCAGAATCGATTTCCTTGTGGGGATGATGTGAAGAGCGTCGCCGAGATCTGTTCCGACCTGATCAGGTTCGACACCACCAATCCGGGTTCGGGCGAGCGCCCGGCCGCCGAGTACGTCGCCACGCTGCTGGCCGACGCGGGCCTGGAGCCCGTCGTCTTCGAGTCGGCGCCGCGGCGCACCACGGTCGTGGCCCGCGTGGCGGGCGACTCGCCCGACGCGCTGCTCATCCACGGCCACCTCGACGTGGTTCCCGCCGACCCGGCCGAGTGGAAGATGCACCCGTTCTCCGGCGAGATCGCCGACGACTGCGTGTACGGCAGGGGCGCGGTCGACATGAAGGGCTCGTGCGCGATGACGATCGCCACCGTGCTCGATCTCCAGGCCCGGGGGGTGCGCCCCAAGCGCGACCTGGTGCTGGCGTTCCTGGCCGACGAGGAGGCGACCGGCGACTACGGCTCCCGCCACGCCGTCACCGAGCACCGCGAGCTGTTCGACGGCGTCACCGAGGCGATCAGCGAGTCCGGCGGGTTCAGCGTGAGCTCGGGCGACGTGCGGGTCTACCCGATCGCGGTCGGCGAGCGCGGCACCTCGTGGATGGAGCTGACCGCCCACGGCGTCGCGGGCCACGGCTCCAGGCCGGCGGTCGACAACCCGGTGGCCACGCTGGTGCACGCGCTGTCGCGCGTCGCCTCCTACCAGTGGCCGGTACGGCTGACGCCGTCGGTCGCCGCGCTCATCAAGGCCCTGTCGGAGATCACCGGCCAGGCGATCGACCTCGACCGCCTGGACGAGGAGGCGGCCCGGCTCGGCCCGCTCGGCAGCCTGTTCAAGGGGCAGATCCGCAACTCGGCCAACCCGACGATGCTGTCGGCCGGCTACAAGGTCAACGTCGTGCCGTCGACGGCCTCGGCCCACGTCGACGGCCGCTACCTGCCGGGGTTGCAGGAGGAGTTCCTGTCCACGATCGACGAGCTGCTCGGGCCGAAGGTCACCCGCGAGTTCGTCAATCTGGAGGACGCGCCCGCCGCCCCCTACCCGTCGGCGTTCTTCGACGAGATGGGGGCCGCGCTGGTGGCCGAGGACCCGGGGGCGCGGCCGGTGCCGTACGTGATGAGCGGGGGCACCGACGCGAAGTCCTTCGCGCGGATCGGCATCAAGGGGTACGGCTTCGCGCCGCTGATGTTGCGGCCGGACCTCGACTACTTCGGCATGTTCCACGGCAAGGACGAGCGCGTGCCGGTGGAGGGTCTGGAGTTCGGCACCCGTGTCCTGACCCGTCTTCTGCTCGCCCGCGCCTGAGCCTGGGGACGGTCAGCTCGCCGTCAAATCGGACATTAGGGCTGTATGGCTACTAAACGTGGTGCTAGCATCACATATTGTGACTAATCAGAAACGCGTAGAAATCGGCTGGCCCGGTCTAGGCATCACGGTCACCGCCGAGCTCGACGAGCGCAACGCCGCTCTCGCGCAAAGCCTGTGGGACGCGCTGCCGTACCGCAGCCTGCAGGGTCACGCCCTGGTTGCGGGCCGGCATCTCTACCACGTCGCCCCCGTCCACGAACTGCTCCACCAAGCGGCCACCTACAAGGTCGAGGACCGGCGCTTCGAGCCCGACGGCACGATCTTCGCCTCGCGCCTGCAGCACCTCGGCATCAAGTACGGCGAGCTCACCGAGCCGATGCCCGCCACCCCGATCGGCAGGATCCTGCCCGACGACCTCGACTCGCTCGTCGAGGCGGGCCACGCGGTGTGGGAGGCGGTGTACACGACCAAGAAGCCCGTCGTCGCCGAGGTGCGCCGCGCGGGCGAGGTCAGCGGGCACAGCCTGCCCCGCCTCAGCGCCGCCGACCCGGACACCGACGCGCTCATCGGCGACCTGCACGCCGAAACCCAGTCGATCTGGCTGGAAGCACCACAGGAGCTCGTCGACCTGCACGAAGGCCGCATCGCCTCGCGGGCGGGCAGCTTCGACACGGTCCTGACGACGCTGCTGTTCGTCAACGGCGAGACCCGTCCGCTGGGCTACGCCAACTACGGCGGCCTGGTCCGCGCCGCCTACGAGGGCATGCCGCTGGATGCCCTGCGCCACATGGCGCGCCTGCTGCTCGCCACTCCCGGCGAGTTCCTCGGCTACTGCGGCCTGGAGAAGCTGTGGGCCTTCACCCAGCGCGTCCTCGACCGCGTCGACGCGATCGACCGCGACGACCTCGTCGCGCTCATGTCGCACATGACGCTCTACGTCAACTGCCTCGGCGGCTGGAACCTGCACCTGTTCCCGTGGCAGCTGGGTGACCACCTGCGCCGTGTGAGCGTCGCATGACCGCTCACGCGCAGGTCGTGGTCGTCGGCGGAGGGGTGATCGGCCTGTCGATCGCCTACCACCTGGCCGAGGCCGGGGTCGGCACCGTGCTGCTCGAACGCGACGCGCTCGGATCGGGCGCGTCGCGGGCCACGGCGGACGTCGTGCGCGCCTACTTCGCCGGCAATCCGGTGAGTTCGGCGCTGGCCGTCCGCAGCCTTGCCGCCTATCGCGACTTCGCCGTACGGCCGGGCGTCGAGCTGCCGCTGCGGCGGGTCGGCTACCTGGTCCTGTTCACCGAACAGGACCAGGTGTCCGCCTTCGAGGCCGACCTGCCCGCCCAGCGGGCGGCGGGGGTCGGCGTCGAGCTGATCGACGCCGACCAGGCCAGGCGGCTCAACCCGCTCATCGGCCCCGAGCTGCCGCTGCTGGCGGCGGCCTGGTCGGCCGAGGCCTACGTCTCCGACACCGCGGCGATCGTCGGCGGCTACGCGCAGGCGGCCAGGCAGGCGGGCGCGCGGCTGCGCACCGGCGTCCTCGTCACGTCCATCGACGCCGACGCCGGCAGGGTGGAGACCACCGACGGCGCGGTCACCGCCGACGCCGTCGTGTGCGCCGCCGGCGCCTGGTCGGCCCCGCTGGCCCGCTCGGCGGGGGTGGAGCTGCCGCTCACCGAGCCGATCGTCCAGGAACTGCTCACGACCGATCCGCTGCCTCCCATGCCGGACATCCCGATCACCCTGCACGCGGCCAGCGGCCTGCTGGTACGGCTGCGCGGCGACGGCCTGCTGATCGGCATGGGCTACCCGGGGCCCGACAGGGCTGGCTGGCGGCGGCGGGTGGCCGCCCAGCTCGGCTTCGTCTACCCGAGCCTGGCCGGGTCGGGCCTGTACACCGCGGTCACCGGCGTCCGCGACGCCAGCCCGGACCGCACCGCGTTCATCGGCCACCTGCCGGGGCCGCCCGCGTTCCTGTACGCGGCGGGCTTCTCCGGCCATGGCCTGTGCAACGCGCCCGCGGCGGGTGAGCTGGTCCGCGACCTCTACCTCGGAAAAGACTCCGGGCTCGACCCGGCCGCGCTGTCCGCGAGGCCAGAACGAGTGGGGTGATCATGGATACCGACAATGCCCGATTCATCCTCGATCCCGCCACTCCCGACGTGCACGCCGACAACGTGCGGCTGCGGGAGGCGGGCGCGCTGATCCCGGTGGAGGTCGAGGGGGTGCGCGCGTGGGCGGCCACCCGGTACGAGACGCTGGCCGCCGTCCTCACCCATCCCGACCTGTCCAGGGACATCAGTCACTGGGATCCGGCGGCCAGGGCCGCGGCGCCGCCCGACACCGCGGTCACCAGGCTGGCGGCCGACACGTCCATGCTGAACGCGGAGGGCGCGAAGCACCACCGGCTGCGCGCGCCGGTGTCCAAGTCGTTCACACCGCGCAGGGTGCAGGAGCTTCGCCCGAGGATCGCCGCGTTCGCCGCCGCCCAGCTCGACCGGCTGGCGGCCATGCCGCCTGGGCCTGTCGACCTGCGGCTGGAGTACGCCTATCCGATCCCGCGCGACGTCATCTCCGAGCTGATGGGCGTGCCCGAGTCGATACGGGAGGAGCTGCACGAGCTGACCGACGTGGCCGCCAGAGTGGGTGACACTCCCGACGACGTCACCGAGGCCCGGCGGCAGCTGTACAAGCTGGTCGACGAGATGATCGAGCTGCGGCGCGCCACACCTGGCGAGGATCTGATCACCGACCTGATCGCCGCCTCCGAGCACGACGGCGACGACCGGCTGACCCGATCGGAGGTCCGCGACACGGTCGAGCTGCTGTTCATCGCGGGGCATGTGACGACCGTCAACCTCATCACCAACGCCACACGGGTCATGCTGACCCATCCGGAGCAGCTGGCCCTGGTCCGCTCGCGGGAGATGCCGTGGAGCGCGGTGGTCGAGGAGACGATGCGGTGGGACTCGCCGATCGCGCACTTCCCGATGCGCTATGCCGTACGGGATCTGGAGATCGACGGGGTGCGGGTGCGTAAGGGCGAGGCCGTCATCGGCTGCTTCGCCTCCGCGGGCCGCGACCCCGACCGCTACGGGGAGCGGGCGCAGCGCTTCGACGTGACCGAACCCACGCCCACGCACCTGTCGTTCGGGCACGGGCCGCACTTCTGCCTGGGCGCGCCGCTGGCCAGGCTGGAGGGCGAGGTGGCGCTGGCCGCGCTGTTCGAGGCGTTCCCCGACATCAGGCCGGCCGACAGGGACGACGCCTGGCGGCCACTGGGCACGGTGCTGGGCAACAGCACCAGGACGCTGCCGGTGATCCTTGGAAGGAGGGCGGGATGAGCCTGGCCCACAGCGTGTTCGCGGGGGTGCGCGCGGCCGGCTCGCGTGAGGTGCTGGTGTGCGGGCGGCGGCGGCTGACCGGCGACGACGTGCTGGACATGGTGACCGCCGCGGCGGCCGCGCTGCGGGCCCACGGGGTACGGCCAGGCGACACGATCGCCTGCATGTCGGGCCGGCAGCCGGAGAGCACCGTCGCCTGGCTGGTGACGCTCGCGCTCGGCTGCCCGATCGTCCACCTGCTGCCGGGCGTGCCGATCGGGGCCGCGGTCTCGGCCATGCGCACGCTCGGCACCGCGGTCCTTCTGCACGAGCCGTGCCGCCAGGACGACGCCGACCTGCTGCTCGACGCCTACCCGGTGCCGGTCGTCCACCGGCTCGACACCGACCTGTTCTCCACGCCGCACGGCGGCCTGGTCGGCCCCCCCGAGATGCCGCCCGACGCGCTGTCGGCGGTGGCGTTCACCAACGGCACGACCGGCGGCGCCAAGGCCGTCGCCTACAGCCGCCGGGCCGAGGCCGCGCACCTGGCGGCGGCGCGGGCGATGCTGTCGGCCGAGCCGTGGCGCTTCCTCGTGGCCCCGGGCCGGTATCTGCCCAGCCAGTTCGCGCTGTGGACACTGGCGACGGGCGGCACCGCGATCCTGGTGGACGCGGCCGAGGTGGGCCGCGAACACGAGGTGATCGCCAGGGAGGGCATCACGCAGGCGCTGGCGGGACGGCCGGCCGAGCTCTACGACCTGGCCGCCAGGCTGGGCCCCGTCGAGCTCGGCGCCGGACCCGGCAGCCTGCGGCTGGTCCTGTACGGCGGCGCCGCCGCGGTGCCGGCCCGGGGCAGGGAGGTCGTCATGGGGCTCGGGCCCGTGGCGATGCAGTGCTACGGGCTCGCCGAGGCCGGTCTCGTCACCGCCCTGCCGCCGCTGGACCACCTGCGCCCCGACCGGGTGACCTCGGTGGGACGGCCCGTCGCGGGCGTGGAGGTGTGCGTGCGCGACCTGGAGGGCCGCGCGCTGCGGGTCGGCGAGATCGGCGAGGTGTGGGTACGCTCGCCGCAGCTCATGACCGGGTACGTCGGCGATCCGGCCCGCACAGGCAGAACGCTGCGCGACGGCTGGGTCCGCACCGGCGACCTCGGCCACCTGAACGCCGACGACTACCTGTTCCTCGCCGACCGCGTCGAGAACAGCCTGGCCGAAAGCGTCTACGCCCTCCCGATCGAGCACGTCCTGACCAGCCATGCGGGCATGGCCGACGCGGCGGTCCGCTCGCGCCACGAGCAGACCGCCCCCGCCGCCACACAACCCGTCACGACCTGACCGCCGCCGGGACCCCGCGATGACGACGCCCGCCCGTCGTCATCGCGGCCGCGTTCCGTGGGGCAAGTCTTTCTAAATGCCGAAACATGACCTTACGTAAAAGATCAACTCCTAGACTCATTCCGTGACGAACGTCGTGCACTACCGGGTGGATGAGTCGACAACAGTGGCGTTCGAGATCGATCCGCCCACTCGATTCCAAGACGCCAGCTCTGATCAGGTCCTTGGCACGATCCGCGAGGCCGTGGAACCCGCCGTACAGGCTGCCAGGGTTGTCCTAGAGAAGATCAAGGAGTCACGGCCCGCAGAGGTGCAGGTCACATTCGGTGTGAAAGTCAGCGGCACGGCGAACTGGCTTGTGGCCAAAACGGCCACAGAGGGCAATTTCGAAGTCACCCTTACCTGGAAACCCGGCGAAGTGCCATGAGCAGCCCAGGTCCTACCAGCAGGACCTGGGTGGCAACCGTATTGCTCGGACAGGGGAATCCCAGCCCCATCGGTTCCGCGGTCGTCATCAGCACCCGACGAGTGCTGACTTGCGCACACGTAGTGGCAGGAACTGGCCCCTACTGGGTGAAAGTTCCATTTTCCATCGACGCCCGAGATTTCACCGGCCGTGTCGTCGGTATCCAGAGGCGAAGCGGATCCAGCGTTGAAGATATCGCGGTCCTCGAACTCGACGCCGATCTACCGCCAGATGTGAGGCCGGCGGCGTTGAGGTGCGTCAAAGACGTCGTTCTCAAGGACGTCAGGTGGGTCGCGTACGGATTCCCCGAGGGGGACCCACTGGCGACCCAGGCCTCCGGGCTGGTCGGCGCCGAAGCAGGATACGGCTGGGTGACCTTGCACACTGACTCGCGATATCAGCTTGAACACGGCTTCAGCGGCGCCGGGTTGTGGTCCGATGCGCACGACGCCGTAGTCGGCTTGATCGGTCAGAAACGCCAAGGAGACGGCCGGGCGCTCACACTGTACGAGGCCGACCGCATCCTTCCAGAGGAGAAGCTCGGCCTGCTCGCCACCATGTTCCGCGCCGAGCAGGCAGGCGAGCTCGCTATGGCCTCCTGGGGATGGGCGCTGACTGAAGACATCGAAGGCGATCGTCACTGGCGGCCACGCGCCCGGGGCGTCAGCAGGGATGACGAGCGGGGTAACCGCTTCCGCGGCCGAAAGAGAGCGCTCCAAAGGATCACCGGCTGGTTGGGCGGCTCCTCGCCCGACAATCACGTGCTCATCGTCACGGGCTCACCAGGTGCGGGCAAGTCGGCCGTCCTCGGCAGGGTGGTCACGACCGCAGATCCAGTGCTTCGCGAAGAGCTGCCTGACGAGGACGATGTGGTCAAGGCACCCGCCGGCTCGGTGGCGTGCGCGGTGCACGCCAAGTCGAAGTCCGCGATCGACGTTGCGAACGAGATCGGTAGGGCCGCAGGCGTCGGGCGATTCCGCCGAGTCGATGAACTGGTCCCGGCGCTCCGAGATCGGCTGTCGGAAAGACCGCAGAAGAATCTCAATATCGTTGTCGATGCGCTCGACGAAGCCGCGACACCGGCCGAGGCGCGGAACATCATCACAGACGTTATCTTGCCTGTCGCGCAAGCCTCTCTAGGGATCAAGGTGCTGGTGGGCACGCGCCGCGATCTTCTCAGTCTGTTCGGGACGGCGACAGAGATCATCGATCTCGACAAACCCCTGCACTATCACCATCAAGACCTGGTCGACTACGCCTTGGCCACTCTCCAATTGCAGGGTGATGAGCGGCCGAGCAACCCCTACCACGACGATGACGCGGCACGCAGCCTGGCAAACAAGATCGCAGAAGAAGCCGACAAGAACTTCCTGATCGCAGGTCTCGTGGCCCGAGTGCATGGACTCTATGACAGCGAGCCCATGGATCCCGAGGATCTCTCGTTCAGTCCTACGGTCGACGAGGCATTGCACGAGCACCTGGCTCGTATACCCCCCGTGGCAGGTCTGTCCGCCAAGCAGTTGTTCACGGCCCTCGCTTTCGCTCGGGCCCCTGGGATCACCCTGGAGCTCTGGCTCGAAGCCGTACGGACGCTCTACGACTTCGACAAGGCACCCGCCCTTCATGAGCTATCCCGATTCGCGCACTCCTCCGCGGCCAACTTCCTCGTCGAATCGAACAACGGCTATCGCTTGTTCCATCAAGCCCTCGATGAGGCCCTCCGCCCTACGCCACAAGACGAGTTGGCGATCACACGTGCGTTTATTGCCTACGGAAAGCGCGTCGGCTGGGCCAGCGCACCGGACTACCTCCTGCGCTCGTTGGCCCCGCACGCGCAACACGTCGGTCTTGTTGACACTCTGCTCGGCGATCACGACTTCCTGCTGCATGCCGAACTGCTTCCCATGCTCCATGCGATACGACATGCCCCGCCCCCGGAGATCACCCAGCGGGCGATCTTGCCCCGCTGGCGCGCGGTGGCCTCGCCTGCGATGGACATGGCCGACCGAAGGCGTCTCCTTCGCCTCACCCCTCAGGCGATCAGCGCATCCCCTGGCGAACGCCAGGCGATGTTCAGCATCACAGAAACGTTGGACCGGCTGGGCGACACGTTCAGAAATCTCCCGACGGCGGCACCGTTCAGGGCCAGGTGGGCGAGTGCTCAACCTCGCGTGGTCGACGCGGTGCTCGCCGGACATGGCGGAGAGATCGCCACCGTGTGTACTCTCCAATCCGAAATCGGACTGCTCCTCGCCGCGGCGGGTACGGATGGACGGATCCAGCTGTGGGATCCGATAACAGGAACCCATCTTCGGGAACTGGCCGGACATCATGACCAGATCAGCGCTGCCTGTGCTGTTCGCATCGGCGAATATGACCTCCTCGCCACCGGCGGCGAAGACAATGTGATCCGTGTTTGGGATCCGAGCAGCGGGGCCGTCGTCCGAACCCTCCGTCCGCAGAGAGGTTGGATCACCTCTATCTGCGCATACCTCTCGGCTGGCGTCACTCGTCTCGTCGTCGGCTGCTACGACAGCGTCGCGCTCTGGGATCCGGTGGCAGAGCGCCAGACGGGAGAGCTTGGCAGAGGCTGGGTCACGGCGACGTGCGCGTTCGTCCACACGGGCAGCGCCCTGATCGCGGCAGGTGGGTCAGACGGCCGGACACGCGTCTGGGATCCGATATCAGGGCAGTTGGTGAGCGAGTGCGCTGGCCAGAGCCATGTGAACGCCATCTGCGCCTTCTCTGAGGGTGAACGAGTCTGGTTGGCCACCGCGGGCACCGACAAGAAGATCACGATATGGAACCCACTCGATGGCACGAAGAAACGGGGCATCTTTGAGCCAGACGCAGCAATTTCGCTGTGCTGGGTTCACACAGAAGAAGGGCCTCTTCTTGCCGCCGGGTGCGAGGATCGCAAGGTACACCTGCTGGATCCAAGCAGCGGTGCCCGCGTGCAGACCATCTCTGGCCACACCGACCGAGTCGCCGCCCTCTGCCCTGTTCCGCTCGATGACCGGGTCCTGGTCGCCAGTGCCGGAGCCGACCGGTCCGTCCGCCTGTGGAGTCCGGACCAGCACGATCGGCAAACAGATGCCGAGCCCGAGGAGGTGACCGGCCTGTGCGTGGGCTTCGCAGCTGACCGTTCCTCTCTGGCTACGGTTTCCTGCACTGGTGTCCGCCTGCGTAGTACCGTTACCGGTGAGGTGGGCGCTACCCTGGTCGAACCCTCTGGCGGCCGTATCACCGCGACTGCCCCCTTCCATGACGGCTTCCGGCACTTCCTGGGGACCGGAAGCTCCAACGGCTATGTGCGTCTCTGGGACCCGGTGGGGGAATGCCTCAAGACGCTGAGAGCCGGCGCGTTCGATGTCACGGCCCTCACCCAGATCATCTTCAAGGGTGTTCCGCTTTTGGCCGCAGGAAGCTACGACGGTCGCGTCCGCCTCTGGAATCCCTATTCCGGAACTCTGCGACACGAACTTAAGGCGCACAGTGACCGTGTGACCTCCCTCGCCGCCGTAGTCGATGACGACGGGCCATTGCTCGCCAGCGGCAGCATCGATGGATCCCTTCGGTTCTGGGACCTTGACACTGGTCGGCCACGGAGTGTTCTGAGGCTACGGGCGGACGTGTCGGCCATCTGGCCGCTCACGATCGCCGACCAGACCTTCTTCGCGATCAGCCATGATTGCGAGATCGAATTGCGCGGCCCGGCACCGGAATTCTCACCCATCTCGCTGATCGGCCACGCGTCAGCGGTTACGGCGACGTGCGTTGTCACCACGCAGGCTGGCAGAGCGATTGCCACCGGGAGTTCCGACCGGACGGTTCGTTTGTGGGAGCCCACGTCGGGTGCGTTGCTCAGGGTCATACCCGTCCAGCACGAGGTGCACGCGATCTGTGAAGTGCCCGGTGGGCTAGCCGTCGGCCTGTCTGCTGGACTCCTGGTGCTCGAGCTTGCCTAACGTCACACGCCGAAGGCGGTGAGGGTGCCCCAGGTGGTGGCGACGCCCACGAGCGTGCCCGCGATCACCTGGGCGGGAGTGTGGTGGGCCAGGCGGACGCGGGCCCAGCACACCAGCCCCACCAGGGCCCCGCCCACCAGCGCGGTCGGGACGGGCGGCAGGACGTGCGCCAGGACCACCACGGTGCCCGCCGACACCGCGGCGTGGAAGGAGATCTTCCACCGCAGCGTCACCGGGACGGTCACCGCGAGGGCGGCCAGCATCGCGGTGACGGTGGCGACCAGCAGGGTGGGGGCGCCCAGCCCGGCCAGCAGGACCAGCGCGACGAGCACCGCTCCCACGGCGGCCAGCAGCGGCCCCGTACGGCGGGCCCGGTCGACCAGGTGGCGGGAGTCGAGCCGTCCCTTGCGGACGCCGACGGCGATGACGGTGGCCGGCACGCCGCCGCACAGGGCGGAGGCGAGCAGGCCCCAGACGGCGCCCGGCCAGCCCTGGGCGAGCAGGCCGACGGCGGGGGGCATGGCGATCACCAGCACCTGCGGGGCGAACACCTCGGTCACCCAACCGGCCATCCTGGACCCGTTCATGGTCGTCCAACCTGCCACGCCCCGGACAGCGAAGGCAATTCCGGCTCGACAGGCAGCCGCGGCGATGCGACATGATGGCGCGGTGGATCAGATCACGCTGAGCGCCTGCGCCGAGGTGGGGTTCCAGGTGGCGGGCCGTAAGGGGGCGCACGGCGCGATGCGGGCGTTACGCCGGGTGATCCCGCTGGACGCCTACGAGTTCGTCGCCTTCGACCCGGTCACCGGCCGGCACCGCAGCCTGATCTCCGAGGGCCTGGACATCGTGCCCGCCGTGCGCGAGCCGCGGCCGGGCGCAGGCGAGCCGTACCCGATGGACGCCGGGCACCTGGCCGCCTACCGCTGGCGGCAGGGGCTGACGACGCCGCTGCTGCTGGCCGAGGGCCGCTACACGGGACAGTTGCACCTGTCGGCGCCCCTCTTCCCCGCGCACGCGCGGACGGTCATGGCGGCGCTCTCGCCGACGCTGGCCCACGTCACCGACCTGACCAGGTGCGTGATCGACCCGGTGGGGGTGCCGAGCGGGTTCGCCGCCGTCGCCTTCGACCGCGGCGGCGTGGTGCGCGACGTGGCGGGCGCGGCCAGGTCGGAGGTGGTGGCGGCCGACCCCGCGATGGCCGCCTACGCCAGGGCCTTCCTCGACTCGCGGGAGCTGAGCAGGCGCGGCCTGTGGCAGGACGCGGGCGGCCAGTGGCGGGAGGTGCGGGTGCTGCGCGCCGGCGTCGGCTCGCACGGGGCGCTGCAGGGCGCGGTGGTGGCCGAGCGGGCCTGCTGCCTGCCGTACGAGCTGACGGGGCGGGAGGTGCAGGTCCTGACCAGGGTGGCGGCCGGCGACTCCAACCCGCAGATCGCCGCCGCCCTCGTCCTGAGCGTCCGTACGGTCACCACCCACCTGGAGCACATCTTCGCCAAGCTGGGCTGCGACAGCCGTACCAGGGTCACCACCAAGGCCCTCGCCGAGGGCCTGTGCATGATCGACCTCTAGACGCCCGCCGCCGCCCAGCCCGCGGGCACGGTGACCAGGAGCAGCTCGAACCAGACGGTGTTGACGCCGTTCTCCCTGCTGTAGCCCCACCGGTGGCTGAGCGCCTCCAGCAGCGGCAGGCCGCGCCCGCTCTGCGCGGTCGGCGAGGCGGTACGGCATGCGCACGGCGGCCCGTCGGAGCCGCCGTCCTCGACGTAGACGCGCACCCTCGACCCGGTGGACCACACGGTGAGGGTGAAGGTGCCGCCGTCGCGTGAGGCGGAGTGCACGACCGCGTTGGTGACCAGCTCGCTGGTCAGCAGCACGCTGTCGTCGTGCAGCGGGTGTCCGGGTCCGAGGGCGGCGGTCACCAGGCGGCGAGCCCTGGCGACCTGGTCGGGTGCTCCTGGCAGGGTCCAACTGTCGTACTCCGGCGCTTCCACGGCGACCTCCCCGGCTGCGGCGACCTTGTAAGGACGCGGCTCCCGGCGGGCAGGAGGGGTCACGAAAAGGTAGGAATGCTCTTGCCGCGTGGAACCGGATCAGGTCCGGTGCCATCGCGCCTCGGCCAGGCAGTACACCGCGAACAACACCAGCCCCACGGCCACCGCCACCAGCAGCCACGGGCCCGCGGGAGTATCGGCGAGGGACTTGAGCGCGCCGTCGATACCGACCGCCCTGTCGGGATCGTAGGTGATCGCCGCCTGCCCGATGAGGACACCCGCCGTCATGATCCACAGCACCACGGACCTGAAGGGCTGCGCGGCCACGATGTGGATCGCGCCGCTCTTGTCGGCGTCGCCGCCCTCTCCGAAGGCCACCTGCAGCGCCACGAGTCCGATCAGCGCGTACAGCAGGGCCCTGGCCGCGTACCCCAGCTTGGTGAGAATCATGGCGTTTCCTCTGCACCGGCAGGCGGATCTTGACTTCTCCCCGCCATGAATGACGGGGATTCTCCCGCCTCACGGCAGGGTGTTTACTGCTGCTTCTACGCCGCTTGCGCGACGGAGGTTTCGGGCGGTGCCAGGGGCGGGATCGCCTTCCCTGGTCTTACCTGCCCTTCACAGTCGTTTCGGGTGTCCGCCAGCCCGGCGGCCACGTCGTACAGAGACCTCAGGCGAATGCCTTCGACGAGAATGTTGAGCGCGGCGGCGATGTCACGGTCATGGTGCTCGCCACACGATTGACAGTCCCACTCGCGGACATCCAGCGCGAGCTTCCCAATCTTCCAGCCGCAGCACGGACACAGCTGCGAGGACGGATACCAGCGGCCGATCTGGATGAACTCGCGCCCGTACCGGACGGCCTTGCCTTCCAGCAGCCGCAGGAACGCGCCCCAGGAGGCGTCGTTCACGGACTTGGCGAGCATGCCCCGCGCCAGGCCCCGCACGGCCAGACCTTCCACATGCACCGCTTGATTATCACGGAGCAGTGTGGTGCTGGTTTGGTGCAGGAAGTCTCGGCGGGCGTCGGCGACCTTGGTGTGCTGACCGGCGACCTTGATCCGGGCCTTGGCTCGGTTGGCGCTCCCCTTCTTCTTGCGTGACAGGGCACGCTGGAGTTTCTTGAGCTTGCGTTCCCGGCGGCGCAACCACTTCGGGTTCGCGATCTTCTCGCCGTCGGAGGTGACCGCGTAGTGGGTCAGGCCGAGATCGATCCCGGCCTCGGCGTCCGCTTGCGGGAGCGTGTGGGCGTCGTCGTCGAGTTCGATGACGAAGGAGGCGAAGTATCTGCCCGCCGCGTCTTTGATGACCGTCACGCTGGAGGGGGGAGCGGGCAGTTCGCGCGACCACCGGACCTCGATCTCGCCGATCTTCGCAAGATACAAAGTGCCGTTGTCTCGCACTTTGAAGGCGTTGGTGTTGAATCGGGCCGACTGCCGGTGATCGTGGCGGGACTTGAACGCGGGCAGGCCCATTTTCGGGCCTTTCCGCTTGCCCGACACCGAGTCGAAGAAGTTCTTGTACGCCACGTCCAGGTCTCGTAGCGACTGCTGCAACGGCACCGGGGACACCTGCCCGAGCCATTCCCGCTCGGCGGTCCGTTTCGCGGCGGTGATGCAGATCTTCTGCAACTCCGTGCCGCTGATCCGGGTCCGGTCGGCCTTCCACGCGGCTTTGCGCCGGGCGAGCGCGTCGTTCCACACGGCGCGGACGCACCCGAACGTCCGGGCCAGCAACTCCCGCTGGGGCGCGTCCGGGTAGAGCCGGTAGTTGTAGCGCAGCTTCACCGAACACCACCCCCTCGCGACACTGACGTCCCACCGGCTCGAACACGCTATCGCCTGCTCTACGACACCGTCAGACGAATACCGGAACGGCAGGCACGCGGTTTCCGTGATGCATGCCCATCTGGTCATCGTGACCACATACCGCGGAAGCGTGTTCAACGACGAGCCTGCGCCCGCCGCTGCGAAGAATCATGGTCGAGGTGTGCGACAGCTTCGAGGCCGAACTGCGCGAGTTCCTTTGACCATCATCAACGCCTACATCGAACAACAGCGCGCCGACCAACGTGACCGCTCCGGCTCCGCGCTACGCGCACCGGGCTGCCCCGCCTACCGGCGGGCCATCCCCTGCCGGGGACCGCATTCATCCCCGGCCTCCGCATTGCCATCGTCCCCTTGGGAAACGCCGCATGTGCCACCCGCGCCCTGAAGGCCGAGCCTTTCTGCAGACCTCCGGTAAGCCAGGGCGGCCGACCGAGTACGCTGCGATCGGATGAGGCGACTGGAAGGGGAACCTGGGCGTGAGCAGCCTCGAGGCCGTCTGGGTGCAGCCGTACGAGCAGCATGGCGCGGCGATCGTGACGGGCGTCTTCGACATCCTGCACGTGGGCCACGTCCGCTACCTGCGGTCGGTGGCCGAGCGCGGCCTGCCGCTGGTCGTCGGCGTGGAGGACGACCCGCGCGTGCGCGCGTGGAAGGGCCCGAGCAGGCCGCTCAACTCGGCCGCCGAGCGGGCCGAGGTGCTGGCGGAGCTGCGCTCGGTGTCGGGGGTGTTCATCGTGAGCGGCCCGCCCGAGGCGCACGGCCCCGAAGACTACATCGACCTGCTGGCCCCGATGCGGCCCGGCGCGCTCGCGCACACGGCGGGCGATCCCCACGCGGGCGGCAGGTGCGCGGCCGCGGCCCTGCTGGGCGCCCACTGCTGGGAGCTGGAGATGATTCCCGGCCGGTCGACGACCAGGATCGTCAACGCCGGGCTAGGATGACCTTCATGCAGCGCGCTTTCGTCTTCGTCACGACGACGCCGGATCCGTTCCCGGCGCGCTGATTTCCATGCTCCCCGGGCGAACGCCCGGGGATCGCTGGTCGTTCGCCCTCGTTTTCCGAAAGGTTCCGGAGGGCTCCATCATGAACGACCATCGCAGGCTCGGCCGCGAGCTCGACCTGTTCGACACCCATCCGCTGATCGGCTCGGGCCTGCCCTTCTGGCTGCCCGCGGGAGCCGCGGTGCGCAAGGCGCTCGAAGACTTCGTCCACGAACTGGAACGCCGCAACGGCTACCTGCACGTCAACTCGCCCGTGCTCGGCAAGCGCGAGCTGTACGAGAGGTCGGGCCACTGGGCGCACTACAGCGACGACATGTTCCCGCCGATGGAGGTCGGCGGGGAGCGGTTCGTGCTGCGGCCCAGCCTGTGCCCGCACCACGCGCTGATGTTCGCCGCCAGGCCGCGCAGCCACCGGGACCTGCCGCTGCGCCTGGCCGAACTCGGCGGCATGTACAGGGGCGAGCTGTCGGGCGTGCTCGGCGGCCTGTCCAGGGTGCGGGCCATCCAGCTCAACGACGGGCACGTCTTCTGCCCGCTCGACAGCGCCGCCGCCGAGGTGTCGGCGGCGCTCGACCTGATCGAGGCCGCCCACGGGCAGCTCGGTGTGGTGCCTTTCCGCTACCGCCTGTCGCTGCGGGGTGAGGGCGCCAAGTACGTCGACGACCCGGCCATGTGGGCCAGCGCCGAGGCCATCCTGCGCGAGGCGCTGCGCGCGCGGGGCCGCGCCTTCGACGAGGAGCTCGTTCTACGGCCCGAAGATCGACGTCCAGGTCGTCGATCCGCAGGGGCGCGAGAGCACCCTGTCGACCGTCCAGGTCGACCTGTTCCAGCCGGGCCGCTTCGATCTGTCCTACGTCGGCCCCGACCAGGCCCTCCACCGGCCGGTGATGGTGCACAGGAGCCTGGTCGGCAGCCTCGAACGCCTGATGGCGCACCTGGTGGAGATCCACGGCGGCGCCTTCCCCGCCTGGTTCGCGCCCGTCCAGGCGGTGGTGCTGCCCGTCACCGACGCCGAGGTCCCCGCCGCCGAGCAGCTGGTACGGCGCGGCGTCGCCGCCGGGCTCCGCGTGTCGTTGGCCGCGCCCGCCCACGGCAGCCTCGGGGCGCGGATCAGGTCGAACCGGCTGGTGCCGTACCAGCTGGTCGTCGGCCCGGCCGAGGCAGGCGCGGGCGAGGCGGCGCTGCGGCTGCGCGACGGCAGCAGGCACGCGGCCAGGCCGGTCGCGCAGGTGCTGGCCTGGATGGCCGCTAGAGCCAGTCCCGCTTTTTGAACGCCAGGTAGAGCAGCCCCGAGGCGACCACGATGATGGTCGACGACCACCAGAAGCCCGCGCTCGACCCGAACCCCGGGTAGGGCACGTTCTGGCCGTAGAAGCCGGTGATCATGGTGGGCACCGCGATGATCGCCGCCCAGCTGGTGAGCTTCTTCATGATCTCGTTGAGCCTGAAGCCCTGCTGTGACATGTGGGTCTCGCGCAGGTTGCTCATGAGGTCGCGCAGGTTGTCGGTCCATTCGGCCACGCGCAGCACGTGGTCGTAGAGGTCCTGGTAGTACGGCATCATCTCCGGCGTGACCACGTGCAGGTCGCGCCGGAGCAGGGTGTTGACGACCTCGCGCATCGGCGTGGCCACCTTGCGCAGGCCCACCATGTTCTTGCGCAGGGTGAACATCTTCCTGGCGTCCTGCCTGGTCATCGGCCGTTCCTCGAACAGCTGGTCCTCCAGCGCCTCGACCTCCTCGTCGAAGCGCTCGACCAGGTCGAAGTGGGCGTCGACGACGTAGTCGAGCAGCCCGTGCAGCAGGAAGGAGACGCCGTTCTTGGCCAGGTCGCCCGAGGCGTCCCAGCGGGCGGTGACCTTGTCGATGTCGAAGTGCGCGTTCTCGCGCACGGTCACCAGGGCGTTGGGGGTGACGAAGATGCTGATCTCGACGGGGTGCAGCCTGCTGTCCTCCAGGTGCAGCCAGTAGGCCGTGATGAACAGGTGGCTGTCGTAGACGTCGACCTTGGGCCGCTGGTGCTCCTGGAAGACGTCCTCCACGGCGAGGGTGTGCAGGCCCAGCTCCTCGCCGACGCGCTCCAGGTCGGCGGCGCCGGGCGCGCACAGGTCGAACCAGACGACGTTGCCGGGGTCGGTGACGTGGTCGGAGACCTCGGCGATGGGGAAGCCCTCGGAGACCAGGTTGCCGTCGCGGTAGAGGCGGGTGCGCACCATGACCGTCCAGCCTAGATGAGTGCGGCGAACCGCACCGCGTTGCGTACCGCGGCCCCTCCTGGATCGTTGTTGAAGTAGACGTAGGCCTGCCGCCACCCCGTCTCGTGGACGCGGCGCGCCCACGAGCGCAGCGCCGCCTCGCCGTACGCGGGCCTGGGGGTGGCCCTGCCCTCGTGCAGCCTGACGTAGCCCCACTCGGCGGTACGCCACGGCGGATTCAGCACCCTGCTCTCCCTGTCGGCCCAGCACAGCGCCGCCCTGCGGGCCTCCAGCACGCTCCTGACCTCGTCGCTCCACCACGAGGGGTGCCTGAACTCCACCGCCACCCTGGTCGCGCGCGGGAAGCAGGCCAGGCAGCGGTCGAGCTTGCCGGGGTCGGCCTTGAGAGTGGGCGGCAGTTGCAGCAGGATCGGGCCGAGCTTGGCCTTCAGGCCCTCGACCGCGGCCATCAGCCGCTCGACCGGCTCCTCGGGGTCGGTCAGGCGCTTGATGTGGGTGAGGTACCTGCTGGCCTTGACCGCCATCACGAACCCTTCGGGCGTGCGCTCGGCCCATCCGGCGAACGTCTCGGTCGACGGCAGCCGGTAGAAGGCGTTGTTGCTCTCGACCGTGCGGAACGTCTCGGTGTAGGTCTCCAGCCACAGCCGCTGCGGCACCTTGTCCGGATACAGCACGCCCCGCCAGTCCCGGTACTGCCAGCCTGAGGTCCCCACGAGCGTCTCCATGCCGGGCACCTACCCAGGCGCCGGCGGCTCAGGACTCTTCAGCCCGATCCCGCGGGCAGTGACGGCGAGCCGCCTCCGGCCTGGAGGGCGTCGGAGCCGTAGGCGGCCGACAGGATCCGTTCGGCGCGCGTACGGCACTCCGCCGCCGCGGCCAGGTCGTCGAGGCGCTCGTGCACGGCGGCCAGGTCGAGCAGGGTCCGCCCCACGTCGGGGTGGGCGGCGCCGAGCGCGCGTTCGGTGCCTGTCACGGCCCGCTCCAGCAGTTCCCTGGCCTCCGTCACGCGCCCGCCCAGGAGCCTGGCCACGCCGAGCCTGCGCGCGCCGAGCTGGGCGTGCGGGTGGTCGGGGCCGAAGACGGAGGAGAAGACACCCATGGCCCGCTCCTGGTGCGCCTGGGCCAGCTCGTGGTCGCCGATGTCCTGGTAGACCAGGCCGAGGTTGGTCAGCGGCATGCCGACCTCGCCGTGGCCGGGGCCGTAGCAGGCCTCCAGGATGGCCAGCGCGCGCTCGTGGCTCATCCTCGCCTCGTCGAAGCGGCCCACCAGGCGCAGTGCGTAGCCGAGCTTGTCGAGGGTGTGGGCCACCTCGGGGTGCTCGTCGCCGTACACGCCCGCCAGCAGCGACAGCGCCTGCTCCTGCAGCTTGATGGCCTCCTCTGCGCGGCCCGCGTCCTGCAGCACCAGGCCGAGGCCCGACAGCGAGTGCGCGACGTCGGGGTGGCCGGGGTCGAGCAGGCTGCGCGAGGCGGTCAGCGCCCTGGTCAGCCACTGCTGGGCGGCGGCCAGGTCGCCGGCCAGCCACGCGGCGAAGCCCAGGTCGCGGCCGATCCTGGCCAGTTCCCTGCCGTCGGCGTCGTCGCGGGCGGCCAGGATGGCGTGGCCGCGCTCCAGCGTCCGCCTGGCCTCGGGCAGCCGCCGCTGGCAGACCAGCACGTCGCCGAGGCGCTTCAGCACGTAGGCGACGCCGGGGTGCTCCGGGCCGAAGGCGGCCTCGGCGAGCGCGAGCGCCTGCTCCTGCGCGGCCCTGGCGCCCTCCAGGTCGCCGACCATCTCCAGCAGCTTGCCCTGCTCGGTCAGCACGGCGGCCAGGTCGGCGTCCGAGCCCTGCGCGCGGCGCAGCAGTGTCAGCGAGCTCTCGAACAGCCACGCGGCCCTGTCGAAGGCGGCGCGCGTGGTCAGGTAGCGGCCCGCGCCGCACAGCAGCTGGGGAAGGGCCGGTGGCACGACGTCGAGGTGGTCCGACTGGCCGGCCAGGTGGATCAGCCCCGGCAGCACCTCGTCCCAGTGCGGCCAGTTCGTCGGGTTGTCCGGGTCGGCGGGGGCGGTGGCCTCCACGAGGTGGACGGCGCGCAGCAGCCACTCCTGCCGCCCCGCCCTCGACAGGGTGGCCATGGCGGCGACGCTGACCATCTTGTGCATGCGCAGCCGTCCCCTGTCGCGGTCGACGAGGGAGTGGCGCAGCAGGTGGGCGATGGCGTCCTGCAGGCCGACCTCGTCGGCGACGGCCGCCTCCAGCGCGGGCGGCAGCACCCCGGCCAGGCCGCGCAGCAGGCGCAGCGACAGGCCGTCGCCACCAAGGCAGGCGCACAGGTACAGCAGCTCGGTGGCCGGGGCGGAGGCGGTCCGCACCCGCTCGAAGGCCAGCTGCCAGGCGGTGGCGAACGTCTGGTCGCGCTCCCCCGCCCTGGCCAGCAGCCGGTCGGCCCTGCGGCGGAACAGGTCGGCGTACTCCTCGAAGGTCATGCCGGTCTGCTCGCTGTAGGCGGCGGCCTGCTCCAGCGCGAACGGCAGGTCACCGAGCTGGTCGGCCAGCTCGGGCGCGCCCGTGGAGCGTCCGGGCAGGCCGAGGCGCCGCTCCAGGAAGGCGACCGACTCCTCCCGCGAGAACGGATCGATCCGCAGCGGTACGGCGTGCAGCCCCCACGCGGGATTGCGCGAGGTGATGATCACATGGCCCTCTCCGCCGTCCGGCAGGACCCCATCGAGCAGCGCGGCGTCCTCGACGTCGTCCAGGACAAGCAGCCACCTGTCCATGCCCGCCAGCCTGTCGCGCAGCGCGGTGACCAGCTCGCCCCTGTCGGCGCGCTCACGCACGCCCAGGCGCAGCGCGAGATCCTCCATCGCGCCGGCCAGCGCGAGCGGATCGGCCGCCGAGGCGCGCCACACCACGTCGTAGTCGGCGGCGTTCCGGTGGGCGTACTCCATCGCCAGCTGGGTCTTGCCGACGCCGGCCAGGCCGTACAGGGCGACGGCGCGGCCGCCGGCCAGCGCACGGCCGAGCTCGGCCAGCAGCTCCTCTCGCCCGGAGAAGACACGGTTGCGGGCGGGCAGGTTGGACACCCGGCGCGGCGCCGACGGGCTGGCGGGCGGGGAGGGAACCGCGCCCTGCCTGAGCGGAGGGGCGGTCAGCGAGGGGTCGTGGGTGAGGACGGCCTGGTGCAGGGCCTGCAGCGTGGGGGCGGGATCGATGCCGAGCTCCTCGGCCAGGACCCTGCGCACGCGCTCGTAGACGTTGAGCGCGTCGCCCTGCCGCCCGCAGCGGTAGAGGGCGGTCATCAGCTGGGCGGCGGAGCGTTCTCTGAGCGGGTGGCGGGCCACGCGCTGCTCAAGGCGGGGCAGCACCTCGGCGTGGCGGCCGAGCGCCAGCTCGGCGTCGGTGCGGCCCTCCTCGGCCGCGTAGCGCAGCTCCTCCAGCCTGATCGCGTCGAACTGCGCCCACGGGTCGGCGCTGAAGTCGGCCAGCGCGGGGCCGCGCCATAACGCCAGCGCGCTGTCGAGCACGGTGACGGCCTCGCTCCAGTCCTGCTTGGCCAGCTCGTCGCGGCCGCGCGTGACCAGGGCCTCGAAGCGGTGCGCGTCGACCCGCTCGGGGTCGATGACCAGCCGGTAGCCGGGCCCGTGGGACTGCAGCAGCGCGGTGCCGCCCAGCGTCCTGCGCAGCCTGGAGACGTGGGCGTGCAGGGTGTTGGTGGCGCTGCGCGGCGGACGGCCCGCCCACACCTGGTCGATCAGCTGGTCGGCGCTGAGCACGTCGCCGTGGTGGAGCAGCAGCACGGCGAGGATGGCCGCGCGCTGGTGACCGCCGAGCGCAGCCGGGACGCCGTCGACCAGGACGTCGAGCGTGCCCAGAATCCCGATCTCGACGCGGGCTTCCATGCTGCGCTTCCCTTCTGAATGCTTGCAAGCGACTGTAACGCGTCACACATTGGGCTGAAACCATACGAATGTGGAGGTGCGCCATATATGGCGACCGTCGAGGAGATCGTCAGCCGGCCCGCGCCGCGCAGCATCGGGCAGGCCCCCTGGCCTGAGCGGCAGGGTTACCACCCGTCCCCCGCCGACTGGCGGAGCGAGGTCATCTACTTCCTGCTCCCCGACAGGTTCAGCGACGGCAGGGAGGCCGGACGCCCGCTCCTGGACCGGACCGATCTGTGGGCCGCCAGGCCGGAAGGCTGGCGCTGGGACCGGTGGGCCAGATCAGGACGGGAACGCTACCAGGGCGGCACACTCACGGGGATCGCCTCGCGCCTGGACTACCTCGACGATCTGGGCGTGAGCGCGCTGTGGATCGGCCCGGTGTGGAAGCAGCGTCCCGTCGCGGGCGTCGAGGGCAGCCCCGCCGAGCCCGACGACTACCACGGCTACGCGGTGCAGGACTTCCTCGAGATCGACCCGCGCCTCGGCAGCCGCGCCGACCTGGTCTCCCTGGTACGGCAGGCGCACGAACGCGGCATCAGGGTCATCCTCGACGTGCTGCTCAACCACTCCGGCGAGACCTGGGACTACGACCTCGGGCAGGACGGTTCGCCGCGCTACGCGCCGCGCCCGCCGTACCGGCAGAGCCCGCCCTACGCCTTCGGGGCCTGGCGCGACGGGAAGGGCGGCAGGCTGCCGCACGGCAGCGCGCCCACGGAGCCCGACCACGGGGTCTGGCCGCAGGAGCTGCAGCACCCCGACGCCTACACCCGGGCGGGCGGCGACGGCGGCAGCTTCGGTCCCGGCGGCGACGAGGACCCTGACGCGCCCTACCGCAGGGCCGACTGGTTCAGCCGCGACATCGACATGCCGCGCAGCCTGCAGACGATGATCCAGATCTACAAGTACTGGATCGCGCTCGCCGACCTCGACGGGTTACGGATCGACACGCTCAAGCACGTGCCGCTGGAACACGCCCGCGCCTTCTGCGGGGCGATCAGGGAGTACGCCGAGCAGCTCGGCAAGGCGAACTTCCTCATCGTCGGCGAGGTCGGCGGCGGCGACACCATCCAGGAGAAGTACCTGAAACTCGTCGGGCAGAACCTGTCGGCGGTGCTGGAGACGGGCGAGACGCGGGCGACGCTGCGCGCGGTCGCCGAGGGGCGGGCCAGGGCCGAGGACCTGTTCGGCCGCTTCACGCTGCCGCTCGACATCACCCACCGGGCGCTCGGCAGCCGGTACGTCGCCATGCTCGACGACCACGACGACCTGGCGATCTTCCCGCAGCTGCGGTTCGGCTCGGTCGAGTCCTCACCCTCGCGGACCGTGGTGGGCGCGGGCCTGCTGCTGTTCCTGCTCGGCATCCCGTGCCTGTACTACGGCATGGAGCAGGGGCTGACCGGTCCCGAGCAGGAGGAGCGCAAGTGGTTGCCCGGCTGGGGCGTCAGGGACCTGGCGGGCGACATCTACCTGCGCGAGGCGATGTTCGGACCGGAGCATCCGCGCGTCCTCGGCGGGCACGCGCCCGATCCCGGCGTTCCGGGCTTCGGTCCGTTCGGCACGTCCGGTCACCACGTCTTCGACCAGGACAACGACGTCTACCAGCGGGTCCGGATGCTGCTGCGGGTCCGCGGGGCGCACCCCGTGCTGTCGGCGGGCCGGCAGTACCTGCGCAGGCTCGGCAGGGACGACGGGTCCTTCACCCTGCCCGCGCCGGGCGAGGCGGTCGGCTGGTCGCGGATCCTGGCCGACGACGAGGCGCTGTGCGTGATCAACCCGGGGCAGGTCTCCCGTACGGCGAGGCTGCACGTGGACGCGGGGATCAACGCGGGCGTCGCGGCGTTCACGGTCGTGGCGAACACGGCGGAGGTGGGCGGCGGGACCAAGCATCCGGTCGGCTCGACAGTGCCGGTGCTGCCGTCGCCGGACGGCGCCCGCTACGTGGAGATCCACGACCTGCCACCGCTGTCGGTCCTGGTGGCCGTCAACCGCTGACCCCGGCCCTCTCCCCGGGAGGACCGCCCTCCCGGCTGCCCTCCCGGCCGCCCTCCCGGGCCGACCTCCTGGGCGCCCTCCCTGGGCGGACCGGCTTTCCGGGGGCGCGGGCCGAGTTCCCGGGGGGCCGACCTCCGGGAACGGCCGACCTCCAGAGGCGGACCGGCTTCCCGGTGCGCGGGCCGCCCTCTCGGGGTGGGCGGCCGAGCGGGCCCGCCAATCCGGGACGAGCCCGCTCGGGCGGCCGCCGTCTGCTCCGGCATCGCCCCGACCCGCCTCGCCCGGCGCCCATCAGGGACCCCGACCGATGACCGGCCCGCAGGAGAACCGGCGGGAGGACCACCCCGGAACCAGCCCCCGCAGAAGGCCTCTTCCGACCCGCCCCCTCACAAGACCCGACCGGCGAGCAGCCCGCAGGAGAACCGGCGGGAGGGCCGCCCTGGAACCGGCCCCCACGAGGAAGCCTCCTCCGACGCGCCCCGCATAGGAGCTCGACCGGTGACCAGTTCGCGGGCGGCCGAGGCCGTACCCCCTGGGAGGAGCCTCGACCGGTGACCAGTTCGCGGAAGGGCGGCCCAGGCCGTACCCCCTGGGAGGAGCCTCGACCGGTGACCAGTTCGCGGGCGGCCGAGGCCGTACCCCCTGGGAGAGCCTCGACCGGTGGCCAGCTCGCCGAGGCAGTACCCCCCGGAGGAGCCTCAGCCGTTGACGAGCCGGTCGGACAGGCGCATGGCGAGGGCGGCCAGGGTGAGCGAGGGGTTGGCGGCAGGCGAGGTCGGGAAGACCGACAGGTCGCAGACGTAGAGGTTGCGCCTGCCGTACACCCTGAGGTCGGGGTCGACGACGCCGGTGACGGCGTCGGGCCCCATGCGCATCGTGCCGACCTCGTGGCCGACCGCGCCCAGCGTGGAGCGCGTCGGCCGCGGGTACAGCGGCGTGCCGCCGACGGCCGCCATCACGGCCGCGCCGACCTGCTCCATGACCTCCTCCAGACCCGGCACCTCGACATGGTGCATGACCACGCGGGGGCGGGCGTTCCTGCCCTCGCCGCGCACCTCGACGCCGTTACGCTCCTCCAGCGGGACGGCGGTGAAGAAGACGACCTCGCACGGCATGTCGGCCTCGTCGAGGTCGAGGTCCTCGTCCACGTGGTACTGGTTGAGGTTGACGCCCATCTCGACGACGGCGTTGAACGGCGTCTCGCCTGCCGTACCCCTGAGCAGGAGCTTGGCCGCGTCACGCGCGCTGTAGCCGGGAGCGCCGTCCTTGACGGAGAACTTCCAGTAGTAGGTCGGGTGGTCGGTGATGCCGCGCCCGATCAGCTCGTGCTCCAGCCCGGCGTTGTGGGCGAGCACCGGCGTGCCGACCGTACCGCCCGCCATGATGACGCTGCCGCCCTCGGCGAGCCTGAAGGTCCGCAGGACGCCCGCCGCCAGGTCGAAGGCCTCGACCGCGGTCACCGCGTCGCCGTCGAAGACGAATCCGCACACCTGGTGGTGGAGGTTGACGTGCAGCCGGTCGGCCCACGAGGCGCGCAGCACGTCCTCCATGAGCAGCGCCGCCGTGGAGAAGATGCCGGAGGGGATGCCGAGGCCGTTCACCGAGGCGTGCTCGGCCGCCAGCACGGCGTCGTCGTCGGACAGGTCCGGCAGGTGACCCCTCAGGAGCGACTGGACCGCGCCGCACAGCGTGTCCTGCGGCATGGGCGTGCCGTTCAGCAGGTCCTCGGCCCTGGCGTACCAGGTGCTCTCCAGGTCCCCCCTGATCGGCTCGGGCCACCCGGCGAACTCCGCGGGCGTCATCCGCGGTACCAGCGCGCCCCAGAACAGCGACCTGCCGCCCAGGCAGAACGCCTGCGCCAGGTCCATCGGCAGGTCGGTGTCGTAGCGCCGGACCTTGAACTGGTTCCACAGCTCCCAGACGCTGCGGTTGACGTAGGGGCCGTGCCGCCTGGGCAGGTTGCCGACGTGCGTCGGGAACAGGTAGCCGCCGGCCTCCAGAACCAGCACCCGCGCCTGCCCCTCGCTGTCGGCCATCAGGCGGTGCGCCAGCGTGCCGCCGCCCGTGCCGCTGCCCACCACGATGTAATCGAAGTCCTGCTCGGCCGAGACCGGCGGGAAATGCACGCGCGCGGCCAGCGAGTCGGCCACGGGGATGTCGTCCGGCTGCTCGAACAGGTCGGCGACGCGTCCCCGCATCGTCGCCACGTGCTCGCCGTCCACGACCCTGTTGGGGCCGCGTTCCCATGCGCCGTCGCAGCGGAACTTGAACTCCACGGGGCCCTCGCCCTGGAGCTCGACGCGCCACTCGTCGGCTCCCCTGACGTACTCGCACGGCACGTCCGCCTGCCAGCCGTCCAGACCGCTGCGGACCGCCAGCCGCGCGCCGGGCCTGACACCGCCCCCGCGCAGCACGATCGTGAGAGTCCCCATCTTCTGTTTACCTCCCGCCTTGAAAGGATCTCACCGCATACGGCTTTCAGCACGCTTGCGAACCGCGACAAGGTCCTGACAACCGGGTGACGGCATGGTGGGTTCCGGGCGGGAGCGATCACGGGGGGCGCCTGGGGGAGGCGCGACTCGTTTCCCGCCCCACACAGCGACGGGGACCGGCGAGGGCGGCCGGAGCGGCGGTGCACCTGCCGCCGCTCCGGCCCGAGCTCGCCTTCGATCGTGGTAGTGTTTTCCACGCAAGGCCGCCGCGGAACACCTCACCGAGAAGGTTCCGAGGGGCTTGGCGGGACGTAGCGCAGCTTGGTAGCGCACTTGACTGGGGGTCAAGGGGTCGCAGGTTCAAATCCTGTCGTCCCGACCAGATATTCGCTGGTCGATGAGGGTGTCTTCCGAAAGGAAGGCGCCCTTTTTCAGTCTTGGGAAGCCACTCGGTCATGATCTTGTCCATGGCTTCAGCGCCCTTGGTCAATGCTGGCCTGATCTCCTGGCGGTAGACGGTCTCGGTCACGTTCGTTGACGAGTGACCAACAAGACGCGAGATCTCCTCTATGGGGAACTCGCGACGGACGTACCAACGATCCATCGCGCTCCCGTCCTCGCGACGGAACACGAGGGCATCATCAGTCCGCCGTTCACCCGACGCGAGGCGTCCGGCTGATCGTCTCTTGTCACATAGACCTCTATGGCTAGCACGCGTGCACCATCCCCCTGGACGCTAACGGATGCCCTCTCGGGTGTGGTCGCGCCTCGGATAGACACGACTCTCTGGCGCGGCCATTGTTCACCGGCAAAGGGAGCGCCTGCCCTTTTTGCGGAATTAAACACGTCGGACAGTAGACATTTTCCCAATAGGTGTATTGATGAAGACATTGAATAGGCTTTAGACTCGATCTGGGCAGTCCTCGATAGACTGGCTTTACTGCTTCCCGCGTCTTGCGTGTGCGCCTTAGGCGGCTCACCCCGACGATAAGAGCAGCGAGGTGAATCGCAATGTCGAAGCCCAAGACCTGCCTCAACGCGATCAGCGCATCACTCCTGTTCTTCGCCGGACTAATTCCGACGTTCGCAGACAGCAACCATCAACAAGCCCCCGCCACCTGGATCACCAACAAGTGGAGAGACTGGCCAATCATGGTTGATGAGCCAGCCGGATGCCGCTACAACATCGAGAATCCTAACTGCGTCCTCGGCTCACGTGTCCGGCTGAGCCGCAGTAACTACGACTACTTCATGTTCGAGCGCGCACCCGGCGGCACATACCTAATCAAATGGTACGAGGCGAAGAAAATCTTCTGCCTGGATGTTTGGCGAGATGGTAAGGGCAACGGCACCCCCGTAGTCCTGTGGGGCTGCCATGGAGGCCCCAACCAGCAGTGGCGGTGGGAGTCGTACTACAAGGGCCCCAACAAGGGCATCACACGTCTCGTAAGCGTCAGTAGCGGCAGGTGCTTCGACGTCGAAAACCCCGCCAGCGTCGCCAGGGCCGTCCTGCCGCCCGATAACGCTCCCTTGCAGATCTGGGACTGCTTCCCGGACAAGTCGTACGTCCACTGGCGTATCAACCAATCATGGGAGTTCAAGGCTTGGGGGAATTGACTCATCCCCCAAACGAACCTGCCAGTCCTGTCACGGTCCGGTGCAAGCACGCACACACCCTCGAACGTCTCCCACGAGTCCGGCCAGAGGTCGACTGCGCCGCAGGTGCGCTGGTCAAGATCCTTCTCGTTGGGGTGCGACTCGGACATGGCGCTAGTCGATGTTCGTTCGATAGGGGAACTCGTAGCGGTCAGACCTCGACTGCAACGTCTCCGGCCCAGAAGGTCTGCCAGATCTGGATCACTGGTCCACCAGGTGGGCACTTGAGTTGAACGACCTCGTGAGGCTCGGGCATCCGCGCCCTGATGAACTCTTCCTCTATGTCGACGTGTTGCCCGATCGCGTCGAACCTGGGAACGATCCCCTTGCCCCGTGCGGGAACTCGATCTCCGTGCCTCCGGTGATGGCAAGCGACTCCCCCGCAAGGCTCATCGACGCCGGTTTTCGAGGGTACGTTCGCGGCAGGGGCCGACAGCGTCCTGGTCAACGACAGCCACGGCACCATGGACAATCTGCTGCACGAGAAGCTCGATCCGCGGGCCCGGCTGATCTTCAGCTCGCCCAAGCTGGACTGCATGGCCGAGGGCGTCTCGGCCGAGCACAACGTGGCCATGTTCCTCGGCTACCACGCCGCAGCGGGGTCGCCCGGCGTGCTCGCCCACACCTTCTCCTCGCACTTCTACCTCCTCGCACTTCTACGAGGTGCGGCTCAACGGCAGGCTGGTGTCGGAGGCCGAGGTCAACGCGCTGCAGGCGGCCGCCGTCGGCGTCCCGGTGGGGTTGCTGACCGGTGACGACGTCATCTGCGGCGTCGCGGAGAAGGCCTTCCCCTGCGCGCGGACGGTCGCCGTCAAGGTCGCCCACGGGCACACCGCCGCCGACAGCCTCTCTCCGGCCGAGGCGCGGCGGCTGATCAGGGAGGTGCTCGGCTGCCTGACGACCTGCTACCACCTCGCCGCCGACGCGGTGATCAGCAGGATGGCCCTGTACGGCAAGCGCCAGCCGCCCGCTGGCCCGTACGCCAACCAGCCAGGCCACAGGTTTGCCGCTCGGGCCAAACGGTTCGCGCGCGGATATCCAGATACCGAGAGAACGCCATCGCCTGCCAGGGCACCCCCGGCCTGGCGGGCGTCTACGCGGACGGCAAGGCGCTGCGCACCTCGGCCAGGGTGTGGCCACCGTCGAGTTCGGCGTCCCGATCGACTCCCGCACCCGCTTCGACATCGCCTCCATCAGCAAGCAGTTCACCGCCGCGTGTCTGCTGCTACTGACCAGGGACGGCATGAGCCTGTCGGACGACGTCCGAACGCACATCCCCGAGCTGCGGCTCGACGTGCCCGTCACGATCGCCCAGTGCCCGCGGCACACCGGCGCCGGCGCCAGGGCCGACACCGAGGAGAGCGCGGTCGGCGACGGCGGCGTGGTGACCAGCGTGGCCGACCTCGCCCCGTGGTTCGGCTTCCTGGCCGACGGCCGGGTGTCCCCGGTCCGTCCGCGCGGACCGCGTTCGTGTCGCCGGGACCGGAGGTGGTGCCGACGACTCGACCTCTGCGAGAGGTTAGAACAGGGTCGGTGGCTCGGTCGGCATCGGGTCGGGCAGGGGCTGGAGTTCGGGCACGCGGGCGCGCACGTCGTCGTGGAAGCGCCGGGCCAGCGTCAGCGCGTCGGCGTTGTCCGGCGTGTGGATGAAGACGGTCGGCGAGCGCCCCTCCCGCAGCCACGCGGTCACCGTGGCGATCCACTCCTGCCAGCCCTCGACCGTGCGCTCCGTGGCGTCCCTGCCGAGGTAGCGGACGATCGGCCGGTCGGTGAGGGCGCGCGATCGGCGTGGCACGCGCGGCTTCTTCGTCCACGCGTCCCGTTCGGCGTCACTGGTCGGAGGGCTCTGGAAGAGGGTGGTGGTGTCGAACGGAATCCACTCCGCGCCGGTGCCTGCCAGAACTCGTTCGAGAAGCTGCGCGGACCGCTCGTCGTCGAAGAAGGCGCGGTGGCGGACTTCGACGGCGTACCGGTACGAGCGGGGCAGCCCGTGCAGGAAGCGCGCCAGGGTGCCGAGGTCGGACGGCGCGAACGAGCCCGGGAGCTGCACCCAGAGGGCGTGCGCTCGTGGCCCGAGCGGCTCGATCGCCTCCAGGAACGTGCGGAGCTCGTCGTCGGCGCCGGTGAGGCGGCGCTCGTGGGTGATCGGCTTGGGCAGCTTGACCACGAAGCGGAAGTCGGGGCCGGTCTGCCGCGCCCACGACTCCACCGTGGCCTTCGTCGGGGTCGCATAGAAGGTCGTGTTGCCCTCCACCGCATCGCACCAGGTGGCGTAGGCGCGCAGGCGTTCTCCTGGAGGGAGCGGGTGGGGCAGGAGGCGTCCCTGCCACGGCGCGTGCGTCCACATCGCGCATCCCACATGAAGGCGCATGGACCCGACGCTATCGGAGGCCGACGAGATCGAGATGCGCGGGCCAGGCCGGATGCGGCGGCGTCCGGTCGTGGTCAAGCGACGCGAGTCCTTCCAGAGAGCGCGGGCCTGGCCGGGTGCGCGGGATCGCGGCGGCCCTTCGGGGTCCGCAGGCCGGGCCCGGGTGCGCGGCGTGTGATCCCGGTCACGCAGCGCGGTCGATCCTTTCGGGGTGCTTACGTACGGCGCCGCGGCCTGTCTCGGCGGGGGAACAGCGGAGACCATGGCGATCGTCGCCTCACGTCAAGGAGTACTGCGGATGAGATCACCCCTGTATCGAGCGAGCGCGGTGGCGGGCTTAGGCTGCGCCGTCCTCCTGCTGGTGAACGTGGCCCGCCGCGGCGGGCTGCTGCCCGAGACCACCCTCACACACGCCATCGCGCCGCTCGCGCCACTGGCGGGGCTGCTCGCCGTCACCGGCCTCTACCTGCTGATCCGCCATCGGGCGGGTACGGCAGGCCTGGTCGGCTACCTGCTCAACGCGGCCGGTCTGGCGGGCGCGTTCGCCATCGAGTACACCCTGCACTTCGTCTTTCCCTACCTGGGCCAGCCGGCGATCGGCGGGCTGCTGGCCGGCGGGACCGGGCGGGCCTTCCTGGTCACCTCGATCATCCTGCTGGCGGGCGTGCTCACGTTCGGCTTCGCGGCGCTGCGGTCTGGGGCGTTGCCCGTCGTCGCGGTCGCCCTCTACCTGGTGGGGATGATCCCCGGTGCGCTGCGCAGCGCCGTACCGCTGCCGGTGTACCTGGCCGGGCTGGCCGTCGCCGCGATCGGCATCGCGTGGATGAGCGTCGGTCTCTGGTCGGCGGCCGACGACCCCGCCCCGGCCCGGCAGTCCCACTGACTCCAGGCAGCCGCCCCGGCCCCGCGACGTGCTGCCGTGACACCGGCCGGGCGGGGGTGAGTCCCGGCAAGTGGCTTGCAAGCGCCCGGCTCTATCACTGGGCCAGACACCTGGAGGCGCCGCATGACAGGCCTGTTGTCCACGAGGATCCATGTCCTCGCTCTCGCGTTCGTCGGAGCGCTCGTGACGGGATGCGGGGCCGTACCCGAGCCCGCCGCAGGAAGCCAAGCGTCCGCGCAGGAGGCCGGCGGCTGCCCGCTGGCCGTCGCGGACCTGTCCCAGGCCACGTCCCTGGCCTGGGAACTGAAGGAGAAGCGGGACGACCACCTCCTCGAGACCCTCGAATCGGTCAAGGCGACCGTGTGCCTCTACACGGCGAAGGACTCCCCGCAGGAGGGTGGAGATCCGCTGGCCCTGCGCGCCGACGTGGTGAAGGGCAAGGACGCCGCCACCGTCGCCAAGGACTTCCGCGACACCTGCGCCGACACCGGCGGAAAGATCCGCGGCGAGACGACGGCGACGTGCGAACGTGCCGGGGCCGTCGTGGAGGGCTTGGTCGCCGACGCCGACAGGACCGTCAACGTCTACCTGGTCAACGCGGACAAGTCCACCGCCACCAAGCTCACCCCTGCCTTCGACGCGATCCTCAGCGCTGTCGGAAAGAAATGATCACATTACGACCGCTGCTGGGCGTGGGGAC
Source organism: Nonomuraea sp. NPDC059194 (assembly GCF_042754765.1). Taxonomy (NCBI): domain Bacteria; kingdom Bacillati; phylum Actinomycetota; class Actinomycetes; order Streptosporangiales; family Streptosporangiaceae; genus Nonomuraea; species Nonomuraea sp. NPDC059194. The sequence goes on along the minus strand of NZ_JBHZBH010000019.1, from coordinate 48,850 downwards.
CGCCGTCGCCGTCATACTCACCGGTCAGCCCGCGCAGGCAGCCGCCGCGCCCGCCTGGCGGATCGTCAAGGGCGTCGACATCGGCGCCAGGGCGACGGCCGGCCCTGCTCGACGTGGCCGCCTCGGGCCCTCGCGACGCCTGGGCCGTCGGGTACGCCTGCAGCGCCGAGGACAGCGGGGAATGCGCCGCCATCACCCGATGGAACGGCTCCCGCTGGAGCAAGGCCAACCCGAGGGGAGCCGACCTGGAGCACGTTGAGGGCGTCAGCGCGGTATCCAGGCCCGACGTGTGGGCGGTCGGCAACGGGACGATCCCGTGGGCGGGCCACTGGACGGGCTCGAACTGGACCGGCTACAAGCCGCTCGGCTCGCGGACCGACGGCAAGCTGTTGGATGTCGCGGTCTCCGGCGACAGGCCGTGGCTCGTGGGCACCGAGAAGGGTCGCGGCGTGGTCCTGAGGTGGACCCCCGGCAAGGGTTTCCGGCGGGCGCACTCCCTGCTGGGATCGCTCGCGGCCGTGACCGCGCGCTCGGGGACGGGCGAGATCTGGGCCGTCGGCTCGACGGGCACCCAGCCGCTGATCGTCCGCGGCACCGACAGCGGCAGGACGTGGCAGGTCACGCCCACCCCGTCGATCCCGGACGGCCACCTCACGCGCGTGTGGCAGGTCGCCGGCAGCGACGTCTGGGCCGTCGGGTACGCGGGCAGGACGTCCTACGACCGCAAGGACTTCCTGGCCTCGAAGCCGATCGCGCTCCACTACGACGGCACGTCGTGGCGCCAGGTGACCGTCCTCGTGACCAAGGGCCGCCTGTCCGGGCTGACCAGCGACGCCACCGGCACCATGTGGGCCAGCGGCGTCGACTTCGCGCACGGCAGGAAGATCCTCTTCCTCCGGTACGCCGGGGGCAGGCTGGTCGCCTCCTACAGCCCCGGGCTGCCCCTGGGGGAGCAGCGCGACTACGACCACCAGACGGTCACGAGGACGTCGATCACCAGGATCCCTGGCTCGAACGGCCTCTGGGCGGTCGCAGCCGCCGGGGGCGGCGACTTCGAGAGCCATTTCCTGCTCCGTTACGGCTGAGCGGCCGGTTCAGCGGCCGGGACGGCATGAGGCCCGGTCGGCGGGCATCGCGTGGCGCCGACGCCGCAGGCGAGGGCGTCGGCCCTGTGCCACGGCACGTGAGTTCAGCGGATCACGGGGTCATGGGATCAGGTGGGGCGTTACGTGACGGCAGTGAGTCACGGGGCCGCAGGGTCAGGTGTGGCGTGGCGGCAGGGGACGGCAGCGGATCACGAAGTCACGGGACCTGCGGTGTGGCGGCCTGCTGGATGGCCGTGGCCCTGGTCAGGAAGTCGAGGATCACTTCGAGCTGCTCGTCGGTGTAGCCCATGTACAGCTCGGTGAGCCCCGCGACCAGTTCGTCGAACAGGTTCGCGAAGCCGCCCAGCTTGCCGTAGTCGACCTCGACGATCACCCGGCGCTTGTCGCGGGTGTCGCGGGTGCGGTGGACCAGCCCCTTGGCCTCCAGCCGGTCGATCAGGCCGCTGACCGAGGCGGGGGCGAGCCCGGTGTGCTGGCTGATCTCCCCCGCGGTCATCGGCCCGCGCCGCTGGAGCAGGTCGAGCGCCTTCTCCTCCGTCATGCCCAGCCCGATGTGCGCCGCGACCGCCGTATGGAACATCACCACCGCGTTGCTGTTCTCCCGTCCCGCCACGAACAGCGACTCGAGCAGTTTCTTTCGGTGTTCCGAAATATCTGTTGACACGCCCCTCCCCCTCCGGCATATATTTCGTTCGGCCGAACAAAATAACTGAGGAGAGGGTAACACGATGAAGGCTCTGATCATCGGATGTGGCATCGGCGGACCGGCGACGGCGATGGCGCTGCAGCGGGTGGGCATCGACGCGGAGATCTTCGAGGCCTACGACGTGAGCGCCGACAACGTCGGCTCGTTCCTGAACGTCGCCTCGAACGGCCTCGACGCCCTGCGCACCCTGGACGCCCACCGGGAGGTGCTGAAGGAGGGCATTCCCACCCCCCGCATGGTCATGTGGAGCGGCACGGGCAAGCGGCTGGGCGAGGTCGCCAACGGCCTGGCGCTCGACGACGGCACGGTGAGCCACACCATCCAGCGCTCCGACCTCTACCGCATCGTCCGCGACGAGGCCGTCAGGCGCGGCACCACGATCTCGTACGGCAAGCGCATGGTCTCCTACCGGGAGTCCGCCGACAGCGTCACCGCCTGCTTCGAGGACGGCACCGAGGCCACCGGCGATCTCCTCATCGCGGCCGACGGCGTGCACTCCCGCACCCGCACGTTACTGGACCCGAACGCGCCCGCACCCCGCTACAGCGGCCTGTACAGCTTCGGCGGCATCGTCAAGGACGCCGACTTCACCGGCGAGGCAGGCGTCTACAACATGATCTTCGGCAAGAAGGCCTTCTTCGGCTACACCGTGGCCGCCACCGGCGAGACATGGTGGTTCGCCAACCTGCCGCGCGAGCTCGGCGACGTGCCCGCCGACTGGAAGCCCGTGCTGGTCGAGGCGTTCACGGGCGACGACAACTTCTCGGCCGAGCTGATCCGCCGCAGCTCGATCGACCTGGCGCTGCCGATCCACGACCTGCCGCCGGTGCCCACCTGGCACCGGGGCAGGGTCCTGCTCACCGGCGACGCCGCCCACGCCACCTCCCCCAGCTCGGGGCAGGGCGGGTCCATGGCGATCGAGGACGCGATCGTGCTGGCCGCGGCCCTGCGCGACGAGCCGGACCACGAGGCTGCGTTCGCGAGCTACCAGCGGCAGCGCCGCGAGCGGGTGGAGCGGGTGGTGGCCTGGTCCAGGAAGATCAGCAACAGCAAGGCGGCCGGCCCGGTGGCCAGGGTCTTCCGCGATCTGATGCTCCCGGTCTTCCTCAGGAAGTCGGCGGGCGACGAGTCGCTCGCCTGGATGTACCGTCACCACATCGCGCTCTGAACCCCGTCTTAGGTCCGACGGCGGAGGGGCGCACCGGCCCACGGCCCGATGTGCCGTCCGAGGCCCGCGCCATAGCGTGGAGACACCCTCGGGACGGAGACGACATGGAACCCAGGAACCTGCACGGCGTGGCGCTGCCCGCCTCGGCGAAACGCTTCCCGCATCTGCTGGACTCGGCCCGCCTCGCCGAGGATCTGGGCGCCGACCTGGTCACGGTGTCCGACCATCCGTACCTCCCCGGCGAGCTGGAGACCTGGTCGCTCATGGCGATGCTGCTCTCGCGCACCGAACGGGTGATGGTGGCGCCCAACGTCGCCCCGCTGTCGCTGCGGCCGCCCGCGATGCTCGCCAAGGCGGCGGCCACGCTGCAGTTCACCAGCGGCGGCCGGTTCGCGCTCGGCTTGGGCGTCGGCGGGCCGTTCGAGCAGATTCCCGGATTCGGCGGCGCCTGGCCCGCGATCGGCCCGGCCATCGACGCGCTGGACGAGGCGATCCCGCTGATCCGCCGGCTGTGGGGCACGGAGGCCGTCACGCACGAGGGCCGCTTCTTCCGCCTCCACGAGGCGAGCGTGGGCCCCGCGCCCGAGCCCGCGGTGCCGATCTGGGTGGGCTCGTTCAAGCCGAGGATGCTGGCCGTCACCGGCAGGCACGCCGACGGCTGGCTGCCCACCAACGCCTACCTGGACCTGGACGAGGTGCCCGGTATGAGCCGCCGGATCGACGAGGCGGCGGCCGAGGCGGGGCGCGATCCAGGCGAGATCACCCGGGTGTTCAACGTCATGGGCACGATCTCGGACCGGGTCCCTCGGCGCGACGACAGGCTCCTGACCGGTCCCGCGGACCACTGGATCGCGGCGCTGCACTCCTACAGGGACCGGCTCGGGTTCGGCTCCTTCGTCTTCTGGCCCGTGGAGGGCGACACGCGGGAGCAGATCCGCCTGTTCTTCGACCAGATCCGCCCGCACCTCTCCTGATCCGCAAAAATCGGAACATGGTGTTGGATCCCCGTTCGTTCGACCGGTTCGCCCTCGACTACGACCGCTTCGTGAGCCTGCTGCCGGGCCAGAACACCGCCTGGCTCGCGGGCCTCGGCCTGAAGGGGGAACGCGCGCTCGACGCGGGCTGCGGCTCGGGCCATGCCGCCGCCGTCCTGGCCGGTGGTTTCGACGAGGTGGTCGGCCTGGACCTCAGCCGGCCCCTGATCGACATCGCGCGCGCCACCCGGGCCAGGCCGAACGTGCGTTACGAGGTCGGCGATCTGCTCGACCTGCCCGCGGGCGAGGGCTTCGACCTCGTCTACAGCCACACCACCCTGCACCACCTGCCCGACTACCGCAGGGGCCTGGAGCACCTGAAGGCACTGGTACGGCCCGGCGGCACGGTGGCGCTGGTCGACAACGTGAGCGACCGCTACCCGACACCACCGCGCAGGGCCTACACCTGGCCGGCCGTGTGGAGCTTCCCCCTGGAGGTCCGCAGGATCGGGCTGCGCGAGGCCTGGTTCCAGCTCCGCTTCTGGCACAGCGAGCCGTGGCTGGCGCACCTGCTGAGCGACCGGTACCTGTCCCGCGCCCGGTTCAGAGAGCTGTACGGCGAGGTCTTCCCCGGGGCCAGGTTCGACGACCTCGGCTTCGCGCTGGCCATGACCTGGAGAGCCAGCCATGACCTGGAAAGCTGACCGTGGCCCGGAGAGCTGACGGTGGCCTGGAAAGCTGACCGTGGCCTGGAAAGCTGGCCATGACCTGGCGCAGGGACAGCGCCTAACCTGGACCGCACGGTGAGCTTGGAGGGCGCGGTGGGACGCAGGCCGACGATCGACAGGGCCGAACTGGAACGGCTGGTCGAGGCGGGGATGAGCGTACGGGAGCTGGCGGCGCACTTCGGCGTGAGCGAGTCGGGCGTGCTGCAGGCCAAACGGGCGGCGGGCCTGGCCAAGCCGCAACTCGATCATGGCAGGGCGCTGCCGTGGACGCTGAGCCGTACGCACGCCCAGTCGGGGCCCGCCACCAACCTGCGGAACCTGTCGGCGGCGGCGCAGGGCAGGCCGGTGGCGCCCGAGCGGCTGAACACCGCGCTGCGGTGGGCGCGGCGGCTGGTGGAGCAGGGGCTCGACGTGGCCTACGACCCGGTGGAGGGCTTCAGCGAGGTCCCCGCCGCGCCGACCGGCTCGCACGTCGCCGAGGTGCTCGACCGCGCGGTGAAGGCCGTCGAGGCGGGCTGACACCGGCGTTTCGAGCCCCGCCCCGGGGGCAGTCGGAGGGTCAATCACGGCCCATCGCGACAGATCCGGAGGCGTCTGATGACCACCTCAACTTTGATCTGGGTGGCCGTCATCGTGGTGGTGGTTGTCGCCATCGCCGCAGTCGGCTATGCCCTGTTGCAGCAGAAGCGCCGGACCCGCCTCCGAGACAGGTTCGGCCCGGAGTACGAACGCACGGTCGCCGAACACGACAGCAGGAACGCGGCCGAGCAGGAGCTGCGCTCTCGTGAGCAGCGCTTCGCCGAGCTCGACATCAGGCCGCTCGACACCGTCAGCCGCGAGAACTACGCCAACCGCTGGGGCGAGGTGCAGGAGCGCTTCGTCGACGCGCCCGGCTTCGCGGTGACCGAGGCGGACCAGTTGGTGACCTCGGTCATGGGTGATCGCGGTTATCCCACCGGCGACTTCGACGACAAGGTCTCGACGCTGTCGGTCGCCCATGCCAGCACGCTGGACCACTACCGGCGGGCCCACGAGATCAGCGGGCGCGCGGCCAGGAAGGAAGCCACCACCGAGGAGCTGCGCCAGGCCATGGTGCACTACCGCGCGCTGTTCGAGGAACTGCTGCGCGACGAAGCCCCTCATTCCACCCGTCAGGAACCAGGAGGACGGTGAAACGATATGACCGAGCACAGGCATGCCGAGGACGAGCTGCAGGTTCCGCCGCCGCGCGCCGACACGACACGGGATGATCCCGACGCCACCGACGACGCCGCCGACCGCGACTTCCAGGCCACCGCCGAGACGCGTGACGAGCGCGGCGAGCAGGAGTGGCAGGGCCATCCGCGCGACGACACGCGGCAGGACGACCGGATGGCGCAGGCCCGCGCCACCGAGGAGGGCATGGCCGGAGAGGCCGTGCGCCGGCCGATGACCGACGCGGAACCCGAGATCCAGCAGGGCGACACCGGCTACCACGACCCGTATGAGACCCGACCGTCGGACGACGTGCTCGCAACGGCTCCGGGTGCCACCGCCCCGGGCGACACGGCGATGCGCGACACGGGGATGACCGGCGCGGAGACCCGCGACGCGGGGATGGCCGACGCGGGTACCGCCACGGCCGCGCCCCCGCAGCCGCGCGCCGAGCAGGGCGGGTTCGTCCTCGACCAGGACGCCGAGCAGCTGCGCGACCGTTGGCGCGAGGTCCAGGGCGGCTTCGTCGACGAGCCCCGCCAGTCGGTGGAGCGGGCCGACGCGCTCGTGGGCGAGCTGCTGTCGACCCTCACCTCCGAGGCGGACCAACTGCGCGACCGCTGGAGGAACTCGAGCGAGAGCGACACCGAGCAGCTGCGCAACGCGATGCGCGAGTACCACTCGATGCTGGACCAGCTGCTCACCCTTACGACGGCAGGAAGGTGATGTGACATGCTCGCCATCGTCGCCGCGATCGTGTTCGGCCTCGGATTCTTACTGGATCTGCTGAACACCAGGATCGCCGGAATCAGTGGCATGGCCTTCGTCCTGCTCGGCCTGTGTCTGCTCGCTCTTCACCAGGCAGGCATCGGTACGGCCAGCATCGGCAGCTACCGCGGCGGCTGGCGCCGTACCCGCCGGTAGAAACCAAGGGGCGTCCCTCAGGGGGCGCCCCTTCAGCGCACGCCTACACGCGCGAAACCGGCCTGGTGGTGCGAGCGGCGTACTCGAACTCCTTGCGCGGGTCGGTCAGCGCGCCCAGCGCCGTGATGTCGCGGCGGAAGAACAGCGCGAGCGTCCAGTCCATGGCCACCCGCACCTTCCTGTTCAGGCTCGGCAGCCGCGACAGGTGGTAGGTCCTGTGCAGGAACCACGCCGGCAGGCCCTTCAGCTTCACCCCGTAGATCTGCGCCACCCCCTTGTGCAGGCCGAGGCTGGCGACCGATCCGGCGTAGGCGTGGCGGTAGGGTCTGCGCGCCGACCCTCTGATCGTGGCCAGCACGTTGTCGGCCAGCACCCTGGCCTGCCGTACGGCATGCTGCGCGTTGGGCGCGGTGTACTCGCCCGGCTTGGTCAGGTCGGGTACGGCCGCGCAGTCCCCCGCGGTGAAGACGTCGTCGTAGCCCTCGACGTTGAGGAACGGCGTCGCCCGCACCCTGCCCTGGTCGTCGATGGGCAGGTCGCTCTGCGCGACGACGGGGTTGGGCTTGACGCCGGCCGTCCACACCAGCGTGTCGGCGGTGAAGGCCGAGCCGTCGTCGAGCACGATCCGCCGGTCCACGGCCGATACGACTCTGGTCTTCAGCCGCACGTCGATGCCGCGCTCGCGCAGCTGCTCCAGTGTCCAGGCGCCCATCTCGGGCCCCACCTCGGGCAGGATGCGGTCGGTCGCCTCCACGAGGTACCACGTCAGGTCGGACGGCTCGATGCCCGGGTAGTAGCGGCAGGCGTCGTGCGCCATGTCCTCCAGCTCGGCCAGCGCCTCCACGCCCGCGAAGCCCGCGCCGACGAACACGAACGTCAGCGCCTCGCGCCTGATCGTCTCGTCCTGGGTGGAGGCGGCCAGGTCGAGCTGACCGAGGACGTGGTTGCGCAGGTGGATGGCCTCCTCGATGGTCTTGAACCCGATGCCGGACTCGGCCAGCCCTGGGATGGGCAGGATGCGGGAGATCGAGCCGGGGCAGACGACGAGCAGGTCGTAGCCGACCATGCGCGCCGGGCCCTTGTGCGGCCTGAAGTCCACCTCGCGCCTGCCGGTGTCGATGGCGTCGACGACGCCGTTGAGGATGGTGCAGCGCGGCAGCTCCCTGCGCAGCGACACCACGATGTGCCTGGCTTCGAGGTTTCCCGCCGCCGCCTCCGGCAGGAACGGCTGGTAGGTCATGTAGGAGTCGACGTCGATGACGGTGATGTGCGCCTCGCCCTTGCGGAGCCTGCGCTGCAGCCGCAGCGCGGTGAACATCCCGACGGCGCCCCCACCGATGATCACGATGCGAGGAGTCATCGCGCTCCCCTACCCCCTGAACCGCATCGTTACCGTGCTGCCCTCCCTGCCGGTGCGGAAGTGGATCATCTTGGCCAGCCGGCGGGCCACCCACAGGCCCATGCCCCCGGTGGCGCCGGGGGGCGGGGGCTGGGCGCCGGGGCTGCCGTCGAGCTTCCAGTGGCCGTCGTCGTGGATCTCGACCACGACGTCGCCCCGCTCGTTCCACACGCGCAGGCGCGCCAGGTGCGTGCTTCCGTGGATGACTGCGTTGGTGGCCACCTCGTTCGCGGCGATGAGGAGATCGTGGACCTCCTCATCGGGCAGCCCCGCCCGGCGCGCGTGGGCGGCCAGGACGTCGCGGACCTCCGGCAGGTCCGAGAGCCGGAAGTGCACCTGCCGTGCCGGAGCGTCCGCTACCTCGTTCATGGGACGGTCACCTAGCGATCGGTGATCAGCTGGGCTCTGAGCTGGTCGAGTACCTTGCGCAGGATGCGCGAGACGTGCATCTGCGAGATGCCGAACTCCGCGGCGATCTCGGCCTGGGTCATGTTGCCGAAGAAGCGCAGGAGCAGGATGCTCTTCTCCCTGGCGGGCAGGGCGTCGATGAGGGGCTTGACGGCCTGCTGGTCGACCAGGTTGCTGAGCGCGTCGTCGTCCTCGGGGATGACGTCCCCGAGAGAGGCGGCGTCGTCGTCGGCGCCCAGCGGGGCGTCGAGCGAGAGCGTGCTGTAGGCGGCGGAGGCGTCGAGCGTTAGCAGGACGTCCTCCTGCGAGATGTTCATCTTGTCGGCCAGCTCGGCCACCGTGGGGGAGCGGCCGAGGACCTGGCTCAGGTCGGAGACCAGCCTGTTCAGCTCGGAGCGCCGCTCCTGGTAGAGGCGCGGCACCCTGATGGCCCAGGTGCGGTCGCGGAAATGGCGTTTGACCTCGCCGGTCATGGTGACGACGGCGTAGCCCCTGAAGGCGTGGCCGAGGCTCGCGTCGAATCCGTTGATGGCCTTCATGAGCCCGACGTAGGCGGCCTGCAACAGGTCCTCCATCGGCTCGCCGCGGTAGCGGTAGCGCCTGGCGATCTCGGTGGCCAACGGCCGGTGCATCTCGACGACCCGCTCGCGCACCCTTTCCTTGACCGAGTCGGGGGTGTCTTCCTTGACCATCTCCGCCAGAAGTTCCTCGGCGGTCATGTCTTCGAGGACTCGTTCCTGAACAGCCATGTGCGGTCTGCTCCTATGTTCGCCGGCCGCGCCCCCCGCACAGCGAAAAAGCCCAGGCAGAGGCGCGCCTCGATGAAGGTCGCGATGAAGCCCTCTGCTGGACTTCAACCTCAGTTTTCCCACTTTGGGATGGAGTATTCAACCCCAACCCGGTGACAGTAGGGTTGCCCTGCCGGACGGGGTGATGACGGAGGAGGCCTTCTGTGACGATGTCGGAGAGCGACGAGTGGCCCAAGGCCGCCCTGAGTCTGACGTCATCGGTGGAGGGCGGGCTTCCCGTGGTCGTGGTGGAGGGCGTCCTCGACGCGACGACCAGAGAGCAGTTCGCCGACCACCTGGCCGAGGTGGTCACCGGGCACGGGAACGAGCTGATCCTCGACCTGGCCGGGGTCACCTTCATGGACTCGCGCGCCCTGGGGCTGATCGTCCACCACTGGCAGGGATGCACGAGCACCGGCGGCAAATTCGCGCTGGTGGGGGTGCGCTACTCGCCGTCCAAGGTGTTGTGGATCACCGGCCTGGCGCAGCGGTTGCCGCTCTACGAGACCCTCGACGAGGCGCTGGCGGCGCTGACCTGACCCCGCTCCGCCTCTGTCAGCCTGGCGTCAGTTGGCCTTGCGCTGGTGTTCCTCGACCAGCAGGCGGGCGAGGTCGGCGACCTTGACCTGGTGGTGCTGGGAGACCTTCCTCAGCTCCTCGAAGGCGGCCTCGGCGCTGCACCCGCTGGTCTTCATGATGATGCCCTTGGCCTGGTCGATGACCGCCCGCCCGGCCATGGCCTCCTGCAACTGGGCGGCGTCGGTGCGCATCTCGTCGAACTCCCACATGTTCGCCATGGCCACGCCGACCTGCTCGGTGAGCATCTCCGCCAGCGGTGCGGCGGCCTGCGCGGTGAAGGCGCCCGGCCGTACCGAGTAGAGGCCGACCACCAGGAGCACGGGCGGGATCTCGATCGGCAGCACCAGCGCGGAACGGACCCCGCCTTTGATGGCCAGGCCCGCGTAGCGGGTCCACCGGCGATCACGCAGGACGTCGGCGACGACGACGCGGCGCCGCGTCGTCCGCGCCTCGATCGAGGGCCCCTCGCCGATCGCCCGCTCGCCCTCGACCAGCATGATGAGCTCGCTGTGGGACCCCGAGACCAGCACCCTGTCGTCGCGCCAGAGCTCGGCCGCCCCACCCGAGCAGCCGGGCACCCCCCGAGCCAGGGTCGTGGTCAGCCCGCGAAGTACGCTCTCACTCGAGGTGTCCTCGCCGACCCGGCCCAGCGCCGCCAGGTCGCGCGCCAGCACGGAGGTGATCATTCTCGCCATGGCGGATTCCTTCCCGGTGAGCCTAGATTAAACAGGTGACCGATCCCATCGGCCTGGCCGCTCTCGAACACGCCCTGGATGAGCTCGTGGGGCGCGTGTCGTCGTTGCGGACGGCCAGATCCGCCTACCCGCAGGAGCTGGCTCAGACACTCGACGCCGCTCTTGCCGAGCTCGACACCGCCACCGAACTGCTGGCCGCCGCCAAGACGGAGCTCGCGGGCGCGGCGCGCAACAGGACGGGAAAGAGCGGCTCGCAGCGGGAGCTGAAGCTGCTGCGCCAGGTGTTCAGGGTCTTTCCCGTCCCGGTCGTCGTGCTGGACGGCGGCGGCGTGATCAGGCGCATCAACGCGGAGACCTCGGCGCTGCTCGGCAGCCCCGACGGGTTCCTGATCGGCAGGTCCTTCCCGCTGCTGGTGGACGTACCGCGGCGGGCGGCCTTCCGCTCCCACCTGACGGCGGTGCTGCAGACGGGGCAGAGTGCCGCGTTCGAGACGCGGCTTGCCCATCAGGGCCGCACCCACATCGCGCAGCTGGCGCTGACCAGGCTCACCATGCCGGGCGAGCCGCAGCAGATGGTGGCGGCGGTGGCGCTGCCGACGCAGGTGCAGCTGCCCGAGCCGGGCGCGCGCCGTCCCGAGCTGTCCGACGCGGCACTGCTGATGACCGCGGCCAGGCGGCAGGAGCTGCTGGCGCGGATGGCGGCGCTGCTGCTGGACGAGGAGAGCCAGCGGCGGCCGGTGGCGTTGCCGAGGGCGGCCCGGCTGCTGGCCGAGGAGTGGGCCGACTGGGTGGTCGGCGACGTACTGCGTGACGGGCTGCCGGGCAGGTCGGTCGTGGTGGGGCCGAAAGACCAGCCGGTGGCCGATCTGGTACGGCTGGTCGAGCGGGCCGAGCCGGCGGCCAGTCCGCTCGTGGCGCAGGTCCTCGACCAGGGCACCGGCGTGGTGCACGAGATGGTGGAGGACGAGTCGCTGTTCGGCGCCGGCCCGGAGGGGCCGCTGCTGACCGCCATGGGCGCGGGCTCGGTGTTGTGCGTCCCGATCGGGGCCGAGGGCGCGGTGCGCGGCGCGCTCACGCTGGTGCGCTCGCACGACCGCCCGCCGTACACGCTGGCCGATCTGGGTCTGGTGCAGGAGCTGGGCGCGCACCTGGGGCTGGCGATGTCGGCACAGGTCAGCTTCCGCGACCGTTCGCAGGCCGCCGAGGCGCTGACGGCCAGCGTGGTGCCGCGCAACCTGCCGCAGATCCCCGGATTCGAGGCGGCGGCGATCTACCACCAGGGCGCGTCGGTGGGCGCGGAGTTCTACGACGTGTTCCCCGTCAAGGACGGGTGGGGCTTCTCGCTGGGCGGCGCGGTCGGCACCGGCGAGGAGGCGGCCTCGGTCAGCGCGATGGTGCGCGGCGGGCTGCGCGTGCTGAGCGTGTGGGAGAGCGACCCCTGCCAGGCGGTGCGCAAGGTCAACGAGGCGCTGGTCGCGCAGCGTTCCGGCATGTTCGTCATGGCCGTGGCCGGCTACGTGCAGGGCAGGACGATCACGCTCTGCTCCGCGGGCCATCATCCGGCCGCGCTGGTGCAACAGGACGGCAGCGTGCGTTCGGTCTCCGGCGGCGGCGTGCCGCTCGGCATCGCGGGCGACGCGGAGACGGCGGTGGAGGAGATCACGCTGGCCCCCGGGCAGACGCTGGTCCTCTACTCCGAGGGCCTCATCTCCTCGCGCGGCGAGAACGGCGAACCGTACGGGGAGGAACGGCTGGCCGACGTGCTGGCCCGCAGTGTCGCCCAGCCGCCTTCGACGGTGGTGAAGTCCATCGAGGAGGACAGGCACGGCTTCTCCGGCGGGCGGGTGTGGGACGAGATCGTGGTGCTCGCGCTGCGAGTGGCGTGACTGCCCGCGCCGCGGGGGTTTACATTCTCGCGGCGCCGGGGTATGCCTTATGGGAACGTCAGTGCCTAAGACGCAGGCACACCCGCAGCAATCACATGCCCGAGGTGTGTCATGCATATCGCCATTGTCGCCACTGACCAGCGCCGCACCCATATTCTCTCCGTCGCCCGCGAGCTGGGGCGCGAGCACAGAGTCACGATCTACAGCCGCCGCGACGACGCTGACGTCAAGCCCAGGACCAGGGTGTGCCATGGCGTCACCATCGAGGCCATCGACGCGGGCCCGGCCCGCGACCTGCTCGAAGACGAGGTCGTACCGTACCTGTCGCAGGTGGGCGACCATCTGATGCGCCGCTGGCGTGACGACAGGCCCGACGTGATCCACGCCCACTCGTGGACCGGCGGGCTCGCGGCGGTGGCCGGGGCCAACGGCCTGGGCGTGCCGGTCACGCAGACCTTCCACCACACGTTCGGCGTCGCCGTACCGCCGGCGCATCTGAAGCTGGAGCGGGTGCTCGGCCGCCGCGCCGACGCGGTGATCGCGGGGTGCGGCGACGAGGAGTCCGAGCTCATCAGGATGGGCGTGCCCCGCGACCATATCGCGGTCATCCCGTGCGGGGTGGACGTCGACAGGTTCCGCCGCCAGGGCAGCGCGGCGGCGCGCGGCACCCGCAAGCGGCTGCTGCACGTCGGCCCCCTGTCCCCCGACCGTGGCGCGCACACCGTGGTGCGGGCGCTGGCCGCCGTCCCCGAGGCCGAGCTGGTGTTGGCGGGCGGGCCGCCCGCCGACGGGCTGGAGGAGGACCGCGAGGCCAGGCGGCTCAGGACGCTGGCCGAGCAGGCGGGCGTGGCCGACAGGGTGAGCGTGCTCGGGCGGGTGCCGAAGGTGTCGGTGGCCAGGCTCATGCGCAGCGCCGACCTGGTCATGACGCTGCCGCGCGAGGCCCCCGAGGGGATCGTGGCGCTGGAGGCCATGGCCTGCGGTGTGCCGGTCATCGCCTCGGCCGTGGGCGCGCACCTGGACGCCGTGGTCGACGGCGTCACGGGGATCCTGGTGCCGCCGGACCGGCCCGCGCAGACCGCCAGGCTCATCCGTGAACTGCTCGCCGACCCGACCAGGCGCACCGCGCTCGGGTACGCGGGCGCCGACCGCGCCAGGTCCCGTTACTCGTGGGAGCGCGTGAGCCAGGAGCTTCTCCGGGTGTACGAATCGCTATAAGCTACCCTGCATGCTTATTCATCCTTGGGATGCGGGTTCGCCGGAAGAGTCGCTCGCCTTCGTCCGCGACAACCAGTTCGGCACGCTGATCGCCTCGGGACGTGACAGGGCCGTGCCGGTGGTCGTGCCGACCCAGTTCCTCCTGGTCGACGACACGACCGTGCTGCTCCACCTGGCCAGGCCCAATCCGATCTGGCCGGCGATCGAGGAGAACCCGAAGGTCGTGCTGTCGGTGACCGGACCCTGGACCTACATCAAGGGTGAATGGCGGGCCGAGCCCGGCACCGATCCGAGCCTGGGCGTGCCGACCACCTACTACTCCGCCGTGCAGCTCGTCTGCACGGCGGAGATCGTCAAGGACGACGAAGGCAAGCTCGACGTGCTGCGGCGGCAGCTCGCCGACCTGGAGCCCACTCTCGGCGATCCGGCGAGGATGCCCAGGCTGCTGTCGGGGATCAGAGGGCTGCGGCTGACCGTCGACGAGCTGCGCGGCAAGTTCAAGTACGACGGGCACAAAGACGAGGAACACCGCGAGCGCGTCAAAACCGCCGTTATCAAAGCGAAATCTGTGCTTTCCTGAGACGCATGTCGATTTCTGGTTATCTCGTGGCGGCGGCCCTCCTCGCGACGCCCGCCGCCGTCCCAGTCACCGCCACCGCTTCCGCCGCCCCCTTCGAGCAGGTCTTCAGCGAGCGGTTCGACTCCCTCGACACCAGCAGGTGGATGGTCTACCACTCCCCCGGCGCCGAGACCAACCCCCGCACCGGCAAGGCCACCACCGTCTCGGGCGGGGTGCTCAGGCTGAAGGGCGGCTTCTACGGCGGCAAGGACCTGTCCGGCGGTGTGGCCACCCGCTCGGCGCAGGAGTACGGCAGGTGGGAGGTCAGGTTCAAGGCCGAGGCCGGCGCGGGCTACACCCCGGTGGCGCTGCTGTGGCCGGAACAGCAGAGCGACGGCGACTACGCCGAGATCGACTTCGCCGAGATCATCGACCCGCGGCGGCAGGGCGGCGGCATCTTCGTCCACGCCGGCCGCGAGCGGGCGCAGAAGCAGCTGCGCGCCGACTTCACCCAGTGGCACACCGTCGCCGTCGACTGGCTGCCGGGACGGCTGACGTTCTGGCTCGACGGCGAGAAGGTGTGGGACTACCGGGGCCCGCACGTGCCCGAGGGCCGCAGGATGGGCCTGGCCCTGCAGAACGACGTCGTGTGCAACCAGTGGTCGCCGTGCAGGAACTCCTCCACCCCCGACGCGGTGTCGATGTACGTCGACTGGGTGAAGGTCTATCGCTTCACGGGAGCAGCCTGACCGCCTTCAGCGCCAGGTGGACGGCCAGCCGGTCATCTCCGTCCGACAGGTCGAGCCCGGTCAGGCGCTCGGCCTTGCCCAGCCGGTAGTAGAGGGTCTGGCGGTGGATGCCCAGCTCCGCCGCCGCCTTCTGGGCGTGGCCGCCGAGGTCGAGGTAGGTCTCGACGGTGTGGGCCAGCTCGGCGTCGAGCGGCCCGGTCTCGGCGGCCAGCTCGCGCAGGTCGGCGGTGCCGAGCCGGGCCAGCAGCCGGTGCACGCCGAGGTCGGCCCACCTGGCCACGGGGTGGAAGCGGGGGAAGTGCTCGGCGATGCGCAGCGCGTGCCTGGCCTCCCGCCAGCTCTGCCACGCGTCGCCGGGGTCTGTCCGCGGCGCGCCGATGCCGGCGGCGGTGCCGTACGCGATCTGGAGATTGCTCGCGATCTCGCCGGCCAGATGCGCGGGGGCGAGCACGGCGACCGGACGGCCCGCGCGCGACAGCACCCCGCGCGGCAGCGTCCAGAGGGCGGCCACCCGCTCCTGCGACTCCTTGACGGCGATCGCCGTGACCGGCCCGGCCAGCTCGATGGCGGCGCCCGCCCGCTCCTCGGGGTCGGCCGACAGCAGCGCGGCCAGCTCCCTGCCGAGGTCGTGGCGGCTGCGGGCCTCCTGGGCGAGCATGGCGGCCGCCCTGGCCGTCAGCCGCTGGATGCGGGCCAGCTCGGCGTCGCCGAGCGTGCCGAGCAGCCAGAGGTAGCCGTAGGTCACGCCCGCGTGCCTGAGCGGGACGCACACCCTGGCCAGGACGCCCAGCGCGGCGTCGGCGGGGATGCGGACGGGGCCCTCGGCCCTGGCGATGCCGAAGCCCTCGAAGTAGTCGCGGACCTCGCGGCTGGCGCGTCTGCGCAGGATGGACTCCTGGCGGACGGTGTCGATGTCGCCGTGCTGCGCGCCGTACGCC
The DNA here is from genome assembly GCF_042754765.1 of Nonomuraea sp. NPDC059194. NCBI lineage: Bacteria > Bacillati > Actinomycetota > Actinomycetes > Streptosporangiales > Streptosporangiaceae > Nonomuraea > Nonomuraea sp. NPDC059194. The sequence continues at coordinate 32,831 of NZ_JBHZBH010000019.1, read as the reverse complement.
AGCAGCCTGAAGGAGCGGTCCTCCAGCGTCGCGGAGACCCCGAGAACACGGGCGATCTCGTCGACGGTCTCCTGTAGGTCATCGGTATTGTGCATTTGTATGACAGCCTGCCACAACCAGCGTTACGGACGTCAATGGGCCCGCCGTGAACAGGCGTTTTAGCCTGGACGCATGCTGGGTCAAGTACTTCTCGCCGGGTCGCGGAGCGCGCTCGTGCGGCGCACCGTGTCAGGGCTGCCGCTGACCAGGAAGGTCGTCAACCGGTTCGTCGCCGGTGAGGGCGTCGCCGAGGCGAGCGGCGCCGTACAACGCCTGGTGGACGGCGGGCTGACCGTCACCATCGACCACCTGGGCGAGGAGACCCACGACGCGGGCGCCGCCGCCGCGACCGCGAAGGCCTACCTCACGCTGCTGGAGGAGCTGCGCCCGCTGGGGCTCGGCACGCGCGCCGAGGTGTCGGTGAAGCTGTCGGCGGTCGGCCAGGAGCTGAGCGACTCCATGGCGCTCGAGCACGCCCGCGAGATCTGCGCCGCCGCGGCCGCGGGCGGCTCCACGGTCACGCTCGACATGGAGGACCACACGACGGTCGACTCCACGCTCGGCATCCTGCGCGCGCTGCGGGAGGACTTCCCCTCCACCGGCGTCGCCATCCAGGCCTACCTGTTCCGCAGCGAGGCCGACTGCCGTGACCTGGCCGTCGAGGGCAGCAGGGTGCGCCTGGTCAAGGGCGCCTACCGCGAGCCCGCCTCCGTCGCCCACCAGAGCAAGAGCGACGTCGACAAGGCCTACGTGCGATGCCTGCGGATCCTCATGGCGGGGAAGGGTTACCCCATGGTGGCCACGCACGACGACCGGCTCATCTCGATCACCGAGCTGCTCGCCGACAGGTTCTCGCGTGCCATCGGCGACTACGAGTACCAGATGCTCTACGGCATCAGGACCGACAAGCAGGAATCTCTCGCGGGCGCCGGTCACACGGTCCGCGTCTACGTGCCCTACGGCGACGACTGGTACGGCTACTTCATGCGCCGCCTGGCCGAGCGTCCCGCCAACGTCGCCTTTTTCCTTCGTGCCCTTGGGGGTAAGTGATCATGGATGCGATCAGCAACGTCCCGACCCCGGCCAACGAGCCGGTGTACGGCTACGCGCCGGGGAGCGCCGAGCGCGCCACGCTGGAGAAGCGCATCAAGGAGCTGGCCGGGTCCTCGATTGACCTGACCATGACCATCGACGGTGTGGAGAGGATGGGCGGCGGCGCGGCCATCGACGTCGTGCAGCCCCACAACAAGGCCGCCGTCCTGGGCCGTACCAACGACGCTACGGCTCAGGACGTGCAGAACGCCATCGACGCGGCGCTGGCCGCGGCCCCCGCGTGGCGCGCCCTGTCGTTCGACGAGCGCGCGGCGATCTTCCTCAAGGCCGCCGACCTGCTCGCCGGGCCGTGGCGGGCGACGCTGAACGCCGCCACCATGCTCGGCCAGTCCAAGTCGGTGCAGCAGGCGGAGATCGACGCGGCCTGCGAGCTGATCGACTTCCTGCGCTTCAACGTCGGCTACGCCCGCCAGCTCTACTCCGACCAGCCGGTCTCCTCCCCCGGGGTGTGGAACCGCATGGAGTACCGCCCGCTGGAGGGCTTCGTCCTGGCGATCACGCCGTTCAACTTCACCGCCATCGCCGGCAACCTGCCCACCTCGGCCGCCCTCATGGGCAACGTCGTGGTGTGGAAGCCCTCCCCCACCCAGCAGTTCGCCGCGCACCACACGATGCGGCTGCTGGAGGCGGCCGGCCTGCCCCCGGGCGTCATCAACCTGGTCACCGGCAACGGTCAGGCGGTCTCCGAGGTCGCCATGACCCACCCCGCGCTGGCCGGCATCCACTTCACCGGCTCGACCGCGACCTTCCAGCACCTGTGGTCCACCGTTGGCGCCAACATCTCCCGCTACCACGGCTACCCGCGCCTGGTGGGCGAGACCGGCGGCAAGGACTTCGTGCTCGCCCACCCGTCGGCCGACCCTGGCGTGCTGGCGACGGCGCTGGTGCGTGGCGCGTTCGAGTACCAGGGGCAGAAGTGCTCGGCGGCCTCGCGCGCCTACGTCCCGCGCTCGATCTGGTCGCGGATCAAGGACGACGTGGTGGCCACGGCCGAGTCGCTGACCGTGGGCGACGTGGCGGCCGACCTGTCCACGTTCATGGGCGCGGTCATCGACGGCCGGGCCTTCGCCAAGCACAAGGCGGCCCTGGACCGGGCGAAGGCCACCGACTCGATCGAGGTACTCACCGGCTCCTACGACGACAGCGTCGGCTACTTCGTCAAGCCGTCCATCCTGGTCTCCGACGACCCGACGGACGAGATCTTCGTCAAGGAGTACTTCGGGCCGATCCTCGGCGTGCACGTCTACGACGACGCGGCCTTCGACACGGTGCTCGACCAGATGGAGTCGGTCTCGCCGTACGCGCTGACCGGGTCGATCATCGCCCAGGACCGCTACGCGATCGCCTCGGCGTCGGAGCGGCTGCGGTTCGCGGCGGGCAACTTCTACGTCAACGACAAGCCGACGGGCGCGGTCGTGGGACAGCAGCCGTTCGGCGGGGCGAGGGCGTCCGGCACGAACGACAAGGCGGGCTCGATCTTCAACCTGATCCGGTGGGTGAACGCCCGCACGATCAAGGAGACGTTCGTGCCCCCGACGGACCACCGCTACCCCCACATGGGCTGATATTGCCGGAGGTTTGGGGGTTTCCTGCTCCCCGAGCCCACGCACCGCGCGCCGACGCCCCGGGACTCCGCCGCGAGTCCCGGGGCGTCGTGCGTCGCGGCTCATCGCCAAGGCCATCGTTGTTGTCACGGTGGCCACATCGTCATCGCCGGCGCCGCCGCTCAAAGCCCGCATGCGCGATTTCATCTTCACCGAGCACGTGGTGGAGCAGGGCGACCCGAGCATCTTCGCCGGTTGCCGCTCGATGCTGGGCAGCCTCGGCCCGGAGGACTACGCCGGGAAACGCAGCGCCGCCTTCGCCTTCATCGAGCCCGCCGCTGGCTTGGGGATCGAGAACGACCCCTTGGACGCCGATGAGGCTCCCGTCGTCATACTCGACAACACTGGCACGTGACTACGAATCGTGAGGGAGGAGTGTGAGTGCGGGCACATGACACGGCCGGATCACCGTGAAGTGTCTCCGGTCCACGGTCGCCACCTGATGGACACCCAGCCGTTCCGCGAGCGCTACCACCGTCGCATCCACCAGTTCCCACCGCGCTGGGGCTGGCGGTCGCCCTGCTCCCGGCCGCGCTGGCCGAGGCTGAGGCACTGCTGTCCCCCGAGCCGCCCTTCTGGTGGCGTGAGTGCCTGGATTCCCAGCTGCCGGCGCCGTCCTTCGCGGTGCCGCGCCTGGTCCTGGCCTGGCTGCTCGCTCCCGCCACCATGGTCCTGCTGGCCGGGATCACGGGCGCGGGGATCCGGCCGCGCCTGACCGACCTGCGAAACGCCGGGACGGCAGCGGCCGCCGTCGTGCTGGCCGCGCTGCTGCCCGGCGTGCTGATCGGCCTGCCCGACAACGCCGACGGCACCCCGCGTTACGCGGTGGCCGGTGCGTGGGGCCGGCCGTACGTGATCGACCTGGAGTCCGGTGCGCCGGTGAGCCGCCTGCCCCGGGCGACGCGGACCTACGCCGCCTACGATTTCGTCGTCCGCGACACGGAGCCCGGCCACTACGTCGCGGCGGTCACCAGCCCGTCGGGCCGCTACTTCCGGCTCTATCGGCTGGCCATGAACGCCGACGGCCGGGTCACCGTCGGCGAACAGCTCACCCCCACGCTCAAGGGCACGGTCAACGGCCTGGCTATCTCCTCCGAGGGCCGCGTCGCCTACTCGCGGATGACGGACCGGGCCGGATTCGTGGGCACCCTGGAGCGCGAATGGCCGGCCAGCGGTTACGGCCTCCAGTGGCTGGACGCGCGGACCCTCGCGCTCCCCGCGCACAGCGTTCCGGCGAACGCCCTGGCCACGCTCGACGTCGGCACGGGTGCGATCCGGGAGGTTCCCACCCCGGCCCAGCACGAGTTCTCCCGCCCGCTCCTGGTCCTGCCCGACGGGCGGCAACTGCGCGCGCTCGGCTGGCCGACCCGCACGCTCGTCCTGCATGAGGGGACGCGGCTGGTCAGGACGGTCCTCGCCCTGGACTGCGGCCACATCGAGTCGCTGGCGCTTGCCCCGACCGGCCGCCACCTGCTGGTCGGCGTCGACCGGGAGGCCCAGGAGCTGGACAGGTCACCCCTGGCCGGGCTGCCGCCGTGTGGCGGCGCCGCCTCCCAGCTGCTCCGTCTCGACCTCGAGACCGGCGACACCCACGTCGTTCCCGGCGAACAGGAGCCCTGGATCCATGCCTGGTGACCGTCCTCGGTCCACCGGCCCCAGGCACAGATCGGCTGGGAAACCAGCTCACCCTCGGCCATCGACTCCAGGAAGGCCGCCTCGGCCTTGGACCTCAGAGTTGGAACATCAGCGGCGGCGGATAACGGTGGATCTCCGCCCTGTGCCCCGTCGAGCCGGCGAACGTGGCGTCGTCGGTGAGCAATGGCACCCCTAGCAGTTCGGCAAGCGCCACATACATGCCGTCATAGGCGGTGAGATTGTTCCGCAACTCCAGCACTCGCGACTGCAGGGGCAGCATCGGATGCCGGACGATCCTGAGCTGGGCATAGCGTTCCAGCATGACCCGCGCCCGCGCCTCGGAGATGCGGACTTCGGGTTTGCTGGTGATCACATGTCCGCGCACCACCGAGGCGATCTCGACGTCGATCAACCCTGGGGCGTGCACCTTGCGGGCCAGTCGCTGCCGGAGAAGGTCGAATCCACGATGTGCCGACGCCCCGGGACTCTGCCGTGAGTCCCGGGGCGTCGCCTGTGTCCGCCTTTAGTGGTACTTGTACAGCCTGGTCGCCACCTGGTGGTTGTGGTCGAACACCGAGGCCCGGTACATGCTCACCGCGAGTTTGCCGTGTACGGCCTTGCCGCAGGTGTTCATCCCCGCCAGCTGATGGATCTCGAACCGCGCCGTGGGATCGCCGTCCAGGAAGTACTCCGCCCGCGTCTGGTGACGGTCGGCGCCCGTGTCACACGCGTAGACGAACGTGCGCTTGCCACCGCCGAAGCACAGGCTGGCCGCGCCCTTGGTCGAGGTGCAGACCTCGGACCGGGCCCGCGCGCCGACCGGGGTCACCTGGGTTTCCCGCTTGACCGGGTGCTTGGTGACGTCGCGAACCGTCTTCCATGCGCTGACCTTGATCTGGCGGTTGCCCCGGTAGACGGCGGCCCTGAACGTGATGGTCTTGCCGAGGTGGGGGCTGCCCTTGATCTCGCCTTCGCGGGCGAGGTTGTGGATGACGTACTTGGTGCCCAGGTAGCCGTTCAGGTAGTACTCGACCGCGGGATGGAGCCTGTCCTTCCTCGTGTCCTCGATCGTGATGCCCGGCAGCACACTCTGGTCGACCCCCACGCACGCCCTCGCGCCCTTGACGCGGACGCACTCGGCCTCCGCCGCGCTCTCGGTGGCGGCCACCGCGGCGACGGCGGCGGGCGTCTTCGCGGCGGGACGGACTTCCACGTCCGCCGCGGCTCCTTCGACGCTCAACGCGGCGGTCATCATCATGACCGCCGCCACTACTGTGCGATCTAACACCACTGGTCACTCCAAGCTCAGAGTTTTCAGGGTGTGACGCGCCGAATGCCGCGAAGGTTCGGATTTGGGGAGATCCCGTCGCCGGCGGCGGGCTGGGGTGTCGGGGAAGGCACCCTCAGCCAGCGCCGCCGCCGGACCCTCCCGCAGGACGCCGCGGCCGTCAGCGCGGCGGGACCGCGCCGACCAGTCTCCTGACCACCTCGAGATCGCCGGTCACCGTGAGTGTGCCGTCGCCGATCGCCGCGGCCAGCGAGCGTTCGTGCGCCAGTACGGCCTGCAGTGTGATGTGGTCGCTCTCGAGGAACGCGTCCGCCGGGCCGGAAACCTGCTCGCGCGCCACGGTGACCAGTTCGCCGTCGACGACCTCGACGCGGTAGACGTCGCGTTCGAGGGCGATCCGGTACGTCGCGGTCCACGGCGCGTCCGGCCGCGGCACGAAGAAGGCCCGCAGGCCGAGCAGGACCGTGTCGGCGCTGATCCCTCCGGTCAGCGGCACGACCGGGGACCGCATCCCCCAGGTCCGCAGCGCCGCGAACACCGGCTCCAGTTCGGCGCCCCATTCGGTGAGTTCGTAGGTCTTGCTGGCCGCGGGCGGCGGCAGCGTACGCCTGTGCAGGACGCCGACCGCCTCGAGATCGCGCAGCCGCTGCGCGAGCACGCTGGGGCCGATCCCGGGCAGTGCTGCCTGCAGGTCGGCGTAGCGGCGTGGCCCGAGGCGCAGTTCGCGCACCACCAGCAGGGCCCAGCGCTCACCGATCATGTCGAGCGCGTGGGCGATGGGGCAGGCCTGCCCGTACGTCCGCCGCCCGGTCTTCTCCTCAGCCACGGCCACCTCCTTACTTCTAACTACGAAAATAGTAGCATCTGCTTCGACTTTCGAAGTAGGCTCGGAGAAGACGCCGACCGAGGAGAGACCATGCACGACAGCCAGCAGCAGGCCGCACCGGAGAAGACGGTGCGCGCCAACGACGTCGACCTGGCCGTCCAGACCTTCGGCGACCCGGCCGCCCCCGCGATCCTGCTCATCTCGGGCGCGGAGGGGACCATGGACTGGTGGGAGGACGACTTCACCGACCGCCTCGCCGCCTCCGGCCGGTACGTGATCCGCTACGACACCCGCGACACCGGCCGCTCCACGACGTTCCCGGTGGGCGCGCCGCCGTACACGCAGGACGACCTGCTCGCCGACGCGCTCGGCGTGCTCGACGCGCACGGCCTGGCCGCCGCGCACATCGTGGGCATCTCCATGGGCGGCGGCCTCGCCCAGCGGCTCGGCGTCGCACACCCTGACCGGATCCTGTCACTCACCCTGATCTCCACCAGCCCCGGCGGCCCCGGCGGTCCGGACAATCCCGATCTGCCGCCGATGAGCGAGGCTTTGGCCACGATGTTCGCGGAGCCGTCCCCTGGACCGGACTGGACCGACCGAGACGCGGTCATCGCGTACTTCCTCGCCGGCGAGCACGCCTTCTCCGGCACGATCCCGGTCGACGAGGACCGGGTGCGCCGCACCGCCGGGCGCGCGTTCGACCGCAGCCCGGTTCCGGCCGCCGCGTCGAACCACTGGATGATCGAGGGCGGCGAGCCGATCCGCGCCCGTCTCGGCGAGATCACCGCACCGACCCTGGTCCTGCACGGCACCGCCGACCCGCTCTTCCCGTACGGCCACGCCGAGGCCCTGGCCCGCGAGATCCCCGGCGCCTCGCTCGTCCCGCTGCCCGGCGTCGGCCACCAGATGCCGCCGTACCAGGTATGGGACACGGTCATCCAGGCGATCGTCGAGCACACCGCGCGTTGACTGTAGTGCCACTACAGAAATATTCTCATAGTGGCACTACAGAAAGGACGCCATGAACACGATCCTGGTCCTCGGCGGATACGGCGCTGTCGGACGCGAGGCCGCAACCGCGCTCGTCAGCCACCTGCCGGACGCGAAGGTGATCGTGGCGGGCCGCGATCCCCGCAAGGCCAGACCCGTCAGCGGGACCGGCCTCATGCGCGTGGACGCCGCCGACCCCGCCGACCTGGCCCGCGCGCTGGACGGCGTCGACGCCGTGCTCATGTGCGCCGAGCTCGACAACGCCCGCGTGGCCCGTGCCTGCCTGGAGCGGGGTGTCCACTACCTGGACGTGTCGGCCAGCCACCACGTGCTCGCCGGGATCGAGGAGCTCGACGACCTGGCCAGGAAGAACGCCGCCACGGCCGTGCTCAGCGTCGGCCTGGTCCCCGGCGTCACCAACCTGCTGGCCCGCCACTGCGTCGAGCGTTCGGGCGCGCGGGACGTCCGCGTCGGGGTGCTGCTCGGCGCGGGAGAGCAGCACGGTCCCGCGGCCGTCTCCTGGACGCTGGACGGCCTCGGCGCACTCTCCGGATCATGGCCGATGCCGTTCCCCGCGCCGTACGGCAGGCGCGCCGTCCATCGCTTCCCGTTCTCCGACCAGTACACCCTGCCCGCGACCCTCGGCCTCGACTCCGCGCAGACCGGGCTGTGCCTGGACTCCCGCCTCACCACCGCGCTGCTGGCCGCGGCGAGACTGCCCGCCGTCGCCCGCCTGCTCAGCCGTCCCCAGGTGCGCGACGTGCTCCTGACCGCGCTGACCAAGGTCCACGTCGGCGGCGACGGGTTCGCGGTGACCGTCCGCGCGGGCGGGGCGCGGGCCTCCTTCAGCGGACGCAGGCAGAGCCGCGCCACCGGCCTCACCGCCGCCATGCTCGTGGCCCGCCTGCCCACGATGGCGCCGGGGGTGGGGCATATCGAGCAGGTGGTGGAGCCCGTCCCGTTCCTGACCGAGCTGGCGGAGAACGGCTTCACCCTCGACCTCGACACCTGAGTCGCGGACCTCGAGGCCCCGCCCTCCGGGTCCTCCCGGATGACGGGGATGACGCGGTGACGGGGATGACGCGGTGACGGGGGTGGCGGGGATGAGAACGGCTTTGCAGGGGGCTCAGGACAGGTAGAGGGCGGCGAGGCGGCCTGCGGTCGCGACCAGTTTGTCCCTGAGGGCGGCGGGCTCCAGCACCTCCACCTCCGCGCCCAGCTTCAGGAACTCCGTCTGCGCGTGGGTCAGCGACTCGATCGGGACCGTGGCGGTGACCCAGCCGTCCTCGCCCTCCACACCGCCGGCGACCGCCTCGACGACCGCCGCGCTCATCACCTCGCCGGCGCGCTCCACACCCGCGGGCGACAGCCGGACGACGGCGTAGCCCTGGACGAGCCGGGCGCGGAAGTCCTTCAGGTGCTCACTCCAGTGCGCGGCCAGGTCGAACCCCTCAGGCCGGTCGAAGACCCGCTCGGTCACCTCCAGGTCGAGGATCTGGTTGGCCCGGTAGGTGCGCAGGTCGTCGCCGCTGCGCGCGACGAGGTACCACTTGCCGGCCTTCAGCACCAGTCCGTACGGCTCCAGCGTGCGCTCCACCTCGTACGGCTCCCGCCAGCGCCGGTAGCGGACGGCGATGACCCGCTTGTTCCACACCGCGTCGGCCAGGGCGGGCAGGTGCGGAACCCGGTCCCCGTCGTGGTACCAGCTCGGCGCGTCCAGATGGAAGTGCTCCCGCACGCGCCTCGAACCCTCACGCAGGTCGGGAGGGAGCGCCGCCTCGATCTTGAGCTCGGCCGCCGCGGCCAGGGCGCCGAGGCCGAGCTCGGCCGCCGGTCCCGGCAGTCCCGCCAGGAACAGCGCCTGGGCCTCCTTCTCCGTCAGGCCGGTCAGCCGCGTGCGGTAGCCGTCGACGAGCCGGTAGCCGCCCTCGTGACCCGCCTCGCCGTACAGGGGGACGCCGGAGGCGTGCAGCGCCTCGATGTCGCGGTAGACGGTGCGGACGCTGACGTCGAGCTCGTCGGCGAGCTGCTGCGCGGTCATCCGGCCGCGCGTCTGGAGCAGGAGGAGGACCGACAGGAGGCGAGAGGCGCGCATCCACTGACAATAGGTGTCAGTGGATGCGCTCCGTAGGGTCCGGGTCAGGGCTTTCATCGAGAAGAACCTGCGTTCGCTCGCCCCGATCACGCTCGGCGGCAGGCCGTACAAGCGCTACCACGTCGACCGCGAGGGGCACGAGATCGAGCCGGAGGTGGAGAAGGCCGCCTACGCCTACGCTCCGCGGACGACTCGCCCGCGGGGTGGCTGCACAGGGGCGGCGACAGCGGCGCCTACCTGCTGGTCCACACGTGGGTGTGGGACAACGTGATCGAGATCCACACGGCGTGCGCCGGGCAGCCCGCGATCGGGTGCCCCGACGAGGACCCGGACGAACTTCATGACGCTGGAGCGGCCGTGGATCGGCTGCGTGTGGGAGCTGGCGCCGCTGGAGCACGAGCGCGGCGCGTTCGCCCGTCACATGCTGGCGGCCGACGTGCCTGACCTCGACGCCTACCTGGGCGATGTTCAGGCAGGGGCCCGGTCGGGTTCTAACCGTCAGTCCAGCGGCCCGCTCGGGAAAGCGTCGAAGTGGACGATGACGCGCACCCCGTCGTCGTCGCTCTCGTAGGAGTCGAGCAGCTCGCTCACCCGCCTGCCGAGCTCGGCCAGCCGTTCCCTGCTCAGCCGCAGGTGGCGCCTGGTGTGGGTGGCCGCCACGACCCACTCGCGAGGCGCGTTCATCCCCTCTTCGGCCCAGCGGGCCAGCTCGGCGTGCCGCTGCCGCATCAGACCGGCCAGGAGCACCTCGGCCGCCGCGGCCGTCTCGGGGTCCATGCGGAACTTGTGGGTGTCGCTGCTGAATCCGGCCGCGCGCCACCACCGTTCCTTGCCCCTGGCCTTCTCCGGCACCTCCACGATGAGCCCGTGCTTGGCCAGCTGCCGCAGGTGGTAGCTGGTCACGCCGGTGTTCTCCTCGATGCGTTCGGCCAGCATGGTGGCGGTCGCCGCGCCGTGCTCCTCGAGCAGTTCGTACAGCCGCATCCTGACCGGATGCGTGAACGCCTTCAGCGCTTGGGCGTCCAGCTCCTTGACGGTCTTGCGTTCCACAGTGTGCAGCCTTATCTTTGCAAAGAAATCTATGCACAACTTACTATGCACAAAGGATAGCCCGTGGGACGCTCCTTCAGATACCTGCTCGCCTCCACCACCTCGGCGAACCTGGCCGACGGCGTGCTGCTGACCGGCGCCCCGCTGCTGGCGATCACCTTGACCCGCGACCCCGCCCTGGTGTCCCTGGCAGGCGTCGCCACCACGCTGCCGTGGCTGCTGCTGGCGCTGCACGCGGGCGCCCTGGCCGACAGGGGCGACCGGCGCAGGATCATGGTGATCACCGCTCTCGTCCGCGCCCTCGCCCTGGCCGGCATGGCCGCCGCGGTGGCCATGGACGCGATGAGCATGCCGCTCCTGCTGGCCCTGCTGCTGGTGGCGGGGGCGTGCGAGGTCTTCAACGACACCTCGGCGCAGACGGTGCTGCCGATGGCCGTCGCCAAGCAGTCGCTCGGCAGGGCCAACGGCCGCCTCGTCGCGGCGGAGACGATCGGCAACAACTTCGTCGGCGCGCCGGTGGCCGGATTCCTGGTCGCCCTCGCCCCGGCCGCCCTGTTCGGCGCGCCCGCGCTGCTGTACGCCGCCGCGGCCCTGTGCCTGCTCGGCATGCGCGGCGCCTACCGGCCTGCGACCGTCTCCACCGCACCCCTGCGCCAGGACATCGCCACGGGCCTGCGCTACCTGATGGGCAACCGCACGGTCCGCGACCTGGCCGTGACGGCGGGAGTGATGAACACCTGCAGCTCCGCCTACCTGTCGGTCTTCGTCCTGTGGGCGGTCGGCGAAGGCTCGGCGATCGGCATGACCGCGAGCCAGTACGGCGTGGTCATGGCGGTCCTGGCGGCCGGCGCCATCACTGGCTCGCTGCTGGCCGACCGGCTGGCCCGCCGCTTCGGCGAGGGCAGGACCATGGTCACCCTCTGGACGGTCGACGGCCTCGTCCTCCTGCTGCCCGTGCTCGTCCCCACCATCCCCTCCGTCTACGTCACCGGCCTCCTGCTCGGCGCCACCGCCGCGGCGGGCAACGTCCTGGTCGTCTCCTTCCGCCAGCGGATCATCCCCGAGGAACTGCTCGGCAGGGTCAACTCCGCCTACCGGCTCATCGGGATGGGCGGCAACCCGCTCGGCGCGGCGCTCGGCGGCCTCGTCGGCGCCGTCGCCGGGCTGCCGGTCGTCTTCGTCGGCGCGGTCGCCCTCTCCCTCATGGCCATGCCGCTCGCCGCCCGGGCCCTTGCCCACAGGGCCGAGCCTGTGGCTGTCTGAGTGGTATGGCCGAGCGCACGCGCGTACTTCCCTCAGGCGAGTCGATGAACCCCGGCGACCGGATCCTGTCCCGCAGGACCGCGCAGGGCAGGCGGGAGTTCAAGCTGGAGTATCAGAGCGACGGCAACCTCGTCCTCTACGACCAGGGCACGCTGCCGAGCGACAGGAACGGCACGCCGCTGTGGGCCACCGACCACTGGGTGCCCGGCGGCAGGCTCACCATGGACCGCAGGCGTTCGCTCGGCATCAGGAACGCCGCGGGCGCCGTCTGGCCCGAGCCCGCCTTCCGGCACCCCGAGGGCTCCAGCCTCGTCCTGCACGACGACGGCAACCTCGTGATCTACGGCCCTGACGGCAGGCCCGTCTGGTCGCCGTGCACCGGCACCGAGATCAGGCAGGCCTCCTACAACAGGATCAGGAGCTTCGAGTCCATCGAGCAGGGCTTCCCGATCCGCTCCCCCGACGGCCGCCACTCTCTCGAGGTCACCGACAGGGGTGTGCTGACCCTCTTCTCCGACGGCAGGGCCCGCGCCCGCGCCCGCATGTCCTCCCCGCAGCGCGGCAGCGTCTGCCTCCTGCAGCCCGAGGGCACGCTCGTCGTCTACCGCGCGGCCCGTGACCGCAGGCGCCACCTGATCTCCTTCCGATCCGGTACGGCAGGCGTGCCGGGCACCGAACTGGTGCTGCGCGACGACGGCAACGCCGTCCTGCTCGATCCGGCGGGAAAAGTGATCTGGGACTCGGACTCGACGTTCTTACCCGTCTGACCTGCATCCCCATGGATACGCACATATCCAGATGAGGCGAGGCGACATATCCTTCGCGATCATTTGACATCATTACCCCTAGCGACGAGGGGATGACATGCGGGAGATCGGCGGGCGATACCGGCTTGGCGAGCAGGCAGGCCGTGGTGGGATGGGCGTGGTATGGCGCGCGTTCGACCAGCTTCTGCACCGTGAGGTGGCGCTGAAGGAGCTGACGTTGGTCGGCGAGGCCGAGGCGGTGCGCAGGCGCGTGCTGCGCGAGGCCAGGCTGGCGGCGCGGCTGACCCATCCGAGCATCGTCACCGTCCACGACCTCGTCGAGGAGCAGGGGCGGCTCTGGATCGTCATGGAGTACCTGGAGGGCCTGTCCCTGCACGACCTGCTGTCCCAGGTCGGCACCCTGCCCGACACCTCCGTCGCGGGCCTCGGCCGGCACCTGCTGGGGGCGCTGCGCCACGCGCACAAGTCGGGCGTCCTGCACCGTGACGTCAAGCCCGCCAACGTCATGCTGACCGGCGACAGGGTCGTCCTGACCGACTTCGGCATCGCCACCGCCGAGGCCGACCTCAACTCCTCCCGCTCGGGCGGCCTGCGCGGCACTCCCGCCTTCATGGCGCCCGAACGCCTGTCGGGCGGCATGGCCACCAAGGAGGGCGACATGTGGTCGTTCGGCGCGACCCTCTACAGCGCGGTCGAGGGGCGCCCGCCGTACCCCGGCAAGGACGCCGCCACCGTGCTCGACCTGCTGCGCCAGGGCGGCTTCCCCCGGCCGCGCAGGGCGGGGATGCTGCGCCCGCTCATCGAGGGCCTGCTCCACCACGACCCGGCGCACCGGCCCTCGCCCGAGCGCGCGGCGGGCATGCTGGCCGGCGTCCGCGCCCCCGGCAGCTACCAGGAAGCCATCTGAGCGTTCCCCCTACCTACGGTCAGCAGTCGCAGCCACAGCCATCGCAGCAGCAGCCGTCGCCGCAGCACGAGCAGTCGCAGTTGCTGCAGTTGCCGCAGGCGTCGCAGCCGCTGCCGTCGAGGCGCGAGCAACAGCTCTGCTCGTGCTCCTCGTCCCATTCGGGCCGGTACAGGCCGCAGGTGCAGCAGGTCAGCGTCGTGCAGGCCAGCGACAGCAGCCCGCCGGGGTCGGGCGGACGCTGTCTGGTGCGTTCCGGGCTGTCCGGCTCGACCTCGGCGGCGGCTTCGGTCCCGGCCGCAGCTTTAGTCCAGGCCGCAGCTTCGGTCCCGGCCGCGGCGAAGGCGCGGGTGACCGAGTGGCCGAGCTCCTTGACCAGCAGCGCCCGCACCAGGCCGCGCCGCTCCAGGTCGAGCTCGTCCACGGCGAGCCTGATGCCTAACAGCGCGTCGTCGCAGTGGCGCCTGGCGGTCGCCAGGTCCGTGGCGGTGGCCGTGAGCGGGTTGTAGGCGCCGGCGTCACGGTCGCGGGGCAGGTCCTCCACCGCGTCGAGCAGGTGGGCCAGGCGGCCGAACAGGCGGCCCGCCTCCTCCAGCGCCTGACGGTTGCGGGGTTTGCCCGCCAGCACCGCCGTGTGCGCGAACGCGGCGGCCACGGCGGCCTCGGTCGGCGCCGTCAGCTCCAGCAGCCTCAGGCCCGGCGTGCGTTCCAGCCGGGTCTGCTCCCGCACCGCCAGCGTGAGCGGGCCGGGGTCGAAGCCGAGCGCGCCGGCCGTACGGGAGCCCGCCCTCGACCATCGGCCGGCGACCCGCTCGGCGGCCGCGGCGACCATCCGCCCGCGGTAGGCGCCGTCGCCGTCGGCGACGTGGTCACGCAGCTTGCCCGCCGCCAGGACCAGCGAGACCGACGCCGCCAGCCGTACCCCCTGGGCCTCGACGACGTCCGCGCCCTTGAACCCGCGCAGCGCGCACGCCCCCGCGCGCCTGCGCGGGGCGGCGGCGAGGGTCTGCGCCTCGGTCAGGACGGAGACCAGCAGCCCGTCGTAGTTCGTCACCAGCCTGGAGACGTGGCCGTGCTCGTCGCGCAGGGCCAGGCACAGCCCGCACAGGTGCGCCATCCACTGCTTGAACAGCCCACCGCACAGCACATGACGGCAAGGCCGGACGATCCCAAACATTCGACCCCTTCTGGTACGGCTGGCAGCCAGCCTCCCAGAAGATCGTCAGTCTTGGTCCTTGCCCCGGCGTTCGGCCTCGGCCGCGTCCATGGCCGCCGCCTCCTCCGGCGTGGGAGCGGTGCCGCCCAGATGGGCCGGCTGCCACCACACGCCCGCCGGGATCTCCGGATAGGTCCGCTGCGCCCTGTCGAGCAGCTCCGACATCCGGGTGTGCAGCCCCGTGGTGAGCTCGCCCATGTCGTCGCCGCGCTTGGGGTACATCGGCTCGCCCACCAGGATCGTGAGCGGCACGTGGCGCTGGGTGAGCTGCTTGGGCCTGCCCTTGGTCCACACCCGCTGGCTGCCCCACAGCGCCACCGGGATCAGCGGCACCTTGGTGGCCTGCGCCATGCGGATGGCGCCGTTCTTGATGTCCTTGACGGTGAAGGAGCGGCTGATCGTCGCCTCGGCGAACACACCGACGATCTCGCCCGCCTTCAGCATGCGCAACGCGGTGGCGTAGGAGCCGGCGCCCGCGCCGCGGTCGACGGGGATGTGGTGCATCCCGCGCATGAGCGGTCCTGAGATGCGGTGCTTGAAGACGTCGTCCTTGGCCATGAAGCGCACCAGCCGCTTGGACGGCAGCGCGGCCAGGCCGGCGAAGATGAAGTCGAGATAGCTGATGTGGTTGCTGACCAGCACGGCGCCGCCGGTGCGCGGAATGTGCTCGGTCCCCTCCATATGGAAGCGGTAGTCCATGATCCGGAAGAGGGTCCGCGCGGTGGCGATCACCGGCGGGTACACGATCTCAGCCATGTGCAGAAGGTAACGCACTCAGGTAGGACTACGTGCCCTCGGGACCGGCGGCCGCTCGTCCTGGACAGCCCTCCGAACTCCACGTCAGGATTGCGGTGAAGATATCGCTTCGGCCCGGATCCAGGCGTAAACCGGAAGAGGGGTCAGCGTGGTACGGGCAGGAGGATGCGTGAAGAAGCTCATCAACAGTGCCGAGTCCGTGGTCGCCGACGCGCTGGCGGGGCTGGCGGCGGCCCACCCCGCGCTGCGGGTCGACGTGGAGGGGCGCGTGGTCTGGCGGGCCGACGCGCCGCGCGCGGGCAAGGTGGCGCTGGTCTCCGGCGGCGGCTCGGGCCATGAGCCGCTGCACGCGGGCTTCGTCGGGTACGGCATGCTCGACGCCGCCTGCCCCGGCGAGATCTTCACCTCTCCGGTGCCCGACCAGGTCATCGAGGCGACCAGGCGCGTCGACGGCGGGGCGGGCGTGCTCCACGTCATCAAGAACTACACCGGCGACGTCATGAACTTCGAGATGGCCGCCGAGCTGTGCGCCGAGGAGGGCCTGGCGGTCTCCAGCGTCGTGGTCGACGACGACGTGGCCGTCCAGAACTCCCTCTACACGGCCGGACGCAGGGGCACCGGCGCCACGCTGTTCGTCGAGAAGATCGCGGGGGCGCTGGCGGAGAGCGGCGCCCCGCTGTCCGAGACGACCAGGATCGCGGGAGAGGTGGTGGCGCGCAGCAGGTCGTTCGGCATCGCGCTCACCTCCTGCACCGTGCCCGCCGCCGGCAAGCCCACGTTCGACCTGCCCGAGACGGAGGTCGAGCTGGGCATCGGCATCCACGGCGAGCCCGGGCGCTCCCGCGTGCCCATGGCCCCGGCGCGCGAGCTGGCCGCGCTCGCCATGGACACCATCCACGGCGACCTGCCGCTGGCGGGCGACCTGCTCGTCCTGGTGAACGGCATGGGCGGCACCCCGCTGATCGAGCTCTACATCGCCTTCGCCGAGATCGAGCGCTACATCAGGGCGAAAGGGGCGCGCGTGGCCCGCTCGCTGGTCGGCGACTACGTCACGAGTCTCGACATGCAGGGCTTCTCGGTCACCGTGTGCAGGCTCGACGCCGAGCTCACCCGGCTGTGGGACGCGCCCGTGCAGACGCCCGCGCTGCGCTGGGGGCGCTGATGGACGTCGTGTTCTTCACCGCGTGGATCCAGGAGAGCGTCCGCGTCCTGTCGATCAACCGCGACCTGCTGACCAGGCTCGACGCCGCCATCGGCGACGCCGATCACGGCACGAACCTCGACCGCGGCTTCACCTCGGTACGGCAGGCGATGGAGCAGACCCCGCAGGACACGCCCGGTCAGCTCCTCACGTTGGTGGGCACCACGCTCGTCCGCAGGGTCGGCGGCGCCTCCGGACCCCTGTACGGCACGCTGTTCCGCCAGCTCGGCAAGTCGTTCGGCGACGCGGGGGAGGTATCGCTCGACGACCTGGCCACCGGCCTGTCCGCGGCGATCGAGGCGGTGAAACGGCTCGGCAAGGCGTCGGAGGGCGACAAGACGATGGTCGACGCTCTGGCGCCCGCGTCGCGAGCGCTGTCGGCGGCCGTCCAGGAGGGCGTCAAGCCTGACGAGGCGCTCGAACGGGCGGCGGTGGCGGCGGCCGAGGGGGCGAAGGCGACGATCCCGCTGCAGGCCCGCAAGGGGAGAGCGAGCTACCTCGGCCCGCGCAGCGTCGGCCACGAGGACCCCGGCGCCGCCTCGGCCGCCCTCCTCGTCTCCGCCCTCCACCCATGACCGGCGTGGTGGGGATCGTCCTGGTGTCGCACAGCGCCGCCCTGGCGGCCGAGGCGGCGGCGCTGGCCAGGCAGATCGCCGGACCCGAGGCCGTCGTGGCCGCGGCGGGCGGCACGGCCGACGGGGAGCTCGGCACCAGCCTGGACCTGATCGAGCAGGCCGTGGCCGAGGCGGACGGCGGCGCGGGCGTGCTCCTCGTGCCCGACCTCGGCAGCTCCGTGCTGACCGCCAAGCTCCTGGAGGAGCCGGGCCGGGTGGTGCTGGCCGACGTGCCGTTCGTGGAGGGTGCGATCGCCGCGGCCGTCCGCGCCGCGACGGGCGCGGAGCTCGCCCAGGTGCTGGCCGCGGCCGAGGAAGCCAGGACCTACCGCAAGCTCTGACCACCCACGCGACGAGCACGTCAGTGCCCCCTGAACGCCTCCTCGAGCCACCACGACCCGCGCCTGCCGCTGACCTTGGCGTGGACGAACAGCGGCCGGTCTCTCGGCCCGTCCAACCACGAGGTCACCGCCGCCAGGTCGCCCCGCTCCCGCACGGTCACCGCCGCGCAGCCGTACCCTCTGGCGATCTCGGCCAAGTCGACGGCGGGAAAGGTGACGGTGTCGAGCGGATGTCCCGAAGGCCCGAAGTGGTGCACTTCGGCCCCGTACGCCTCATCGTCGTAGACCACGATCACCATCGGCAGCGCGAGCCGTACCACGGTCTCCAGCTCGGCGATCCCCATCAGCGCCCCGCCGTCGCCCAGCGCGGCCACGGCGAGCCTGCCGGGCAGTGCCAGCGCCGCGCCGATCGCGCTGGCCAGGCCGAGGCCGACCGACTGGAAGGCCTGGGTGAAGCAGAACCCCCGCTCATCCGGGACGTCGAGGAACATCGCCGGATATCCCATGAAGTTCCCGGAGTCGGTGGCGACGACGCGGTCGGCGGGCAGCAGGTCGTCCAACTCGATCGTGAGCGTCCTCGGGTCGATCCTGCCTTCTCCGCTCTCGTCCTTGTACGGCACGCTCCGCCACCGCGCCTCACCCGCGATCCGCACGGCCAGCTCGGGCGTGCGGCGGCCGACCCCGGAGGGCAGGTCGTCGAGCGCCGCCTCCACCGCCCTGGCCACCCACGCGACATCGCCCACGACTCCCAGCTCGACGCTCCGGTGCGCGCCGATGCTGTCGCGGTCGAGGTCCACCTGGACGACCTTGGTACGGGCTCCGATCAGCTTGCCGTGCCTGGTCGTCCACATGTTGAGGGCGCATCCCCAGCCGACCAGCACGTCCGCGTCGGCGATCAGCTCGGCGGCCAGCGGCGAGGAGAAGCCGCCACTGATGTCGAGGTCCCACGGGCTGCCCCTGAACAGCCCCTTGGCGACCGCCGACGTGGCCAGCAGCGCGCCCACCCGGTCGGCGAGGGCCTCGAGCTCGCGGCGGGCGTGCCTGGCTCCGCGGCCCGCCACGAACACCGGCCGCCGCGCGCCCGCCAGCAGCTCGGCCAGCCGCGCCGTGTCGTGCTCGGAGGCGGGCTGTTCGATCCTGACCGAGGCGGCGGTGCGCGCGCTCTGCACGACCAGCTCCCACACCTCACCCCACCGGCCGAACTCGTTCTGCACGTCCAAGGGCAGGTTGAGCAGCACGGTACGGCCGGCGCGCGCCGTACGGAAGGCTTCGACGGTGTCCTCGACGGCGGTCTGAGCCGAGCGGACCCGCAGCGGCGTCGCGCCGACGGCGAGCGCCATCGCGTCCTGGTCGATGTGGAAGTTGGAGCGGGGCTGTGTCGCCTCGCCCGCCAGCACGACCATCGGCGTGCGGCTCTTGGCCGCCTCGGCGATGCCGGTCATCGCGTTGGTCAGCCCGGGACCCTGGTGCACGGTCAGGACGCCGACCCCGCCGCTCATGCGGGCGTAGGCGTCGGCCATGGTCGCCGCGCCGCCCTCGTGGCGGGCGGCGACGAAGCGCGCGCCGTGGGCCACGAGGGCGTTGGTGACGTGGAAGTTGCCGCTGCCGACCACGCCGAAGACCGTCTCGACGCCGAGCTCGGCGAGCACCCGGCCGACGAGCGTGGCGACGATCACCGTTCGACCAGCGCCAGCACGCGCACGGGACTGCCGGAGCCGCCGACGATCGGCAGCGGGGGCGCGATGACGACGCTGCCCGTGGGCGGGAGCCGGTCGAGGTTGCGCAGCTGGGTCAGGCCGTACTTGCCCGCCCCGAGCAGGAACGAGTGACACGGGAAGGCGGGGTCGAAGGAGTGGGCGGCGCCCGCGTCCGTGCCGACGGTCTCGACGCCGACGCCGAGGATCGGCGCCTCGCGCGCCAGCCAGCGCGCGCACTCCACCGAGATGCCGGGCGAGTGGCCCTCGTTGAGGAAGTCGGCGGCGCTGTCCGCCCTGGCGTCCCAGCCGGTGCGGTAGAGGAGCCAGCCGCCCTCGGGCAGCGGCCCGTTGACCCGCTCCCACTCCTGGACGTGCTCCACCTGCAGCAGGAAGTCGGGATCCTTGGACGCCTCGGCGGCGAAGTCGAGGACGGCGGCGGGCGCGAGCAGGCGCTGCACGGGGACCTGCGAGACGTCCTGACCGTCGCGGTTGGTCACCCAGTGGACGGGCGCGTCGAAGTGAGTGCCGGTGTGCTCGCCGGTGTGGATGTCGTTCCAGTACCAGGCGGGGCCGCGGTCGTCGTAGCGGCTGATCTCCTCCAGGCGGAAGGGGATGGTGTTCCCGAACGGCTCGGGCAGCTGGAGGATCGGCGTCCGGTCGGAAAGGGGCGCGGTCAGGTCGACGATCTCGATGCCGCCGGTGCGCACGCATTCCAGGAAGTTTCGCAGGATCGACATGCTCGCATCATTCCCCACTCCCCCGGTTCCCGCCCATGGGCGCACCGCCCTGTTACTTGTGCCTGAAGTAGACGAACAGTCGTCCGTGGTTCTTGGCGTCCTTGTCGATGCGGTGGTACAGCGCCTTGATCTCCTTCTGGTCGAGGAAGCGCAGCACCTTCTTCTTGAGCTGTCCGCTGCCCTTTCCGGGAATGATCTCCACCTCGGTGGCCCGCGTGCGGATGGCCTCGTCGATGATGCCGCGCAGCGCCCTGTCGATCTGGTCGCCCTTGTTGTAGATGTCGTGCAGATCGAGCTTGAGTTTCACAATCTCACCCATGGTCCACAGCCCCCGCTCTGGAAGGCCTTGTCGGTTGCCTCGATGGTGACGGTCGCGGGGCCTGTGGGCAGGCCGCTGGTGATCACGTCCGCCGGGTCGCCGCCGGTGCCCTTCAGCCGCGCCCAGTAACATATCGGCTGGCCCGCGGCGGGTCCTTCGGTCTTGTAGGTGCCGGGCTGGATGTCGGTGCCGACCACCTGGATTCCGCTGCCGACCGGAAGACCGCCCGTGGGTTGCTGTCCGGTGGGTTGCTGTCCGGTGGGTTGCTGTCCGATGGGTTGCCCGCCGGTGGTCGGGGTCGCGGGGGGCTGCTGGCCGGCGGGAGGGGTGGTCCCGAGGCCGCCGGTGGCCGGGGCGCCCGTGGGCGTTGCCGTCGGGCTCTCCATGATCATGGTCATCTCCGGCCCCGAGTACGGCGGGGCCGCGGCGGGCTCGGACGAGCCGAGCCCGGCGAAGAAGCCGATGAGGAAGCCCAGGATCCCGGCCAGCCCCGAGGCGAGCAGGATCAACGTCGGGCTGTTCGACGCGCGCGGTGGCGGGGGGTGGCCGTACGTCACGGGGACAAGCGTGCCATGCCCCCCGCCTCCGGTCAGCGGTGCAGGTAGTCGACGAGCGACGCCTTCTCCGTCTCGAGTTGCTCGATGGTGCTCTTGACCACGTCTCCGATGCTCACGATGCCGACCAGGCGGCCCGCGTCGATCACGGGCACGTGCCTGATGCGGTGGGTGGTCATCGTCCTGCGCAACTCGTCGACGTTGGCGTCGATCTGGCAGGTGCGGACCTCGGCCGTCATGATCTCCGACACGGGTGCGTCGAGGATGGCGGGCCCGGTGTCGTTGAGCCTGCGCACGACGTCACGTTCGGACACGATCCCGGCGATCACCGAGTCGTCGTCGCAGACCACGACGGCGCCGATGTTCCATTCGGCGAGTTGGGCCAGCAGTTCGCGCACGGTGGCGTCCGGGGGTACCGTCGCCACCTCCGATCCCTTGCTCCGCAAGATCGTTCCGATCAGCATGGACCACCACCTCGGCTGTAGGTACCCATGACTGTCCCCTGAGCGCGCTCGGGCCAATCATGAGCGAAGCTGATTTTCCCGTTAGGGTGCTGGAGGGCGCACAGCCATACCATGTGAAATATCACTTCCTATTCGCCAGGGATCCGCCATGTCCGAGAAGCTCAACACCGGCAGCCACGACCTGCCCATCACCGACGAACTGGCCGCCTTCATGGAGACGGGCTGGGCGGACACCCGCCACACCGGTCTTGAGCCGCTTCCCGTCGCGCCGTGGGCGGCCAAACGGCGGGCCGCGCTGGCCGCGCGCTTCCCCGGTGAGCGGCTGGTGATCCCCTCGGGCTCGCTGAAGGCGCGCAGCAACGACAGCGACTACCGGTTCAGGACCCACAGCGCCTTCGCCTACCTGACGGGCGACACCGAGCCCGACGACGTGCTGGTGATCGAGCCGACCGGCGAGGCGGTGCTCTACCTGCGTCCGCGCTCGCCGCGGGCGGGCAGCCAGGAGTTCTACCGCGACAGGCGTTACGGGGAGTTCTGGGTGGGCCGGCGCCCCGACCTGGCGGAGGCGCAGGACCTCTACCAGGTGGAGTGCGCGCACATCGGCGAGCTGTCGCTCGGCGGTCGGGCGAGGGTGCTGCGCGGCGTGGACGCCTCCATGGACGCGCGGGTCGCGCCGGGCGAGGGCGACGCGGAGCTGGAGACGTTCCTGTCGGAGATGCGGCTGGTCAAGGACGAGTGGGAGGTCGCCGAGCTGCAGTTCGCCGTGGACGCGACCACGCGCGGGTTCGAGGACGTGGTGCGGGCCGTACCGGCGGCTCTGGGCGAGCGGCGTGGCGAGCGGTACCTGGAGGGGATCTTCGGCCTGCGCTCGCGCCTGGAGGGCAACGCGGTCGGCTACGACAGCATCGTCGCCTCGGGCGCGCACGCCAACGTGCTGCACTGGATCCGCAACGACGGCCGGCTGGACGAGCGCGACCTGCTGCTGCTGGACGCGGGCATCGAGACCGACTCCCTCTACACCGCCGACATCACCAGGACGCTGCCGCTGTCGGGCCGGTTCTCGCCGGTCCAGCGGCAGGTCTACGAGCTGGTCTACGAGGCGCAGAACGCGGCCATCGACACGCTGCGGCCCGGCGCGCGCTTCCGCGACTTCCACCTGGCGGCGATGCGGGTCATCTGCGAGGGCCTGCACGCCTGGGGCGTGCTGAAGGACTCGCCCGACAGCCTGATGGAAAGCGGCCTCTACCGCCGCTACACCGTCTGCAGCAGCGGCCACATGCTCGGCCTCGACGTCCACGACTGCGCGAAGGCCAGGGCCGAGAGCTACCTGGACGGCGTGCTGGAGGAGGGCCAGGTCCTGACCGTCGAGCCGGGCCTCTACCTCCAGGCCGACGACCTGACGCTGCCGGAGGAGTTCCGCGGCATCGGCGTGCGCATCGAGGACGACCTGGTCGTCACCTCCGACGGCGCCCGGCTGATGTCGGCGGGGCTGCCCCGCCACCCCGACGAGGTCGAGGGCTGGATGGCCGCGCTGCTCGGCTGACCTCCCGTACGCCCCCTGGGACCGAGTGGGCGTGAGCACCTCGCGGAGCTGATAGTCTTATGCATGTCGACGCGGGGTAGAGCAGCTCGGTAGCTCGTTGGGCTCATAACCCAAAGGTCGCAGGTTCAAATCCTGTCCCCGCTACCAACGAAAGGCCCGGCCGTTTCACACGGCCGGGCCTTTCGCTTTCCTGGCCAGAACCTTGGGTTGGTACGGCCCGGCCGGGCACCGGCCCGCATTCCCGGAGATGCCTCCCAAAACCCGCCCAGCCCAGCCCTGCCGCCCAGCCCAGCGCTGCTGCCCCGACCGGAACCGCTCCATCCACCCGCAAGGCCCCACCGCGCTCGACCGCCGCCACACCGCGCCCCGCCGATCCCGAAAGGTCACAGGGCCGTCACATTTCGTGGTGGGCTGACAACCTGTGAGCTGCGTCTCATACCTTTTCCTCAAATTCCCAGGGAAGCATCGACTTACTGGACTACCCGTCAGTAAGGTGACTGATCCATAGTCGAGCCTCCCGAGGTGGTCATGGCGCTGACCGGGTACGTGGGCCGTAAGGCCGGAAGCGTGCTGGGCCAGGTGGGCGAGCTGTTCGTGATCGTCCTCGAGGGCCTGCGCCGTACCTGGGACGTCAGGACGTGGTGGTGGGAGTTCGTCGCCCAGTGCTGGTTCCTGGCCAAGGTGACCAGCGTCCCCGTGCTGCTGGTCTCGCTCCCCCTCGGCGCCACCGTCGCCCTGCAGGTGGGTGAGCTGGCCTGGCAGCTGGGCGCCTCCTCCGCCACCGGCAGCGCGGTCTTCGTCGGTCTGGTGCGCGAGGTGGCGCCGATGGCCAGCGCCCTGCTCATCGCGGGGGCCGGAGGCAGCGCGATGACCTCCGACATCGGCGCCCGCCACATCCGCGACGAGCTGGCCGCGATGGAGGTCATGGCGGTCAACCCGATCCACCGCCTGGTCACGCCGCGCATGTGGGCGGCCAGCACGGTCGCGGTCTGCCTGGCCCCGCTGGTGATCGTGGCGGGCGCGGCGGGCGGCTACTTCTTCAACGTGATCGTCCAGGGCGTCACCCCCGGAGCGTACTTCGACGGCGCCCTGTCGCTGGTGGTGACGACCGACCTGATCGTGACGCTGTTCAAGGCGTGGGTGTTCGGCTTCATCGCCGCCGCGGTGTCCTGCTACATGGGCATGACCTGCGCCACCAGCCCGGTGGGCGTGGGCCGCGCGGTCAACAGGGCCACCGTCGTCACGTTCATGCTGGTCTTCGGGATGAACTACGTGATCAGCGCGATCTACTTCCTCGCCTTCCCCCCGAAGGTGCTGTGATGGTCACCCGTACGGCGGGCCTGCGCCTGGCCGGGGCAGGCAGGGAGGCGGCCGAGCGCTTCGCGAGCCTGGCCGACTGGCCGCTGTTCGTCTGGAAGGTGCTCTTCTACTCCGTCCGCGACGTGATCCTGCGCCTGAAGTACTTCAAGGTCGTCATGCGCCAGGTCAGCGACGTGGTCGTGGGCGTCGGCGCGACCGTCGTCGGCGGCGGCATGATCTTCGTGGTGTTCACGATGGCCTTCGTCGTGGGCGCCACCGTCGGCCTGCAGGGCTACCAGGGCCTGCAGGCGATCGGCGCGGAGTCGTTCATGGGCCTGGTCGGCAGCTTCGCCAACGTCCGCGAGATCACCCCGATCATCGCGGCGGTCGCGCTGGCGGCGCAGGTGGGCTCGTCGTTCACCGCGGAGCTCGGCGCGATGCGGATCTCGGAGGAGATCGACGCGCTGGAGGTGATGGGCATCAACGCCTTCACCTACCTCATCTGCACCCGCGTCGTGGCCGCGCTGGTCGCGCTGCTGCCGATCTATCTGATCGCGCTGTTCGCCAGTTTCTTCGCCACCCGGCTGATGTGCACGGCGCTGTTCGGGATGGCGCCCGGCGTCTACGACTACTACTTCTACATCGGCCTGCCGGTGAGCGACATCGTCTACAGCGTGATCAAGGTCGCGGTCTTCGCCTTCGTGGTCATCGTCATCCACTGCTACTACGGCTTCTACGCCACGGGCGGCCCGGTCGGCGTGGGCGTGGCTGCCGGGCGCGCGATCCGCCAGTCGATCGTCATGATCGTCCTGCTCAACCTGTTGCTGTCGTTCCTGTTCTGGGGGGACGGCAGCGGCGTGAAACTGACGGGGTGAGCCGTGGGCCGTAACGAGCTGTCCCTGCCGGCCCGCATGGCCGTGGCGCTGGTGGTGGTCCTGGTCCTGGTCGCGACGGGGTTCTTCCTCGTGCGCGCCGTCACCGAGGTCAGCGGCACCAGGGTCCAGGCGGTGTTCGGCCGCGCCGGGCAGGGCATGGACACCAACTCCCCCGTCAAGATCCGCGGCATCACCGTGGGCGACGTGACCGCGGTCGACCTGAACGGCAAGGGCCAGGCCGTCGTCACCATGCACATCGAGCCGGGGGTACGGCTGCCGCAGACCACGGTCGCCTCCATCGAGCCGACCTCGGTGTTCGGCCCCAAGTTCGTGGATCTACGGCTCGGCGCGGGCGAGGCGCGCGGCCCCTATCTGGGAGCGGGCGCCGTGATCACCGACACGGAGGAGCCGCTGGACCTGTCCGACACGCTCGGCGACGCCTACACGGGCCTGGACGCGGTGGACCCCCGCGAGGTCACGGTCATCGTCCACACGATCGCCAAGGGCCTGGAGGGCAAGGGCAAGACGATGCGCGAGCTCCTCGACGACGCCGGCACCGTCGTCGGCGTCGCGCACCGGCACCGCGAGCGGGCCAGGAGGTTCCTCGGCGACACGGCGGCGCTGTCGGCCGCCCTCGCCGACAAGGGCGACGAGATCGTCGCGATCGGCTCCGACGTCAACACCATCACCCCTGGCCTGCTGGAGCGGGCCGAGAAGGTGCGCGTCCTGCTCGACCAGATCTCCGACGTCTCCGCGCTCGGCGCGCACGGTCTGCGCGAGCACCGGCGCGACCTGCGCGAGGGCGTGCACTCGGCCGAGCGCGTGGCCGCACTCGTCTACGCCCAGCTCGGCCTGGCCGGTGACGGGGTGCGCGGCATAACGAGGCTGGTCGACCTGCTCAACAAGCTCATCGAGGCCCAAGGGCCCGGCGGCAACCGCCAGATCCAGGTGGAGGCGTTCGTCGCGACCGACATCTGCGAGCTGATCGTGGGCGCGTGCGGTCCGACCGACGGGAGGCGCTGAGATGGCCGCCTCCAGGGAACGCGTCGTCCGCCGCTGGACCCTCCTTCGCTTCGGGCTGTTCTTCGCGGTCACCGGCTCGCTGATCGTCCTGCTCGCCGTACAGATCGCCAGGGTCAGCACGGGCGCGGGCTACCCGCTGGTCGCCACCTTCGACGACGTCTCGGGGCTGCAGGAGGGCGACCAGGTCAAGATCGCGGGCGCTCCTGTCGGCCAGGTCGACTCCATCGAGGTCGTGAACGGCAGGGCGGAGGTGACGCTGGAGGTCCAGGAGGCGGTGCGGATCCCCTCCGACAGCGAGGCCGCCATCAGGTGGCGCAACGCCGTCGGGCAGCGCGTGGTCTATCTCGTCCCCGGCACCGCGCCCGACAAGCTCGCGCCGGGCGCCCGCATCGCCCGCACCTCCTCCGTCGTCGACGTCGGCGAGCTGATCAGCGACCTCGGCCCGCTCACCAGGAGCCTGGACCCCGAACAGATCAACCAGCTGCTCACCGCCGCGGGCAAGGCACTGGAGGGCAACGACAAGAACATCCCCCGGCTGCTCGACAACGTCAACGACATCACCGGCACCGTCAACCAGCGCAAGGAGCTCATCCGGCAGCTGCTGAAGGACTACGCCACCGTCACGGGCGTGGTGGCCAAGCGCGACAAGCAGATCGCCGCGCTGGTCGACAACCTGGTGACGCTGTCGGAGTCGTTCGCCGACAACCGGGAGCTGATCGACGCCTCGCTGGTGGAGCTGTCGACCACCTTCCACGTCTCCAACGAGGTGCTCGGCAAGAACGCCGAGGAGCTCGGCGCGGTCACCGACAGCCTGGCCAGGCTCACCGCCGGGATCCGCCGCAACGTGGACAAGGTCGACAGGACGGTGACCACGATCCAGCCGCTGTTCAGCCGCGCCTACTCCAGCGTCAACCGCGGCCACTACTTCATCTCCGCGGTGCCGTGCGTGGCGCTCGGCCCCTCCCCGTGCCCCTATCCCATGGACACGCCGCCGCCGCTGCGGGAGAGCCTGAAGATCCAGAGCTCGAAGGACCTGCGCAGGCTCATGGTGGGTGACTGATGGCGCTGAAGTCGTTCCGCGACCGCAACAGGATCGCCGTCGGGCTCGTCTCGCTCGGCGTCCTCGGCTCGCTGGTCGTCGGCACGTTCCTGGTCGGCACGCTCGGCGTCTTCGAGGGCGGCTACCACATGTCGGGGATCTTCGTCGATTCCGGCGGCCTGAAGACGGGCAACGACGTGCGGGTGGCGGGCGTGCGCGTGGGCGAGGTGACCGAGGTGCGGCCCGACTACTCCCAGGGCCATGTGGTGGTCACCTGGAAGGTCGACAGCGGGGTCCGGCTCGGCCGCAACACCAGGGCCGACATCACGCTGTCGAATCTGCTGGGCGGGCGCTACGTGAAGCTGACCGGGCCGGTGGCGGCGCCGTACCTCGACGAACTGCCGCAGGCGCAGCGGACGGTCCCCGTCGAGCGCACGGGCACCCCCGTCCTGATCAACGACGCGCTCAAGGACGCCACCAGGCTGGTCGACCGGCTCGATACCAAGGCGGTCGACAAGCTGCTGACCGAGCTGGGCAAGGTCGACCTGGCCAAGCGGGGCAGGGTGACGCGGCTGCTGAAGAACATCGGCGACCTGTCGGACACCATCAGCAAGAGCCGCCCCGACCTGCAGAAGCTCCTCGACAACAGCGCGAAGATCATGGACGTTCTGGAGAAGAAGGACAAGCAGATCGGACGGCTCATCGACGCGATCGAGGTCATGCTGGACGAGCTGCGGGCGCGCAGGGCCGAGCTGCGCACGCTGCTGGGTGACGGCAGCGCCCTGGTCTCCAGCACCACCAAGTTGATCGTGGAGCACGAGAAGAGCCTGGTCGACACCCTCGAGAACACCAGCGCGATCACCACCAGGCTGGCGGGCAGCAGGCGCGAGCTCAACTCGGTGCTGGGGTGGACGGGGCCGACGTTCGCGGGGCTCGCGACGATCGGCGGTCAGGGGCCGTGGATCGAGGCCATCGCCACCGGCCTCGGGCCGATCAATCCTGAGGTGCTGGCCGCGATCGCCAAGGACAGGAAGAACGACCGATGACTCGACGCGGGTTGGCTGTGGCCGTGATGGTCGTGCTGCTGGCCGCCACCGGCGGGTGCTCGCTGCTCGGCCCCGCGCCGTACCACCTCACCGCGATCTTCGCCAAGGCGCCCAGCCTGTACGAGCAGGCCAAGGTCAAGGTGATGGGACTGGACGCGGGCACCGTCGAGAAGATCACCATCGAGGGCGACAAGGTCCGGGTGGAGCTGTCGGTCTATCCCGAGATCCCGCTGCCGCGCGACGTGAAGGCCGTCGTCGCGCCGCAGAACACGCTCGGCGAGCGCAATGTCGTCCTCCACCCCCCGTGGAAGCCGGGCCAGCCGAAGATCGCCCCGGGCGCGGTCATCCCTCTCGAACGCACCGACCTGCCCGTGGAGATCGACGACGCGCTCGATGCCTTCACCAAGCTCACCGACGCCCTCGACTCCGACAAGCTCGGCGACGTGGCCGGCGACCTGGCCGCCGGGGTCAGGGGCCGCGGCAAGACGATCAACGCGGCGCTCGCCGACACCGCCGAGCTGACCGACACGCTCGCCGCCCAGGACGAGCAGCTCATCGACCTGGCCAAAGGCCTCAACAAGCTCGCCACCAGCCTCAACAAGCGCGAGCGCCAGGTGACCAAGACGATCGACGCCTTCGCCGAGGCCAGCGCCACGCTGGCGGAGGAGCGCAGACGGCTGCGCGGGTTCATCTCCGGCATGGCCGAGTTCGTACGGCGGGGCGACGTGCTCATCGAGGCCTACCAGGAACGCCTGCCCCAGGGCATCGCCACGCTGTCGGAGATGGTCCTGACCGTGCGCGCCAACAGCGAGCAGACGGCCCAGACGATCAAGGGCGCCGCCGACTTCTCCGACGTGCTCATCGACGCCTGGGACAAGGAGCACCACGTACTCAAGATCCGCGTCGTGCTCAACGCCATGACCAGGGCGTGGCTGGCGCCCCTGTTCGACTCGCTCAACCTGCCCAAGCTGAACTGCCTGCCGAGCGGGCTGAGCAACTGCCCCTACGAGCGAGGGAAGCGATGAGAGTCAGACACGCCGCGCTCGCCCTGGCCCTCACCGCCTCGGGGTGCACGCTGTCGGGGTGCACGCTGCAGACGATCGGCGCGACGCGGGGCGAGCTGACGCTGTCGGCGACGTTCTCCGACGTGCAGAGCCTGGTGGTGGGCCACAGCGTGCAGATCTCCGACGTCAGGGTCGGCACCGTCACCGACGTACGGCTGGACGGCTACCGGGCCAGGGTGACGATGGCCATCCAGCAGGAGCGGCGGGTCCCCGTCGGCGCCGGCGCGACGGTGGCCAAGACCTCGATCCTGGGCGAGAACTACGTGCTGCTCACCCTGCCCAAGGGCAAGGACCTGACCACCGGCCCCTTCCTGGCCAGCGGCGCCGTGATCACCGACACCAGCGTCGAGCCCGACATCGAGCAGGTCACCGCCAAGGCGGGACCGCTGATCGAGGCGCTCGGCGCGCAGGACGTCAACGCCATCCTCGACGCCGCCGCCACCGCCTTCGAGGGCAAGGGCGACGACGTCAACAAGCTGATCAGGCAGACCGCCCAGGTCACCGACAGCTACGCCGCCGCCAGGGCCGAGATGGCCGCGACCATCGAGGGCCTGGCCGAGCTCGGCGACCGCCTCGCCAAGGGCAGCAAGGAGCTCGACCGGCTGCCCGGCACGCTCGTCGCCGCCACCGACCGGGTGAAACACGGCCGCAAGCACATCAAGAAGACGATCGTCGCGCTGACGAAGCTGGCCAAGGAGGCGAACGTCACCGTCTACCCGCGCCACGCGGCCCGGCTGCGCACGCTGCTGCGTGAGGTGGACGCCATCAGCGCCTCGATGCTGCGCGGCAAGGAGGACCTCAAGACGCTCGTCACCAGGATGCAGGCCTACATCGACCTTCCGCCGATCACGGTCAACGGCCAGGTGCTCATCTACATCTGGCTGAAGGGCCTGCTGCTGCCGCAGAACAAGGGCGTCATCCCGCACCGGCCGAACGTCGACCCGGGACCGCAGCCCAACCGCCCCGACGACTTCCGCCTGCTGTGGGAGCCGCCGCGATGAGACCCCGCATCTATCTCAACCTGGCCTTCTTCGCGCTGCTCGGCGTCGTGATGACGATCTGGGCGTTCAGCACGATCATCAAGCTCGACGCGATCACCCAGCCCTACCGGGTCTCGGCCGAGTTCGTCTCCTCGCCCGGCCTGGTGCGCGGCTTCGACGTCGCCTACCTGGGCGTCCGCGTCGGCAAGATCGGCGACGTACGGCTCGCGCCCGGCAAGATCGTCGTCGGGCTCGACATCGACAAGGAGATCAGGCTGCCCAGGGCCAGCACGGCCGAGGTGCGCCGCAAGTCGGCCATCGGCGAGCCGTACGTGGAGCTGTCGCCGCCCAGGACCGGCGTGGGCGGCCCGTCGCTCGCGCCAGGCGATGTGATCCCGCTGGCCAGGACGACCGTGGCGCTCAACTACAAGAAGCTGTTCGAGGGCGTGGGCAGGCTGCTCAACGCGGTGCCCGCCAAGGACGCCAAGACGATCACCCACGAGCTGGCGGTGGCGCTGGACGGCCGGGCGCCGTCGATCAGGAGCATCATCGACGACGCCCACGACCTGACCGACACCCTCGCCGACAACTCCAGGACGCTCGACGAGCTGGCGGTGCAGCTCACCCAGCTCACCGGCACGCTGGCGGGCCGCAGGGACAAGCTGGCGGCGGGCATCACCGACCTGGCGGCGGTGACCGGCTCGCTGCGCGAGTCGCGCAAGGACCTGCACGCCTTCCTCGACCACGGGCCCGGCGTGTTCGGGCAGATCGACACCCTGATCAGGACGGCGCGACCCGGCTTCTCCTGCGCGCTGACCGCCGTAGGACTGCCGCACCGGCCGATCTTCTCCGCGGCGACGGAACGTGACGTCCACCGGTTGCTCGCCAACGTGCCGACGGCGCTCAGCCTGACCGACGACATCAGCGACATACGCCCTGACGGCACCGTGTACGGCAGGACGACGTTCATCTTCAGCGTTCCCGGCGGCCCGCAGCCCGCCGAGGAGTACGAGAAGCCGATCGGGCCGCCGAAGATGGCGCCGGTGCTGGAGTGCCCGAAGCACGCGCCGGTCCGCACGGTGGACTTCACCCGGGACAGGGGCCCGCACGAGGAGAACGACCCCCCGGCGAACCCGGCGAACCTCGAGGACGACCCGCGAGCCGATCCCGACACCGCCACCCAGACCGACACCGACGCCGACGCCCACACCGGCCGGACCTCGGGCGCCGACACCGACGCCGGTCCCCATGCCGACGCCGACCGGACCACTGCCGCTGACTCCGGCAAGGCCGCGGACGTCGGCGAGGCCGGGGACACCGACCCCTCGGCCTCCGCCAGCCAGGGCGGCGCCGTCGTCTCCCAGGACCTCACACCGCTCGTCATCGCGATCGTGCTGGCCCTCGTCGTCTGCGGCGGCGTGCTGGGCTGGATCGCGGTGGGACGGTCCTCTCGCCGCCGCGGAACGGAGTGACACATGAGCACCAAGCAGGACCTCGCCGAGACCACCGGAGCCGAGGAGACCACCGGGGAGGAGGTCGCAGCAGCCGCCACCATCCCCCCGGCCGACACCACGGTCGCGGAGCCCGCAGACCGGCAGACCGCTGTCGCGGACGCCGCAGACCGGGAGACCACAGGCACGGAACCGAGCGCCGCCGGAGAAGAGCCGAAGGCCGCGAGCAAGGTGTCGAAAGCCGCGGGCACCGCGCCGAAGGTCGCGGAACCGGAGCGGGTGGCCGCGAGCTCGGAGCCGGTCGCCGCGAGCTCGGAGCCGGAGGGCGGCGGCGAGCCGAAAGCCGTGGGAGCGGGCGACGTGGGCGCCGGCCGTACCGGCTCAAGGACGCGGTGGCGTGGGGTGGCGATCGGGGCGGTGCTGGCGCTCGTCCTGGCCACGGCGGGGGTGACCGCCGTCCTGCAGTGGATCAGCGCCGACCGCCTCCAGTCCCGGCTGGCCCCGCTGGAGCACGACCGCCTCCTGCGCCTGGAGGTGTCGGGCGCGGCGAGCGCGTTCGCCACCACCCTGCTCAGCTACGACTACAAGGACCTGCAGACCACCCGCGGCAAGGTCATCGCGATGACCTCGGGCGACTTCCTCGCCACCTACGACGAGGCGTTCGGCGGCCCGATGGAGCAGGTGATCGTCAAGCTGGAGGCGGTGTCCAAGGCCACGGTCCGCGAGGTTTACCTGTCGGAGCTCGACGACGCGAGCGCCAAGGCCCTGGTCTCGGTCGATCAGCAGGTCACCAGCAAGGAGGCGGTGCGCAACGTCCTCGGCACGCACCTGAAGCTGGTCATGATCAAGCAGAAGGGCGTGTGGAAGGTCAGCGACGTCACCGTCCTCGGCGCGGCCAAGGAAACCGAGACGAAGCTCGACAAAAAGGGCTAGGCCCCCTCTAGATGAATGAGTCCAAGGGGTCTGGTCAAGTTCAGTGGTCGTAGGGGATCAGAGACCGTTTGATCGGCTGGCCGGTCTTGTCGTTGTGCCAGA